>CAYWDR010000157.1:1998-8355 GCA_964457075.1 uncultured Solibacteraceae bacterium
ACCCATCCGATTCCAAACCGCCTAGCGAAGGGAGGCGTGCGATAAGCCCACGGACAAGAGGGTGAGGGCTGCGAGATACCCAAGTGCGACCAAGATTTGGTCCATGGGACCCTCTGGAGTGAGCCAGGGAGCTTGGCTGCAGGTGTAGTACCGACCATGTCCTGTGGCAGTATCAATGACGCCAATCCCAAGGAGGAACAAGAGGGGCAAGGCACCCATAAGCCACCCCAGGGCCCGGGTCCAAGGGCGCGGGAACGCGAGATGAACGAAGAGGATCGGCGCCGAAAGCACAGTGAAACCCAGTCCGTAATTCCATGGGAGGCACCGAGGCCTGGCAAACCCGAAGGCCCCATGTAGGGACTGCTCAGGCGGCGTCATGCCCAGAAGGTTCCGTATCGAACCCCAGTCGGTAGTTGGGTCCCAGAGGGCCAATAGCAATGCTACGCACCAGGCCAACGCCATCAACGCGAAGGCGGCACCCAATCGATACCGGAACGGTGCGACAGGCTGGGTCATGAGGCGCTAGTTCTCTCCCCCATGTATTTTCCGCACCATGTACCGCGGCCGATCCCGCGCTTCCACGTAGATGCGGCCGATGTACTCGCCCAGGAGGCCGAAGGCGAGGAACTGGAGGCCCACCATGAAGAAGAGGACGGCGAAGAGGGTGAAGACGCCGCCCACGGTGCCTTCCGGGTGGAGGAATCGGTAGATCATCAGGCCGATGGCGAAGAGGACGCTGACGACGCTGATGAGCACGCCCAGCACGGAGAGCATCTGGAGGGGCAGGAGGCTGAAGGAGGTGAGGAGGTCGAACTGGAGGTTGATGAGCTTCCAAAGGCCGTACTTGCTATCGCCGGCGGCGCGCTCGGCGTGGCCCACGGGCACCTCCGTGATGCGCTTGGCGAAGGAGTTGGCCAGCGCGGGGATGAAGGCGTGGCGCTCCTTGCACATGAGCATGGCGTCGATGACCTCGCGGTTATAGGCGCGGAGCATGCAGCCGTAGTCGTTGAGCTTCACGCCCGTGGTCTTGCGGGTGATGGCGTTCACGATCTTGCTGGGCAGGGTGCGGAAAAGGCTGTCGTTTTCCGTGCGGCCCTGGCGCCAGCCGCCCACCACGTCGAAGCCCTCCTCCACCTTGGCCACGAGCTTGGGGATCTCCTCGGGGGGGTTCTGAAGGTCGGCGTCCAGGGTGACCACGATCCGGCCGGAGACCTCGGCGAAGGCGCCAAAGATGGCGGCGTGCTGGCCGTAGTTGCGGTTGAACTCCACCACCTTGATGCGGGGCTCCCCCTTGGCGAGGTCCGTGAGGAGCTTGAGGCTCATATCCCGGGAACCGTCATCGGTGAAGATGACCTCCCAATCGCGATCGCCTTGGAAATTTTCCCGCAGGACCTTGCCGAGGCGCTCCCAGAGCTGGGCGATGTTGTCCTGCTCGTTGTAGATGGGGACGACGATGGAAAGGTAAGGCATGGCTGACTCCAACCGGCCATTGTAACCGGGGGCCTTGGGGTCGCCGCCTTCCTCCCGCTACACTATCGTGACGATCGAATGGAGCCCCAATGGCCGACGGACCCCGCATCCTGCTGGTGGAGGACGAACTCAGCCTGGCCGAGGGCATCAAGCTCAACATGGAGCTGGAGGGCCTGCCCTGCACCTGGATCACCCGGGGCGACGAAGCGCTGAGGCGCATCCTGGCCGAAAAGTGGGATCTCGTGATCCTCGACGTGATGCTGCCGGGCATGGATGGATTTTCCGTGTGCGAGCGCGTGCGCGAGGCCCGGAACACGACGCCCATCCTCTTCCTCACGGCCAAGAACACGGAGGATGACCGCGTCCACGGCTTCGAAACGGGCGGCGACGACTACCTGGGCAAGCCCTTCCAGGTGCGGGAGCTCCTCGTGCGCGTGCGGGCCATCCTCCGGCGCGAGGCCTGGTACAAGAACCGCACCCTGGGGAGCCGGCAGAAATTCGGACCCTTCTGGGTGGATTTCGACAACTTCTGCGGCGAGGGGCCGGGCGGCGCCTTCCAGCTGGGCGTGAAGGAGTGCATGATCCTCAAGCTCCTCATGGAGCGGGCCGGCCAGGTGGTGAGCCGCGCCGATATCCTGGACAAGGTGTGGGGAGAGGACGCCTATCCCACCACCCGCACCGTGGATAACTTCATCGTGCGCATCCGCCGCTCCATGGAAGCCGACGCCCACCACCCAAGGTGGATCCATACCATCCGCAGCGTGGGCTACCAGTTCGACCCCGAAGGCAAGCAGCGCAAGGGCGAGGATTAGGGGCAACCACCTTTCCGCAAAAGCAGGTTCCCATTCGCCCTGGAGTGGTTTTATCAGCGTGCATCAGCGGTCATCAGTGTCGATCTTTTGCTGGAAAAGAAAAAATCCAGCTCTGATGTTCGCTGATGAAAACACGGTGTCAGGGCTTCGTCGGCGCCGCCCCTTCCAGGCGCAGCAGCTCCTGGCGCAGCCATTCGGGTTCGCGGGCATCCCGGGCCAGGGCCTTCAGGGCTGCTGAGGCGTCCGTGTCCGCACGCAGGCGCGACAGGGTCGTCCGGGCCCGATCGAAGATGCAGCCCCGGGCGACCGGCGGGCCGGGGTTGGGATCGCGCTTCGGGGTGGCGGCCCAGGCGAGGAAGGCCCCATGATCCGCCGGCGCCGAAAGCCCCGCCGCGAGGACGCGCAGGTAGGCCGGATCCCCTGTGGCCCGAAAGGCGCCCATGGCCTGATCCTGCCGATCCAGGACCCGCTGCACCTCGTCGGGCCTAGGCACGGGGCCCAGCGGCAGGGGAGACCTCGGATCCGGCAGGGTGGGGATGGCGCTGAATCGGGCCCGCATCTCATCGGGCAGCAAGATCAGATGATCCGCGAGATCCTCGCCCAGGCTCCCGAGGACGAATAGGCTGCCCATGTGCCCGACGAGATCCTCCTGGGGGAGGGTCGCGATCAGCGCCGCCTTGGCCTCCGGGTTCGCGCGGTGGGCCGCCACGAAGAAGGCGAGCACATCGGGCCGGGGCAGCAGGCCCAGGGTCACTGCCCCCCGCAGGGCGCCACGGAGCCGCGCCGGTTCGGGACGGGCGTGGTAGCCGGCCATCCAGGCGTCCAGGGCCTCCGGGGACTTGAGGGGCTTGTCTCCGCCGGGGGCGAGGAGCGCCATCAGAACGAAGGCCTGCAGGGGGATGGCCATGGTCTCCTTCCATGCGGCGGGGCGTCGCCGGGCGCCCCGCTCCGGCCCGTCCGAAGACGGCTACTTCACATCGAGCTCCTTGCTGCGGCCCAGCTTGGCGGTTTCCACCATCTGCTCCGCGAGGGTGGCGGCCGGGGCCTCCAGCTTCACGTCGCCGAGGACGGCGCGCTTCTCATCGCCCTTGCTGAACTTGCTCTCGCCCATGACGGGGGAGAGGCGGGGCAGGAGCTTGAACTCGCCCACGGCGCCCTCGGGGGCGGCGCCCGTGGCCACCTTGGAGGCGGCGTCGAGGAGGCCTTGGCCGAGGCGGCCCTGCTCCATCCCTGCGCTCGCGCCTAGGCGTCGCAAATCGAAGTGGCCGAGCGCGGGGCTACGGAGGATCGCGAGATCCTCCTGCTCCAGGAAGGCGACGAGGTCGTTCACGGCCTTCACCTGAACGGGATCGGCGGCGAGTCGGCTCTTTTTCTCACCCTTCACCTCCACTTCCTGGCGGGTGTTGGGGATGTAGGGCAGGGCGCGCTTCAGCCAGAAGATGGCCACCTGCTTTTGGATGGCGAAGCCCTCTGGGGCCTTGGGGCCCTTCGCCTTCTTCTTCCCCTTCTTGGCGGCCTCGGGCTCGGCCCATCCAGGGGCGGCGGCATCCACCTTGGCGTCGAACAGGAGGCCCTTCAGCTTCGCGAACTTGGATTCGAGGCCCTTCACGGCCTTGCCGCCCTTGAGACGGCCGGCGGCCTGGGCCGCCTTTTGCAGATCCTTGAAGGTGCCCTCCATGAGCAGCTTCGTGCCATCGACGGCATAGAGGCCGTGGGCGGCGTAGAGCTTGCCAAGGTAGGCCTCGGCGGCGGGAAGGGCGGCGGCGGCCTTTTCGGGAAGATCGGCTTTCACGGCCAGCAGGGATTCCAGGGCGCCGCGCACGTCGCCGGCCTTGGGGTGGCTTTGCGCGTAACCCAGCTCATGGCCCGCGAGGGCGGCGCGGTTCAGCATGAAGGCGAGCTTCCGCTGGCTGGGGCGCAGCTGATCGAAGGTCGCGGTAGCGGGCGCGGGCGTTTCCGCGGCGGGCGCGGCCTGGGCGGCAGGCTGGGGCTCTTGCGCCGGGGCGGGAGTGGGTTTGGGCGCTTCTTGGGCGGTCAGCAATCCCGCAGCCAGGGCAAGGGTGGTCCAGGGTCGCATCATGGCTTCCTCCAGGGCGGGGTGGTGGGGCCATTATCCTCCGGGGCTGGGGGGATGACCAGCTGGAGAAAAGGAGCTGAACGCGGAGGTCGCGGAGGGGCGCGGAGCACGCGGAGGAAGAGCAAGCCGCAGAAGTCGCAGAAGGGCGCAGAAACCGCAGAACAAAGCAGGCCCTCCGGGAGCGGTCTCCGGGCGCTTCGCGCCCAAGGGCCGCGTGCGGCCCTTGATTCAGGGCGGGGCCAGGGATGGCAATTGAAGGCCATCCCTGGCCCCGCCCTGAATCGAGGAGACTCGGAGGACTGGGTGGGTAGGCCTCCTTCTGCGGTTTCTGCGTCGCGCGAGGCGCGTTCTGCGTCTTCTGCGACCCTATTTCCGATCCGAAGGCACCCTCAGCCACCCCGCCTCGGTTTTTCTCCGCGTCCCTCCGCGAAACCTCCGCGTTCCGCCTTTTGACCCCTTAGGCCGTCACCGCCGACGCCAGTTGCGACACGGCACCCTTGAGTTTCTTGAGGTCGAAGGGCTTGCCCAGGTGGGGCAAGGCGTTCTTTTCCAGGAAGCTCTGGGTCTCCGCGTCGAAGGCGTCGCCCGTCGTGAAGAGGATGCGGCGGGCGAGCTCCGGTTTGTTTCGCTGGAGCCAGGCGTAGATGTCCATGCCCGTGAGGCCCGGCATGCGGATATCCGAGAGGACGAAGTCGAAGTCCGCCTCTTGGAGCTTCGCGATGGCGGCGTCGCCGCGACCGGCGGTGGTGACGTCCACGCCCCAGGCCTGCAGGGCCTCCTGGAGGCATTCGAGGAGGAAGCTTTCGTCATCCACCACGAGGGCCTTCAGGCCCGAAAGCGTCGCGGCAGGCTTGGGGGCCGAGGCGGGGCCGGCCTCGATGAAGGGGAGCTCCATCAGATAGGCGTTGCCGAGCCCCATCTGGCTGCGGAGGGTGAGCTTGCCCCCGTGGGTGCGGGCGATGGCCTCCGCCATGGGGACGGCGAGGTGTTCGGAGCTGGTGGCCCGGTTCGGCTTCAATAAGGCGGCCAGTTCGCCGGGGCTCAGGGGATTCCCGCTGTCCTGCACGAGCACCTGCAGCATTTCCCCGGCGCGGCGGGTGGCGATGCGGAGGCGCTTCGTGGGGCTTTGGGCCATGGCGGAGAGGCCCTGGGAGACGAGGGCCTGCAGGGCGAGGCCGAGCTGCTCCGCGTCCAGGGCGGCCAGGGGCAGGGAAGGATCCAGGCTCGATTCCAAGCTGGCGGCTTGCCGCTGGGCCTGGGGTTCCATCTGCTTCAGGCACTCCTGGGCCACTTGGTTGAGGTTCACCGTGGCGCGGGTGGGGGCCGGGGGATCCAACACGAGAAGCATGGGCTCCAGCATGGACTGGAGGGACTCCGCCGCCTTGGCCAGGCGCGTGGCCTGCTCCTGCTGGTGCGGATCCATGGCGGATTCGAGGAGCAGGTGGGATTCCAATAGCACGGGGGTGAGCCGGTTCGCCACCTCGTGGAAGAGGCCGGGCACGAGACGGCCCAGCGTCTCGAATTGGCGGCTTTGGGCCAGCTGGCTTTCGAGGCTCTTCGTCTCCTCGAGATCGCGCACGAGGGCGCTCACGGCGAGGACCCGCTCGTCGGAGCCGCGCACGGGCGCATAGGAGATGCGGGCGGGGAAGGCCACGCCGCCTTTGCGAAGGCGGGTGGATTCCAGATCGCGCATCTGCTGGCCGCGCATCACCTGATTCAGGTGCTGCTCGGATTCCAGGGCCAGGGAATCGGGCACCAGCATGCTCATGGGCTTGCCCACGATCTCGGGGCGCTGGTATCCGAAGATGCGCTCGGCGCTGGCGTTCCACGTGAGGATCTTGCCCTCGGGCGTGAAGGAGACGAGGGCCTCGCCCATGCTCTGCACGAGCCCTTCCAGGTAGCGGCGCGTCTTCTGGTTGTCCTGATTCACCCGCTCCAGCTGTTGGTAGAGCTGGGCCATCTCCTCGTTCTTGCGCTCCAGGCTCTCCTTGGTGCTCT
>CAYWDR010000158.1:0-8332 GCA_964457075.1 uncultured Solibacteraceae bacterium
CATGCCCGGATCCGAGGGGGGCCGAGGTGGGCAACCACCCCGGCCTACCCGACTGCACGCTGATAAAAATGCCAGCCAGTGATGAACAGTGATGAACGGTGATAAAGACAAAAACTGCTCTTCTCGCTGTTTAGCACGGGTTGATCTTTTCTGTAGGAACTAGGGTTTCAGTGCCTTCAAGTACGTCGCGCTCACGGGCAGCGTGCCGCCGCCGCGCAGGTGGAGGAGCCCGCCCTCGCCCTCGTTGCGTTCGAGCCAGGCGATGGCACGCAGGGCGACGATGGCGCTGCGATGCACCTGCTGGAAGCGGCCGGGGTCGAGGCGGGCGGCGAGGGTCTTGATGGGCGTGTCGATGTAGTGAGTGCCGTCCTCGGCATCCACGCGGGTGAGCTTGTCCTCGGCCTGGAAGCAGCGCACCTCGTCCACGCTCACGAGGTGGGTGCGCTTGCCGGAGGTGGCGCGGATCCACTGGAGGGGCTCGGGCTTCGTATCAAGGCGCGCGCGCAGGGCTTCGAGGTCCAGGGCGGCGCGGGACTGGAGGCGATCCAGGGTCTTCTGCAGGCGCTCCGGGGTAACGGGCTTGAGGAGGTAGTCCACGGCACCGGCCTCGAAGGCGTCCAGCGTGTGGGCGTCGTAGGCGGTGACGAAGACGATGCGCGTCGCGGCGGGCAGCAGCGCGGCCAGCTCCAGGCCCGACATGCCCGGCAGGCGGATGTCCACGAAGGCGACGTCGGGCGCGTTCGCCTGCACGCAGGCCAGGGCCTCCGGCCCATCCCCGGCCGCGTCGAGGCGGCGCCAGGGGTGGCCGGAGGCCTGGAGCATTGCTACGAGGCCTTCGCGCAGGCGGGGCTCATCCTCGACGACGAGGGCGGAGAAGGGGGGTGCGGTGACGGAAGGAACGGCGGACATCATTTCCAGATTACTTCGGGCCCTTTCCTCTCGAGCGCCATGATGCGACGGCGTGCTTGTGAGGGGGAACCACGAAGACCACCAAGACCACGAAGGGGTGCCGCCCGGGGAAGCAGGCCCAGCGAAGATGGGCCTGGGACCAAATGTCCGGATGGCTTGCATCTGAGTTCAAGGGGGCCTTCGTGCCCTTCTTTTCTTCGTGGTCTTCGTGGTCTTCGTGGTGAAAACCCCCTGGCGCTTCCTACTTCGCGCCCTCCCCCTTCGTCCCCGCCTGCGGGAAGCTTTGGATCACGCCGCCCTTCTCGTCCAGGAAGTTCAGCATGGGCTGCCCCTCGGGGGTCACGAGCATCATCACCCGGGCGCGGCCCTTGGCGTCGGCGAGGATCACGGCGGAGGATTGGCCTCGTGTCCGGCCCACGAAGACCCGCGTGGTCTGCGGGCCGCCGGCGGCCACCCACTTCTGCTTGAGGGCCTCCTTTTCGGGGCCCGCGGGGGCCTTCTGCCATGCGTCGAATAGCGGCTGATATTCCTTGGCGAGGCCGCGGTCGTAGATGTTGAGGCCCGTGTTCATGCCGCCCCCCTCCTCGTAGTGGCCCAGGGCCAGCTGCTGATCGCCGCCGAAGCGATCCATGGAGAGGTGCATGCCGGAATTGGGCTTGCCATCGGCGCCCACGTCGCCCTTCCACACGAGGCCGCCGCACTCGTCGCCCTTCTGGTTGTAGAAGACGAGGCCGGGCATGGCGCGGTGGTCCGGGGCCTCCTTGCCATCCTGCACGACGCCGGGCAGGCGGCTGTGGTTGGCGAGCACCAGTTCATTGCGGCCCTCGGCGCTGACGATGTTGACTCGCTCCACGTCGATCTCCGCGAAGCGCGTGCGGGCGGGCTTGGCGGCGACCATCAGGCCGAGGGTGGCGCCGAGGGCGAGGCCGGCCTTAAGGAGGCGGTTCTGGCGTTGCAGGGATAGGACGAGGTCCTGGCTCATGGGAGCTCCGTGGAAAAGAAGGATGAAGGAGGAGGGATGAAGGATGAACGGCTTGGGGCCGGGATCCTTAGGGGAGGGGGAGGTCGAGGGTGACGTGCACGCCGTGGGGATCCGCGTCTTCGATGCGGAGGCGGGCGGCGGGGCCGAAGGTGAGCTGCAGGCGCTGGCGGAGGTTGGCGAGGCCCGTGCCCGAGGGCGGTTCCGGCGGCAGGCCCACGCCATCGTCGATCACTTCGAGGGTGAGGCGGTCGCCCTCGCGGGAACCGCGAACGGTGACGGTGCCGCCGCCGGGCTGGGGTTCAAGGCCGTGCTTCACGGCGTTCTCCACGGGGATGAGCAGGCTGCCCACGGGCACGTCGAGGGCCATCCATTCCGGCGCGAGATCCAGATTGAATCGCAGCCGATCGCCGAAACGCAGGGCGAGGAGCTGGGCGTAGGCCTCCACGGTGGCCACCTCCGCGGCGAGGGGATGGGTGAGGCGCTGCAGGCCCTCGGTGGTGGCGCGGGCGTGGGCCACGAGGGCATCCACCATGGCGACGGCCGCCTCCGCTTCGCCACCGCGGATGAGTTCCCGCAGGTGGGCCAGGGTGTTGAAGAAGTGGTGGGGCTCTACCTGGGCCCGCAGGAGGCGAAGTTCGGCCTGGGCGAGGCGGGCCGCTTGGGCATCGGCCCCCTGGGCCGCCTTCGCCGCCGCTTGGGCCGCCGCCAACCGCCCCGCCAGGGCCGCCTTCAGCCGCGCCACGCGCCGGGCGTTGCGTCCGCCATCCACCCATAGCACCTGCGTGAAGAAGCGGCTCGTGGGCGCGGCTTCCACCTCGAGCGTGTCACCGGGATTCGCGGGCAATTGCACCGTGAGCTCATCCGTCTGGGCCCAGCGCCGCAGGCGCCCCGCCCAGTTCGGAGGCCCGAAGGCCGCCCGCAGGAGGTCGCCTTGGCGAAGCACCGCCGTGGCGCCCAAGTCCTCCCGCAGGAGGGCCGTCACTTCCTCCGCCGCCGCCGCGCGATCCCAGGGCGCCTGCACGCTGAGGCGATGCACGGGGCTGAGGGGGAGTCCCTGCGAGCCCTTCGCCTGCCGCACGGTGCCGATGAGGGCGACGATGAGCGCGCTATAGGGGAAGAGCAGCAGCCCCCCCAACAACCCCGCCGACGCCCCGCCCACGACGAGGGCCACGAGCACCTGCCCCAAGTACCACGCCCCCGCCAGCCGCAGCAGCAGGCCGGAGAGGGGAAGGAGGCGGGAAGGGGTCATGGGTGGAACTCCTGGGATGTCCCAGGCTCACCCGGAGCGCAGCCGGACGCTAGACCCCTCCCGACGAAGGCCGGGAATTGGCCGATGAAGGCCGGTGCATGGGTCGGCCTCTACTGAAGCCAGTGATGAACAGTGATGAAAAGGGATGAACAGTGATAAAAGCACGCCCCTGCCATCACTGTTCATCAGCTTTTATCACTGTTCATCCCTGGTTTCCTTTAGTTTTCCTCACCTTCAATCCCTGGCCCATGGGTGATTCGTGATCGCTAAGGCTCGAAGCCATGGGTGCGGGATTGACGTATAAAGGACGACGTGGAAGCATGGATCATCTAGATGATTAGAACATCTAGATGATTAAACCAAGGAGCCACCCCATGTTCCCCCTCATCCTGGCGGCCCTGGCCATCGGAGGCCTGGCCCTCTCCGGCCTCCGAGACCCTTCCCGCACCCGCCGGGCCCTGGCCCAGGCCGGGCGTTCGGGCCTGAACCTGCTGCCCTCCCTCCTCGCCCTCACGGCGGGCATCGGCCTCACCCTGGCCCTCATTCCGCCCACGGCCCTCACGCGGCTCTTTCAGGCCCATGGCGCACTGGGTTTCTTCCTGCTCGCCGGCGTGGGTTCGCTCCTCACCATCCCCGGGCCCGTGGCCTACCCCTTGGCCGGCTCCCTCCACCACCTGGGCGCCAGCCTCCCGGCCCTGGCCACCTTCATCACGACGCTCACCATGGTGGGCCTCCTCACGGCCCCCTTGGAGGTGAAGGCCTTCGGGCGCCGCTTCACGCTGCTGAGGCAAACGTTCAGCCTCGGCCTCGCGCTGCTCATCGGCGCGCTGATGGGGGTGCTGCTGTGAACCCCGCCCTCCGTCGCGCGGGCCTGATGGCGGCCCTCATCCTGCTCGTCCATGGCCTGCTCTGGATCCCCTTCCCCGGCGTGGCCGTGCCCTCCGCAAGGCAGTGGGCCGTGGGGTTGGGCGAGGTGCTGGCCATCGTCCCCTCGGTGCTGATCCTCCTGGCCCTCTTCGATGTGTGGGTGCCCAAGGAACTCATCGAACGCGGCCTCGGCCCCGCCTCCGGGGCGAAGGGCGTGCTGTTGGCCCTCCTGCTGGGCACGGGCGCGGCGGGCCCCATCTACGCCGCCTTCCCCATCGCCCTCTCCCTGCGGGCGAAGGGGGCGCGCACGGCCAACCTCGTCATCTTCCTGGGGGCCTGGGCTACCATCAAGCTGCCGATGCTGATGATGGAAAGCGCCTTCCTGGGCACCCGCTTCTCGATGCTCCGCCTGGCCCTGACCCTCCCCGGCATCCTTGCCGTCGGGTTCATCCTCGAGCGCCTGGACCCTTTGCCCCCTCCCGATCCCAGCCCCACCCCCTGAGCCCATGGCCCCCCGTCAATCCCGCCACCTCCCGGCCTTCCTCCTCCTCTCCCTCACGGAGGGCCCCCTCCATGGCCACGCCATCCGCGCGGCGCTGGCGGAGCGCTTCCCGGGCTACACGGCCGACGCCGGCGCCACCTACCGCGCCCTCCAGGCCCTCGAAGAGGCCGGCGACCTGAGCTTCCAATGGGATACGGATTCCCGGGGCCCCGCCCGCAAGGTCTACACCCTCACCGCCCAGGGCTGGGATCAGCTCGAAGCCTGGCGCGCGGACATGGAGGGCCGGGTGGCCATCCTCCAGTCCTTCCTGGACCACCTCCACCGCGCGAAGCGGCGCCGGAAGGCGGGCAGCAAAGGGGTTCGCCGCAATTAGACCCTGACCAACCTGGTGCGGTTCTTCACCGACGTGCTCAATGCGATCAATGCGTCATCCTCGAGGCCTCGCCCTAGAAGGCCATGGACGATGTCCTCCGTGGCCACCCGCATGGCGTCGGCGAGACTCGCCACGCGCTTCCGGACGAAGGGCGCACCGAGGCCCACCCTCCGGGCGAAGGCGGTCCAGTCGGCGGCGGTGAGCTCCTCGATGGTGGAGCGCCCGGCGATCTTCATGGCGAAGTTCGGCGAGAGTTCGGCGTAGGCCACCGTCGAGAGCAGATCGTAGAGCGGCGCGAGCCGGGCTCCGTCGCGGGCGTAGAGGATCGAGAAATTCTTCCCATGGGCGTCGGCGTTGCCAAGGATCGCGTTGAAGATGGTCGCGTCCAGGAGCTTGAGGACGTCCTGCGCGGGCCGGGCGGCCACGCGGCGGAGCAGGTCGAAGCACTTCGGAAGGGTGGGGGAGACCGAGCTCTCCCGCTCGTACTTGAGGTCGGCCCGCACGCCGAGGGCCTGGCAGAAGTCCTCCTGATGGATCCGGCGGATGCCTAGGAGGGGATCCTGGGCGCGGTCGTACCGCTCGATGAGCAGGTAGGTTTGCGAAGGCCCGGAAGGGGGATGGATGACGGTGGGGACGGCCTTCGCCACGTCGAGACTGATGGCCTGGGCCAGCGCCATGGCGAAGGCCTCGTTCTCGGTGGTCGCGGGATCGTGGGCGAAGGGGGGCTTGAGGGCGCGGGGGGGGGGCTGGCCGGGGCAGGGCTTCGCGACGCGGCCCTTCACGAGGACCACGGGCACCTTGGACTGGGCGCCCGCCAGGGAGAGCCGGAGCCCGTCTTCCCCCGCCAGGAGGGGACGCACGGGCAGCTTATCGAGGAGGGCGACCACCTCCTCGTCGCTCAGGCCGATCGGTTCCCACGGGCCGCGAGGGTCGGCGGGCGGCTCGCCGGGGGGGAGGAACTGGAGGGCGCCCGCCACGTCGCCGCCTTGGTGCTCCAACATGCCGTAGGTGTTCGTGGCCGTGATGCCGAGGGCTTGGGCGATGGCGTCCCGCTGGGAGGCCTCGGGGAGCAGCCCCCCGAAGAAGGGCTCGCAGGCCCTGCGATGGAAGGGCTGCGCCCGCTTCGGCAGGGAGGCGGAGAGGGCAGGGAGGGCCTCATCCGACAGCCACTCGGCGCCGTAGGCGAACTTCAGCTCGCCGCGGTCGTCCTGGATGAGGTCGCCGACGATGCGGTGGTCCCACCAGACCTTGAGGGTGCGGGTCACGCCCCACCGCCTTTGGGGCTGGGGACAGGGGGCGGCGTGAGGGACAGGGTGAACCCCAGGATGTCGAGCACCTTCAAAACTTTCCCGAGCTGGGTGGTGGGCTTGCCCTTCTCCAGCTCCACGATGAAGCGCAGCCCCACCCCGGCGGCCCCCGCCAGCTCGTCCTGCCGTAGGCCCTGCGCCTTCCGCGCCGCGCGAACGAGGTGGCCGATGTCGCTGGGAGAGAGGGTGGGTTTCAGCATGAAATGCACCGATAGGGAAATCATCTGCGAGGAGTGGGAAGGAGCAATCAAAATTTTACCGATCGGGGTTATTTATCCAGTAATGTCGATGAATTGCATAAAAATGCACCAATCGGGAATAAATCCGGCCATTGCCCGGCCTTCGCCTTGGAGGCGGGGGTGGCTTGGGCCTGGAAGCGCTTGGGGAGCGTTTCATGTATCCCTCGTTTACCCCCTCCATCCCCTCCATCCTGTTTCAAACCCCGCCCGAATCGGCTCGCGCCAGAGGGACAGGCGCGGTGTGTCTCAGGGCTTTCGCTTGCCGAGCGTCTTTTGGGGCGGCAGGGCGTTCTCCGTCGTAATCACCTTGCGGCCGGTGCGGCTTTCCAGTTCGATCCGGGCCTTCCTTGCGATGCCGCCGCCCTCCTTGGCGGCCGCTTCGTTTTCCTTCATGCCCCTAGCCTCGGCCTGCTCGGCGATCTGACGGGTCGAGAGCTCCGCCAGGGCGGTGAAAATGAGCTCCGCTTCGCTCATGTGGTCCCTCAGGTTCTGCGTTCTGAGCCCCTTCATCTCCTTGTGGGCCTTGATGCTGACCTCGGCCCATTCCTGGTGGATCAGATTGGTCAGGATGGCGAATTCCTGGCCTTCCTTGATGTCGTGGTTGGCCCAGTAATCGGTGAGCTTGGCGCGGGTCTCTTGGCCCATCATCCGCTGCTGGATCCACTTCTCGCTGCGCCCGTGCTGCTTCCACAATTCACGGGCCCGCTCCAACGACTGCGCGGGATCCGCCAATTCCTGCATGCGCTCGTAGCCCACCTTGGCCAGCCACAGCTTGATGGGCTCGGCCTTGGGGCTGGGAATGGACTGGACGAGGCGGAGGAGGGTTTCGGCTGTGGCCACGTCCGTGAGGTAGCTCTTCCCGTCCGCCGCAGGCAGTTTCAGTCGGTGACAATTTGTCACCAACTCACTGCCTTCAGTCTTTAGACGCGTCTTCAGCTTGTTCCAGTACTTCCGCGCCGTCTGGAAATCGGGCTGGCCCGTGAGCACCTGGACGATGTCCACTACCGAGAACCACCAGGTCTCCGTGGACTCATCGAAGACCCGGCGGATGGCCTGGTTTTCGAAGTGGGCGGGAAGCTGGTGCATCAGGGACTCCGCTGGCGCGAGAGAACAGCTTGTTCAAGGAAACGCGAAGGGATGTCGGGGAAGGAATGGGCTCTAACCAAGTTTACCGATCCGGCCCTTCCGCTGCGATTGCGGAGCCTGGGGCAGATAGAAATGAAAATCCGGCGGGAATGGAGATCCCCGAATGGGGTCCCTGCCTCGTTGATTGACCCTGCTCGCAAGCAAGAAAAGCAACTACCAACGCGGAGGAGAGCGGAGAAAAGCCGGAGGAAAGCGGAGGAAGAAACAGGGTAGGGCTCCACCTCAATTGCGGTTCGGTGAGGGCTCCTGAGGAGGGGCTTGCGCAGCACCACGAAAGGGAAATGTGAAGGCGCTGTCGAGGGTGAGTTCGGCGCCTTCGCCGATGCTTGACCCCTCAAATCCATCCGGGAACAACCCCTTCCGTTTTCCTCCGCTCTCCTCCGCGTTAGTAGTTTTCTTTCCACCCCCGAACGGCCCGAATCACCCCCACAGCCA
Organism: uncultured Solibacteraceae bacterium; assembly: GCA_964457075.1. Taxonomy (GTDB): domain Bacteria; phylum Acidobacteriota; class Holophagae; order Holophagales; family Holophagaceae; genus JAFDVN01. The sequence continues at coordinate 8,010 of CAYWDR010000158.1, forward strand.
AAGCCCCGGAACGGCTCAATCCCGTAACCCGCCCGCGTGCACCTTCGTCATGAACACGCTGTGGGGATCATCCACGTAGTGATGGAAGGGTGGGCAGTCGGTGAAGTCGGCGGTGCGGTAGTGACCCGCGGGCTGAGCCGAAAGGCATGACGCAGAGGCGCGGAGGCGCAGAGGCGCAGAGGAAAGACGAGCGTTTTGGGGCCGGGGGGCGGTTGGGTTCCAAACCCACCTTTACTTTTCTCTGCGCCTCCGCGCCTCTGCGCCTCTGCGTTGATGTCTTTATCGATCCGATCCGTACCCGCCCGAATGAGCTTCCCGGCCTA
>CAYWDR010000159.1:0-8307 GCA_964457075.1 uncultured Solibacteraceae bacterium
CAAGGAGGGCCATCGAGGGCCCGCCATGCGCCGCCGTCGAAGGCAGGTCCAGCTTCGCTAGACCTGGGGCCGCAGGCCCGGGTGGCCTTGCTGCAAGGCCGAACGGAGCCTGCTTTTCTTGGTGGTCTTGGTGTCTTGGTGGTTCAACAAAGACGCTCATGCCGCCTGGTGCCCCGGCGGGGCATGGAGTCCGCGTAATCTGCGGTTCAGACCTGTATTAGGAATCCACCTACACAACACCCCTTCAAGGAATCGCGAGCAGGCCCCCCATCCTGTCCATCCTGTTTAAAACCCTCACCCCTTGGCCTCCACCTTGGCCCAGCTATCCTTGAGCCCCACGGTTCGATTGAACACGAGGGCCCCCGGCTTGGAATCCCCGTCCACGGCGAAATAGCCCGTGCGCTCGAACTGGAAGCGGTCGCCCGCCTTCGCGTCGGCGAGGCTGGGCTCCAGGGCGGCCTGCACGACTTCGAGCGAGGCGGGGTTCAGCGTCCCCCGCCAGTCGCCGCCCTCGGGCACGTCCATGGGATCGTCCACGGTGAAGAGGCGGTCGTAGAGGCGCACTTCGGCGCGCACGGCGTGAGTGGCGTTCACCCAGTGGAGGGTGCCCTTCACCTTGCGGCCGTCGGGGGCCTCGCCGCCAAGCGACGCGGGGTCCCACGTGCAGCGCAGTTCGACGACGTCGCCGGCGGCATCCTTCACCACATCCTCGCAGCGGAGGAAGCAGGCGCCCCGGAGGCGCACCTCGGCGCCCGGCGCCAGGCGGAACCACTTCTTGGCGGGGACTTCCATGAAGTCCTCGCGGTCGACGAAGAGCTCGCGGCCCAAGGGCACCTTGCGGGTGCCACGGGCGGGGTCGGGATGGTTGGGCAGTTCGATCCAGTGCACCTCGCCCTCAGGCATGTTCGTGATCGTGACCTTGAGGGGGCGGATCACGGCCATGCGGCGATCGCAAGCCGCCTCCAAATCTTCGCGGATGCTGAGGTCCAGCAGGCCCATGTCCACGGTGGCATCGCGGCGGGCCACGCCCACGCGTTCCGCGAAGGCGCGCACGGCTTCGGCGGTGACACCCCGGCGGCGTAGGCCGGAGAGGGTGGGCATGCGGGGATCGTCCCAACTGGTGACGTGGCCCTCTTCCACAAGCAACAGCAGGCGTCGCTTGCTCATCATCGTGGTGGTGACGTTGAGACGGGCGAATTCGTACTGATGCGGCAGTGGGCGCCGGAAGAATTTCTCTTCGACATCCTGCTCCAAGAACCAATCGTAGAGCGGTTTGTGGTCCTCGAACTCCAGGGTGCAAATGGAGTGGGTGATGCCCTCAAAGGCGTCGCTCACGGGGTGGGCGAAGTCGTACATGGGATAGATGCACCAGGCGTCGCCCGTGCGGTGGTGGCGGGCGTGGCGGATGCGGTACATGAGCGGATCGCGCAGGTTCATGTTCCCGGCGTTCACGTCGATCTTCGCCCGCAGGACGCGGGTTCCATCGGGGAACTCACCGGCCTTCATGCGGCGGAAGAGGTCGAGGTTTTCGGCCACGCCGCGGTCCCGGAAGGGGCTCGGCCGCCCGGGCGTGTGGAAGTTGCCACGGTACTCCCGGGTCTGCTCGTCCGTAAGGTCGCAGACGAAGGCCTTGCCTTCCGTGATGAGGAATTCGGCGTAGTCGTATAGCTTTTGGAAGTAGTCGGAGGCGAAGAAGCGGGCCTTCCACTGGAAGCCAAGCCAGTGGACGTCGGCCTCGATGGAATCCACGTACTCCTGCTCCTCCTTCGTGGGGTTCGTATCGTCGAAGCGCAGATTGGTGGCGCCGCCGTACTTCAGGCCCAGGCCGAAGTTGAGGCAGATGCTCTTGGCGTGGCCAATGTGGAGGTAGCCGTTGGGCTCGGGGGGGAAGCGCGTGAGGACGCGGCCTCCGTGCTTGGCGGACTGCAGGTCCCCCTCGACGATTTCTTCGAGAAAGTTCAGGGAGCGGGATTCGGCGTCAGACATGGAAAGCCTAAAAGATTTGTTTAACAGGGATGAAGGGGATGAAGGGGATAAAAGCGGGGTACCGCCCGGGCCTGGGGCCGCGCAAGGCGCGGCGCCGTCGCAAGGCGACGGCGGCTCAGCGGGCGGCCAGGGGCGCCCTCGATGGCGCCCAGGGCCGCCCGCTGAACCCAACCCCAGGCCCACGGATGGGTCGGCGCTGAATCCCGGAAACTCATCCCCTTCATGCCTGTTGAATTCATTCGAACCTGTTGTCGAAACGCCGAACTTCGATTCGAGGCGTTCCAAAGTTCAGCAGCAGGACAACCGGCCATCCTTACTGATCCCGGCTTCCACCCTGATTCCACCAGGGGCACTCCTCCACCTCGGAGATCGTGTAGCCCTTCCCCATCTCGGAGATGCGCTGGATCTGGATGCCCACGGGGGAGTGGTGGCCGGTGGTGACTTCGTGGGGGGCGGTGCGCAGGCCGAAGAGGAACTCCGCTTCCTGGAGGCCCATGCGGCGGACGACGTCCTGCAGGGCTTCGCGGTGGTCGAGGCCCTCGGGGATGCCCTGGATGACGCGCACCTCCTCGTCGACGATGAGGGTGGGGGCGTAGGTGGCGACGCGCTGTTCTTCCAGCACGGTCACGGTGATGTGGGTGAACTCTTCGAGGTTCATCACAGCCACCGTTCCAGGCGGGCGCGCACTTCCTCGCGGCCGACGAGGTACATGGTTTCGAAGATCATGGGGCTCACGGGCTTGCCGCAGAAAGCCACGCGGAGGGCCTGGGCGACGTCCTTGAGCTTGAGTCCGTGCCTTTCCAGGATGGCGTCGAAGCCGGCCTTGAGGGCGTCGTGACCGTAGTCCTCCAACGCGAGAACTTCGCGCAGGGCGGGCTTCACGGCGTCGGTGATGAACTTGGCGGCGGCCGCCTCGTCAAAGGTCGCCGGCCGCTCGAAGGCGAAGCGCAGGCTCTCCGCCATCTCCACGAGGCTCTTGCCCTTCTGCGTGGCCGTAATGGCGACCTGCTTCCATTCATCACTCTTTTCCTTCCACGGCACCTCAGGCACGAAGGGCCTGAGGTGAGGCTCCAGCTCTTGCCACGAAGCCCGCTGAATGAGCTTCTGGTTCATCCATGAGAGCTTGTCCATATCGAAGCGGGCGGCGCTCTTTTGGACGTCGCCCAAGTCGAAGAGGCGGATCATATCGGCGTCCGTGAGGATCTCCTCCTCGGCGGTTTCCGCGGCCTTGCCATCCTGTTTCGGCGTCCAAGAGAGGCGGGCCAGGGCGAGGCGCACGGCGGAGGGCAGGAATCCCATGGCCTGGTACTCCGTGATGCTCGTGGCGCCATGGCGCTTGCTGAGCTTGGCGCCATCCTTGCCGAGGATCATGGGGACGTGGGCGAAGGCGGGCAGCTCGTATCCGAAGGCGGCGAAGAGGGGGATCTGCTTGGGCGTGTTGTTCACGTGATCGTCGCCGCGGATGACGTGGCTCACTTCCATGTGGGTGTCGTCAACCACCACGCAGAAGTTGTAGGTGGGCACGCCGATCTCGCCGGGGGTTTCGGAGGAGCGGGCGATGATCCAGTCGTCCAGGCTCTCCGCGGGAAAGCGGATCTCGCCCTTGATGAGGTCCGTGAGGACGATGTCACCCTCCACCGGCATCCGGAAACGGATGGCGGCCGGTTCAGAGGCGTCGTGGTGCTTCGCCGCGCAGCCCTTCCCCGCGTCCAGGCCCCGGTTGTACTGGAATACCTTACCGGCGGCCTCCACGGCCGAGCGGCGGGCCTCCAGCGCCTCCCTGGAGCAGCGGCAGCGGTAGGCCAGATCCTTGTCGAGGAGTTCCTGCACCTTGGCCCGGTAGAGATCCATGCGCTGCATCTGGCGGTAGGGGCCATGGGGGCCCACCCAGGCGGAGGGATCGCCCACCACGGGACCCTCGTCCCACTGGAGGCCGCACCAGGCCATGCCCTCCTCGATGATGCGGATATTGTCGTCCGTGCTGCGGCCGAGATCCGTGTCCTCCACTCGCAGAATGAAGCGGCCGCCGTGCTTCTTCGCGAAGAGCCAGCAGAAGAGCGCCGTGCGGACGCCCCCGATGTGGAGCATCCCCGTGGGGGAGGGCGCGAAGCGGGTGACGACGGGACGGGTCATGGGCATTCCAAGCGAATGCTCCAGTATGCAACCCGAAGCCCGAAGCCCGAAGCCCGAAGCCCTATTTCAGGTACAGCTTCAGCTTGATCTCCACCGGCGTATCCCCGCTGAAGAGGCTCTTATCCAGCACCACGGGCACTTCCACCACGGAGGAGTGGGGCATGTGATGCACCTGGGCGGCCTTGCCGGGGCCTTTTTCCTCGATCTCCTCGATCTCTTCGAGCATGTCGGGGACGCCCAATTCCTCCACTTCCAAAGGCCGGGTCATCGGGGAGGACACCCTCGGCGGGGCGATCGCGGGGGGTGGAATCTTGGGGGCGAGGGCTTGCGGCATGGCGGCTTCCACCACGCCGCCGCCATACTTGTCGGCCAGGCTCTTGAGCACGAGCTTGGCGACGCCGCTGAGGGTCTCCTTCACGCCCTCGCCCTTCATGGCGCAGGCCTCGAAGGTGGGGACGCCGAAGCGGTTGATCTCCTGGTTCAGGGTGGCCACGGGCAGCGCGTTGGGCGTATCCCGCTTGTTCCACTGGATGACGTGGGGGGTCTTCGCCAGCTCCGCGCCCTGATCCTTGAGGTTATCGATGAGGTTTTGAAAGCTCTCCTTGTTGGACTCCAGGGCGGGCGCCTGGGAATCCGCCACGAACACCACGGCGTCGGCCCCGCGCAGCACCAGCTTGCGGGTGGCGTCGTAAAAGACCTGGCCGGGCACCGTGTAGAGCTGGATGCGGGTCTTCATGCCCCGGATCGTGCCCAGCTCGATGGGCAGGAAGTCGAAGAAGAGCGTGCGGTCCGTCTGGGTGGCGAGGCTCAGCATCTTGCCCCGCCCGTCCTGAGGCATCGTGTCGTAGATGTGCTGGAGGTTCGTCGTCTTCCCGCACAGACCCGGCCCGTAGTAGACGATTTTCGCCGTCAACTCCTTCGTGGCCGCGTTGAAAAGCACCATGCCGCCTCCGGTTGCTCGTGTCAGCCTGCACCCCTCCGGTAGAGAGGTCAAGCAGGCTCACCCACTTGCCGGAGGCACGGCCCCGGCTCCGCCACCCCGCTGGGACCGCATTCCCTTGGAATCTTCCGAGACTCCGCTTATCCTGCCTGCGTCAACCCACCCGAGGTAAGCGATGGCCAAACTGCTGGTCCACGAGAGTTCCGGCGTCCGCGAGTTCGAGTTGCTGGATGCCGAAGTACACATCGGCCGGGAGCTGGATAACACGCTCCGCCTGCCTGATCCCAGCATTTCAAGGCACCACTGCGTGCTTCGCAAGGTCGGCAACGGGTACGAGATCCAGGATCTGCAGAGCAGCAACGGCGTGCTGCTCAACGGATCCCGGGTGCAGAGCAGCCCCCTGCGGGATGGCGACCGCGTGACCCTGGGCCAGATCCAGATGACCTACACGAGCCCCGCCGAAGAGCAGGGCGCCACCGTGGCGATGCAGATGCCCTCGAATCCCCTGGGCACCGTGCGCATGAGCCCCGAGGAGATGGCCGCCATTCACGCGGGCGGAACCCCCGCCCCGGAAAAGCAGCCCACGGGCCCCAACCCCATCGTGCCCGCCGCCGCCGCGCCCATCCCCCTGGCGCCGCCCGCACCCCCGATCCCGCCCGCACCCAAGCCACCCGCATCGATGCCCCCGGCCCCCCTGCCCTCCGCGGCGCCCGCCCCCATCGCCCCCGGCCCCAACGACCCGGGCACGGCCCCCGGGTTTGGGCACTTCACGGATCATGGGGCCTCCAGCGCGATCAACCCCGCGCCCCCCTTCCTCCGTGATTTCCTGCCCCCGATCCCGGACGACGCCATCCCCACCGGGGAACGAGGGGACTTTGGCACGCGCCTCGTCGCGATGCTCATCGACGCCGTTCCGATGATCGCCCTCTGGATCATCAGCTTCATCCTGGCCTTCATCCCCTTCATGGGCTGCCTGATATTCCCCATGGTGGGCTTGGGAGGACTGGCCTATGCGTTCCTCTTCATCCCTTGGTGCGAAAGCACCTTTGGCGGCGCCTTCGGCAAGAAGATCATGAAGCTCCGCGTGGTGCCCGAGGACAATCCACGGGGCCGCATCGACTTCGGCACGGCCATTCTGCGCCGGGTGGGCCATATGCTGAATTTCATCATCGGCTACCTGCTCGTCCTCGGCGGCGACCGCAAGCACGTGGGCGACCTCATCAGCAAGTCCATCTGCATTAAGGTGGATCGGTAGTCCCCTCCTCCCCCACCCCCTCCCACGAGGCACCCATGCTCAACCTCCTCCCCTTCATGACCCTGTTTCAGGGCCGCAACGACGAAGCCGCCGCCGCGGCGGCTGGCCTCGTGGCCTTCGGGTGCGTGTTCTGGATCATCCTCATGCTCGCCTTCATGGCCTTCCCCATCTTCTGCTTCTGGAAGATCTTCGCGAAGACGGGTCAGAACGGGGCTCTGTCCCTGATCTGCCTCATCCCGGGCGTGGGCATGATCATCGTGATGTGCATGCTGGCCTTCGGCGACTGGCCTGCCCTTCAGAACCGCCAGTAGAAGGATCTTTCGCTACGCAAAATGGGGGGCCTCCTGGCCCCCCATTTTGAGCTACTCCCCCACGAGGTGATGCACCGCCGTCGGCGAGTCATGCTCCGCCCAATGCACTTCGAAGGGGCGCAGCTCGCTTTCGAAGCCTTTGAGGGTGACGGATTCCCGTTCAGCCAAGTCGTACTCGGTGCCCAGGAGCTGGGCCGTGCGGGGGCCCACGACGATCTGGCCGGCCTTGGCGACGCCGCTCTCCAGGCGGGAGGCGAGGTTCACGACGGAGCCCATGACGGTGTAATCCATGCGCTTCTCGCAGCCGATATCGCCGGCGAAGGCTTCGCCGCTGTTGATGCCAATCCGCATCTGCAATTCGGGATAGCCATCCGGCCGCGCCTGATTGAGGAAGAAGATCGTCTCCTGCATGGCGATGGCGGCATCCACTGCGTTTTGCGCGTGGTCGGGATCGGGATTGGGGGCGCCGAAGAAGGCCATGATGGCGTCGCCGATGTACTTATCCAGCGTGCCGCCCCGGGCGAAGATCTGATCCGTGAGGGCCTCGAAGGTGCGGTTGAGGATGGCGGCCAGCTTGAGCGGCTCCATGCCCTCGCTCATGCGCGTGAAGCCGCTGATATCGGCGAAGAGGACGCTGATTTCGCAGCGCTTGGCCGATAGGGCCGGCGCCTCCTTGTTCTGGCTGCTCTTCAGGATCTGATCCACCACCTGGGGGCTGTGGTAGCGCTCCAGGCGGTTGCGGAAGCGGGCGTCCCGTTCCCGCTGGATGCCCACGGCGGCGAAGTTGGCCATGGCACTGAGGAGGTGCTCGTCCTCCCGCTTGAAGCCGCCCTTGTTCAGGCTCGTCTCCAGATAGATCACGCCCAGGGATTGATTCTCCACCACCACGAGCGGCGCGCAGAGGGCCGAGGTGATGCCGTGGATCTTGATGCTCTCCCCGGCGCTGAAGCGGGGATCCAGGCGGGCGTCCGTCGTGAGGATGGCCACGCGATCCTGCATGGCCGTGCGCGCGATGGTGCGGCTGATGGGGGGGTGCGTGGCCTCGGGGTTCTCCTCCCACACGTACTCGGGAATGAGCTCCCCATCGGGCCCCGTGAGGAGGATGAAGCCCCGCTGGCATGGAATCTCGCTCGTGACGAGTTCCATCACGCTGGCCAGGAGATCGTGGAGGCTGGAGGCCCGCAGCAGCGTGCCCGCCATGGAGGCCAGGCGCTGGAAGAGAAGCCCGGCATCCTTCGCCGGCTGCTCCTTGGCCTGTTCCAGGATCTTCTCGATGCTGGCATGGGGCACGACGATGGAGCCGGAGGCGTCGAAGGCGCGATCCTCCAAGGAGATGCGGCTGGATACCGACTTCGGCGCCAAGGTCATGTTCAGCGCCCGGGGCGGCATCGTGGGGTCCTTATCGGACACCCACTTCACGGGCACCTCGCCCAGCAAAATCATGTCGCCTTCCTTGAAGGACGCCGGCTCCGTGACGGGCACGCCGTTCAAGGTCGTGCCGTTCAGGGATTTGAGATCCAAGACGTGAGGGATCCCATCCCGCAGGAAGAACCGGGCATGGACCCGCGACACGGCGTTGGCCTGGATGCGGATCGTGGCCTGGTCGCCCCGGCCGATGGTCACGCCCTCCTCGGTGAGATCCACCTTGTGGTTGGCGCCATCGACCTGAAGGATCATTCGCA
>CAYWDR010000160.1:0-8256 GCA_964457075.1 uncultured Solibacteraceae bacterium
AGACGACGGTGCGATCGCCGGGGTCCACGGTGACGACGTTCACGGGCACGCCGCTCGGCAGGCCGTTGCCATCGATGGCCGTCCAGCTGGTGCCGAAGTTGGTGGACTTCCAGAGGTGGTTCTTCGTGCCATCGGGGGCCACGGAGGCCGTGTAGACGACGTTGTAGTCGGTGGGGTCGAAGGCCACGGAGCTCATGTAGGAGCCGTTGTTGCCGGGGGTGGCGGCGGCGGTCCAGGAGGAGCCGCCATTGGCCGTGAGGTAGACGCGGCCGCTGTTGGCGACGAGTCCCACGACGGAGCCGCTGCTCTTGGCGGCACCCACCTGGCGGATCACGAAGCTGGAGGTGGGCAGGCCGCTCGTGCCCATGGCCGACCAGGAACCGGCGAAGTTCGTGGACTTGTAGACCTTCGCGTTGGAGAAGGTGTAGACGGTGTTGCCCGCGGCGTCCGCGGGGCTCGTGGTGATGCGCGTGATGAAGGGCGCCGTGGAGCTGTTGTTGGATTCGGTGATACCCGTGGAGGCGAGCGACCAGCTCGAACCGCCGTTGGTGCTCTTGTAGATGCGGGCGAAGTAGAGGGAGCCCAGTTGCGTGTTGCCGTTGGTGGCGTTCATGGCCGTGCCGAAGCCGTCGCCGCCCAGGGTCTGATCGAAGGTGCTGGTGTTCGTCTTGCGCACCCGGGTGCCGTTGTCCTGGAAGCCGCCCAGCACGGCGTCGGGGGTGTTGAGGCTGGAGCTCACCGAGTAGATGAGGTGGCTCGTGACGCCCACGTTGAGGGCGGAGGACCACGTGGCGCCCGCGTCCGTGGACTTGAAGATGCCGCCGTCGGTGCCCACCAGCAGGGTCTGGCCGTTGGCGGAGGCCCAGCCAGCGTGGAAGTCCGCGTGGATGTAGGGCAGGGAATACTGGGCCAGCCAGTTCGACTTCTGGCTGAAGGTGCTTCCGCCATCCGTCGTCTTGGCGAGCAGGAGCTGGCCGCCGAAGTAGGCGATATTCGCGTTGGAGGGATCCACGAGGATCATGTGGTTGTAGAAGCCCTGGCCGCCCAGAAGGGTCTTGAGGCTGGAGGACTCGGAGTTCGTGTTGGTGTAGGACTTGGCCGCGGCGCCCAGGCCCGTCCAAGTGGCGCCGCCATTGGTGGACTTGTAGATGTCCAGGAGATCCTCGTTGGCGGGGCTGGCGGAGGCCTTGGCGGCCATGGCGTAGAGGGTGGCCCGGTTGCTGGGGGCGGAGGCCACGGAAATGCGGGAGGCGCCGGCGGCGAGGCCCGTGGAGGCCGTCCAGGAAGCGCCGTGATCGGTGGAGTAGTAGAGGGCGCCTTCCGTGGAGAGCACGAAGCTGGAGCTGCCCGCCCAGGCCAGATCCCAGCAGACGGTGGCGCCGGGGATGCTGGCGACGGCCGCGTAGGTGGCGCCGCCATCGGTGGAGCGATAGAGGCCGGCGTTAGTGGAGACGAGGATGATGTTGCTATTGGCGGGGTGGACGAGCACCTCGCGGACGCTCCGGGAGGATCCCAGCGTCTGGATGGAACCCCAAGTCGCGCCGCCATCCGTGGACTTCACGATGCCCAGGCCCGTGCCGTCGAAGGGATCGCCGAGGCCCAGGTAGAGCACGGAGCTATCGCTGGGGTCCATGGCGAGGGCGCCCACGGAGAGGGTGCCCAGGGTTTCGGTGATGGGGCTCCAGGAGGTGCCGCCATTCGTCGTCTTCCAGACGCCGCCGCCGGCGGTGGCGAGGTAGATGATGCTGTTATTGGCGGGGTCCACGACGATGGAGACGGGGCGCCCGCTATCCACCTGGGTGAGGGAGATGCCGCCGTTCTTGATGATGTCGGAGCGGGTGGGGCCGAGGTTCAGCCAGGTTCCCGTGGCGGGGGCGGCGACGTTCATCTCCACGCTTCCGGCCTTGGGCATGAGGCGGCCGTGGAGCTGCCGCTCGCCGGCGGCCGTGTCCAGGAGGAACTTGCGGAACTCGGGCGTCCAGTCGCCCCACCACTGGCGGAGGGCCTGGGAGCGGAGGTCCGCGCGATCCGTGATGGGACGGCCGTTGGGGCCCATGGGATGCCAGTGGCGGGTCTCATCCTCGGGCGTGGCGGGCGCGGAGGCGATGGCTTCCTCGGCGAGGGGTCGGGATAGGGGGTCTTGAGCGCCTAGGAACAGGGCGCCGCCGGCGAGGAGCCAGGTGAGCGGGCGGAAACGGGTCATGCGGGGGCCTCCGGGGCACAAAGCCTCCGCCGGGGGTCGGGCCTCCGGACGGAAGGAAGGGGATGGAAAGAGCGGAAAAGCGACCTCCCTTTTCTCAGACCCCTCGGCTTGCCCCAAATCAATTCCTTGCCAGGGTTGCTAATCCTTTTTCAGGTGACTGCTACCTGCGAAATACAGGCTGGCGACGGTTCCCCCTCCGGGCCGGTCCCCCAGGGTGAAGGCGCCGCCATGCCGGACGAGGATGCTCCGGACGATGGCCAACCCCAGTCCGTGGCCGCGGCTTTGGAGGCCGCGATTCCAGCGTGCGCCGACGTTGTCGCGCACGAACGAGGGCAGCCCGTGGCCGTCGTCGAGGACCCGCAACGCAAGGCCCTCGTCCGTGGATTCGGCTTGAAGCGAGATCCGGCCTCCGGCCGGCGTGGCCGCGAGGGCGTTGCTCACCAGATTGTGGAGGGCCCGGGTGATCAGGGCGGGATCGCCCTGCAGCCGGAGATCCCGCGGCGCGTCCACGGAGAGGGTGACGCCGCCCTCCTCGGCGACGCCTTCGAAGAAGCCGCGGGTCTCTTCCAGGAGCGAGGCGGCGTCCAGATCCTTCCACGGCACGGAGGCGGTGGGGTCCTCGCTGTGGGCGAGGAAGAGGATGCCCTCGATGAGGGATTGGAGCCGATCGCAGGCCTCCAGGGCGGGCCCGAGGGCTTGGGGGGGCAGGGCTTCGCGCCGCAGCGCCAGATCTTCCAGGGAGGAGCGCAGGTGCTGGAGGGGCGTGCGCAGTTCGTGGGCGAGCTCGGAGCCCATCTCGTCGAGGCGGCGGATGGCCTCCTGGAGGCGGGCCAGGGCCTCATTTAGGGAGTGGACGAGCGGGCCCAGCTCTTCGGGGAAGCGGGAGGCCTCCAGGGGATGGAAAGGGTCGCCGGGGCGCACGGTGGCCGTTTCTTCCACGAGGAGACGAAGGGGCCTCAGGCCCCAGGCGGCCACCAGGCGGGCCAGGAGGGCGGAGGCCGCCGAGGCGAGGAGGGTTCCGATCCACAGCACCCGCCGGAAGGACGCCACGAGGGCCTCCTCATGGCTTTGGTCCATGAGGAGGCGAAGCTCTCCGCCGGGGATCCGCATGCGCAGGGCGCTCACCTCGCCTCCACCGCTCGTTTCCATCTCACGGGCGCGGCCATCCATGGGCAGGGAGGGCCAGGCCACCTGGGGGAGCAGGGCGAAGCCGGGGCTCCGGCGTTCGGGGCGCGCGTCGAGCCGCAGGCTCCACTCCACCTTTTCCGGGCGGGAGCCGGGTTCCCCGGGCAGGGGCTTCCCCTCGGCGGAGGCCTGGGCGAGATAGGCGGCCTGGGCTTCGAGGACGAGGGCATCCTCCCGGGCCAGGCTGCGATGGAGGGCGAGGTCCATGAGCCCGGCGAAGGTGCCCAGGATCAGGAGGGCGCCCAGGGCGAAGCCCACTTGCAGTTGGCGGATGAGGGAGGGGCCATGGCTAGTCATGCACGCCGAGCACGACGCCGAGGCCCCGCACGGTGTGGATGAGCTTGGTGGGAAAGGGGTCATCCAGCTTCCGGCGGAGGCGGCGGATCTGCACGTCCACGGCGTTGGGATCCGTCACGGCGGGCAGGCCCCAAACGGCGCGGACGACCTGGGCCCGGGAGACGACGGAGCCGCGATGCTCCAGGAGCAGCACGGCCAGGGCATATTCCTTGGGCGTGAGATCCACCTTCTGGCCCGCCCTGGAGACCCTCCGCAGCGCGGGTTCCCATACGAGGTCCCCGACCTCCACCTGCCGGCCGTAGGCCTCCTGGGGCTGCGTGCGCCGGATGATCGCCCGCAGGCGGGCCACCACCTCCGGGAGGGAATAGGGCTTCACCACATAGTCGTCGCCGCCCTCATCGAGGCCGAGGATGCGATCCTCCATGCGATCCCGGGCCGTGAGGAAGAGGACGGGCGTCTGGCGCCCCACTTCCCGGAGCCGGCGCACCACGTCCAGGCCCGAGAGGCCGGGCACCTGCACATCGACGACCAGGGCCTCGAAGGACGAGGTGAGGGCCAGCGCGAGGGCCTGATCTCCGGCGCCGCACGTCGTCACCTGGAATCCCGCCTCTTTGAGGCCGGACTCCAAGTGGGCGGCGATATCGGGATCGTCCTCCAGCACGAGCAGGGGCATGGTCTGAATGTACACCTGGCGGCGGAGATTCGAAGCGGCCCCCGGATCCAAGGGGCCGGCGCCGAACCCCACGGGAAAGGCCGCCCCGAAGGGCGGCCGTCTTGGGGAGGATCTCACCTTAGCGGGTGACCGCGAGGTTGTAGGGCGTCGTCGTGCTGGAGCCGGCGTACTGCTTCGCCGCGACGTAGACCGTCACCGTGCTTGCGCCGGAGTTCGTCCAGCTGACGGATTCGGTGGTGGTGGATCCGATGCCGCTGGCGAGCTGGGTGCCGGCCGCGTTGTAGAAGTAGAGGTCGTAGTCGTAGCCGGAGCCCGTGGGGCCCGTCATGTTCACCTTCAGCGTCCTGCCCGCGGCGACCTTTACCGCGAAGTAGTCGTTGTCGCCCGTGGCCCCGATGTACCCGACGATCTTGGTGGCGCCGTCGGGCACGACGTTGGCGGCGGCGATGCTGTTATTGGCTTCCACCTCATTGAAGGTCACCGGCGTGACGTAGGTGAGCGCCAGATTGTAGGGGGTGGAGCTGGTGCCGCTGTAGACGATCACCTGGGGATAGACCGCCACGGCGGAGCTGCCGCTGTTCGTGTAGTTCAGGGCTTCCGTCGTGGTGCTGCCCAGGGAACTGGCGAGGGTGGTGCCCGCGGCGTTCTTCAAGTAGAGGTCCCAATCGGGGCCCGAGGGGCCCGTCATGTTGATGGTCAGCTTTTGGCCCGCCTGGAGGGTGAGGCGGAAGGTATCCACGTCCGAGGCGGCCGTGAGGTTCCCCTGGATGGCGGTGTAGCTCGATCCCACGGCGTTCGCGGTGGCGATGCTGTTGTTGGATTCCACCTCGGTGAAGGTGCCCCCGATGACGGGGCTCACGGTGAGGGTGGCGGTGGCGGAGGTCACGGAGGACACGCTATTGGCCACGGTGACGTAGAAGGTGCTGCCATTGTCCGAGGTCGTGGTGGCGGGCGTCGTATAGGCGCTGGAGGTGGCCCCGGAGATGGCCGAGCCGTTCTTGAACCACTGGTAGGAGAGGGGGGCCGTGCCCGTGGCTGTGACGCTGAAGGTCGCCGTGGCACCCGTCGCGACGGATTGGCTGGAGGGCTGGGTCACGATGGCGGGGGCCACGGGGCCGCCCACGCCGGAGATGTGGAAGAAATAGGGATCGATGGAAGTGGAGATGACCGTGGTCCCGTTCGTGCCGAGGAGCTGGCGGGTCGACCAGTTCGCCTGGCGCTGGAAGGTGACTCCGTTGGGGAAGTTGGCGGTGTTCGGCGTGTTGCTGCCCGAGAATACGCCGTAGAAATCCGCGCCGGCACTCATCATGCCCGAGTAGTCGCCGATGGTCGGCTGGCCGCAGGTGCCCGTGGAGCCATCCACCAGCGTGGCCAGGACGATGGTCGTGGGGCTGGTGAAGGGATCGTTCTTGGGCGCGAATTCGGCCTGGTTGATCCAGGATCCGCTGGACAGCTTCTGGTAGAAGAAGCCGACCTGGCCCGCGTTGTTGATGGCGAGGGCGGGGTTCGTCGCCCCGGCGATGGTGCGCAGATCGGAGCTCCAGGTGGCCCCGCCATCGGTGGACCTCCTTAGGTGCAGGGTCCATCCGCCGCTGCCATCGGTGCCCCAGGCCACGTAGACCGTGAGGCTATCCGTGGGATCGACGGCGATGGAGAGGCTGGAGCCGGCCCGGTTGCTGCCCAGCTTGGAGTTGAAGGTCATGCTTTGGCCCGTGGCCACCTTGACGCCCGCGAGGCCGTCGGCGCCCAGGAGGCTGGCGAACTTCGTCGCCCCCGTGCCGCCCGCGTCATCCCGCACGACGACGACGTCGGAGATGAAGGTGCTGGAGCCGGAGCGCCATCCGAGGAAGGCGCCGTATACACGCCCGTCGGGGGCCGAGGCGCAGCGCACCGAGGGGCCATCCTGGCTCACGGTGGCCCGCTTCTCGATGGAGGTAGGGGCGAAGCCCGCCGGCGCGGCGGCCGTGGCGGCGTTGGTGGAGAGGTCCACCGTCGCGGTCTGGCTGCCGGTGCCGTTGAAGTTGTTGTTGCCGATGTAGACGCGATCCAGGCCGCTGACCGTGCGGGCGTCCATGAAGGGCTGGTCGTCATCGGCCCGGTTCACCAGGATGGACATGGGGGTGGTGGAGGCGAAATTGCCCGTGCGCAGGATATTGAGGTTGAAGTTGTCCCGGCGCAGGATGCCCGCGTAGAGCACGTTGGAGCTGGTGCCGAACCGGAGGGACACGTCGGAGGTCGAGGTGCCGCCGGGCATCACGGCGTTCAGAGTCCAGGTGTTGCCGCCATCCGTGGACACGAAGTAGGGCGCCAGGCTTCCCCCGGCCGGGTTCGGGGTGAAGGCGGTGCCCGCCATTTGAAGGAGGTTGGCGGGATTGACGGCGATGCTGGGTTCCCCGTCGCAATTCGTCTCGTTGCTGAGCGAGGCGGGGATCATGTTGACGACGGTGACGGACTGGGCGCTGAGGGCGCCGGCGGCCAAGGCGAATCCGAGGCCGGTCAAGGAACGCATGGGAATGGTCATACGCATGGGTTGCTCCTTAGGGGCTTGGGATTCAACGGTTGGAAAGGAGGCGCTGGAGGCGCGGGCTCTGGTCCCGGTGCTGGAAATCCAGGGGTTCCAGGGAGGTGAGGCCGGGAATCATCTCGGCTTTGCGGCTCCCGTCCACGGGCTTCGCGTGGAGCAGCCACACGCCCTCCTGGCCCGCGGCGAAGCGCGGCGCGTCCTTCCACGTGCGGTCGGAGGAGGTGGGGAAGTAGAGGGTCACCAGCTGGGATCCGGGCCGGCCCTTGAGCAGGGTTTGGACCTCGATCGTGGCCTTGTGCCACATCGCCATGTGCTCGGAGATCCGCTCGGGCAGGCCGGCGGGCTCCACGGAAAGGACGCGGCCGTGAACGACCTGCTCGGCCCGCCGCATGCGGAGCGCGAGGGCGCGGTCGTCCCGGACGATGCGGGCATCGGCCACCAACTGGGCGTGGGTTTCTTCCTGGCCGGCGGCGAGGGTGAATCGCCCCATCTCCAGGCCCGAAAGGTGCTCGCCGAAGGCGTCGACATCCAGGAAGAAGGTGGCGCGCTGGCGCATGCGGTGCTCGGCGGGCCGCTCCGTGCGCACCGTGACCACCTGGCCGGCCATGCCTTCCATGAAGGGATTGCCGTGGAGCACCCGCTCGACCCTCACGAGGCTCGTATGGGGGCCCTTGGCCACGTTGGAGAGATTGGACTCGTTCAGCTCGACGATGGTGCCGACGAACACGAAGTTCGAACGGTCCAGGAGCTGATCCGCCAGGCGTTCCTGGAGGATCCGGCGCGGGCCGGAGTCGTTCAACGCGCGGGGGGGCGTGGGGTCCTGGGCCATGGCCAAACCACCCGCCAGAAGGGCGCAGCACACTGGGATTCGCATTCGGAACCTCCAAACGATGGACTCCGCGGACCTCTAAGGGCCGCGGCGCACGGGTTGATCTGCGCCGGGCCGAAGGCTCCAGGGCAGAGGGGGAAAGAACGGAGAAGCGGAGGTCAGGCTGCTGCCGTTCGGTGTGAAAAAGGTGTGAATTGTTTTTCAGAGCTGCGAATTGTTCTTCATTCTTGCGAATTCTTGTGAAGGCTTGCGAAGGCTCGGGAAAGGGCGTGATTCTGGCTTAAATCCGTGGGTTACGAGGGTCGGCCCTCGGGAACTGGCCCGGCCTTTCCGCCCAAAAAAAGGCCCGCGAGCGCGGGCCATGCTTCCCGGTGGAGGGATTCGAAGGGCGCTTCGCGTTCGCATGGCGCCCGCCGGAAGGCCTTCATGGGAAAGGCCTCCCGGCGATCGTCATGAATGAATCAGCGGGTGAGGTTAGGGCCAATACCGCTCACTTAATGGAATGGGCTCTCGGTAGGTTTGAAAAATCGGAACGCAGAAGACGC
>CAYWDR010000161.1:0-2415 GCA_964457075.1 uncultured Solibacteraceae bacterium
GCCATCGTGGAGGTGGAGAACGCGTACAAGCGGTTGGAAGAGTGGATCGCGGGCGGGCGGAAGGGCGACTTCCACGATGTGCGGCTGAACGCGCTGAAGGAGGTCGGCCCATCGGATTTCTTTTCACTCCTGGTCATCGCCGTGGCGTTCCTGCCGGTGTTCACGCTGGTGGACCAGGAGGGCCGGCTCTTCAAGCCCCTCGCCTATTCCAAGAACCTGGCCATGGCCATCGCGGCCATTCTCGCCCTGACCTTGGACCCCGCCATGCGCATGCTTTTCGCGCGGGTCGAACCCTTCATGTTCAAACCCCGTTGGCTGGCCTGGACGGCCACCCAATTGGCGGTGGGGAAGTACTACTCGGAAGAGAAGCACCCCATCAGCGTCTTCTTGCACCGGATCTATGAACCGCCCTGCCGCTTCGTCGTCAAGCACGCGAAGGCCACCATCGTGGTTTCGGCGCTGCTGGTGATCGCGACCATCCCGGCCTTCCTGAAGCTGGGCAGCGAGTTCATGCCGCCCCTCAACGAGGGGACGCTGCTGTACATGCCGTCCACGCTGCCGGGGCTCTCGCAGACGGAGGCCCAGCGCATCCTTCAGGTGCAGGATCGCCTGATCCGCACCATCCCCGAGGTGGCCCGCGTCTTCGGCAAGGCGGGCCGCGCCGATACGGCCACGGATCCCGCGCCCTTCTCCATGATGGAGACGGTCATAGTGCTCAAGCCCGAGGATCAGTGGCGGGAAAAACCCCGCTGGTTCTCCGCCTGGGCGCCGGAGTGGACGAAGGCCATCCTCCGCCCCTTCTGGCGGGACCGCCTCACCCAGGAGGAGATCGTGGCTGAACTGGATCGCGTGGTGAGGCTGCCCGCCATCCCCAACGCCTGGACCATGCCCATCAAGGCGCGCCTCGATATGCTCTCCACCGGCATCCGCACGCCCGTGGGCCTGAAGATCAACGGCGCGGATCTGGAGACCATTCAGAAGATCGCCGTGGAAGCGGAAGGCATCCTGCAGGGCGTCGCGGGCACCCGCAGCGCCTTCGCCGAGCGGACGGCCCAGGGCTACTTCCTGGATTTCGTCCTGAGGCGCGAGGCCCTCGCCCGCTACGGCCTCAGCGTGGAGCAGGCCAACATGCTGGTGATGACCGCCATCGGCGGCGATAACCAAAGCACCATCTTCGACGGCCGGGCCCGCTACCCCGTGAACGTGCGCTACGCCCGCGACTACCGCGAATCCCCCGACGCCCTGAAGCGCGTCCTCGTGCCCCTTCCCGGCGGCGCCGCCATCCCCATGGAGGAGCTGGCGGAGCTGAAGTGGACCCTGGGCCCCGCCATGATCCGCGACGAGAACGCGCTGCTCAATGGCTACGTGCTGGTGGACTTCGACACGTCGAAGATCGACGTGGGCACCTACGTCCACCACGCCAAGCTGGCCATCGAGAAGGAACTGAAGCTGCCCCCCGGCTACAGCCTCACATGGAGCGGCCAGTACGAGAACATGCTGCGCGTGAAGGAACGGCTCAAGCTGATCCTGCCCATCACCCTCGTGCTGATCTTCGGCCTCCTCTACGCCAACACGAAGAGCGCCTTCAAGGCCTCCATCGTGATGCTGGCCGTGCCCTTCAGCGCCATCGGGGCCTTCTGGTTCCTGTATTTCCTGGGCTACAACATGTCCATCGCCGTGTGGGTGGGCCTCATCGCCCTCATGGGCCTGGACGCGGAAACGGGCGTCTTCATGCTCCTCTTCCTGGACCTCAGCCACGACGAGGCCCGAAGGGAAGGGAAGCTGAACACCACGGGCGATCTCGTGGAAGCCATCATCCACGGGGCCGTGAAGCGCGTCCGCCCCAAGGCCATGACGGTATTTGCCGCCTTCATGGGCCTGCTGCCCATCATGTGGAGCACGGGCACGGGCGCCGATCTCATGAAGCGCATCGCCGCGCCCATGGTAGGCGGCCTCGCCACCAGCTTCCTGCTCGAACTGCTCGTCTATCCCTCCATCTACTTCCTGTGGAAGAAGCGGGAGGTGGTGGAGGGGCCCATCACCCCGGATTCCGTGCCGGAATCCGGGGCTGCGACTACCTGAGGCGATGCCGCCTCCATTCTTAGGAGTTCCCATGTTTCCTTCCCTCGCGCTCGTGGTGCTCGCCCTCTCAGGCGGCGCCCCCAAGGCGGCCACCAACACCGTCTGCCCCGTCCTGGGGGGCAAGGTCACCCCGGGCAAATCGCCCAAGGTGGTGGTCCGCGGGCAGGAGTACTACCTCTGCTGCGCCGGCTGCGATAAGCAGCTGCTGGCCAACCCCGAGGCCTACCTCGAAAAGGATGGCTCCCTCAAGCGATCCAAGAAGAAATCATGACCACACGAACCTACGTCCCCGCCCTGCGCTTTCATGAACTGACAGGCTTCTATGACGGCCTC
>CAYWDR010000161.1:2425-8253 GCA_964457075.1 uncultured Solibacteraceae bacterium
CTTGCTCTGCCGGGAGAAGGCCTTCAAGTCCGCCCTCGTGACCCAGGCCTCCCTGAAGACAGGACACAAAGTGCTGGATCTGGGCTGCGGCACGGGGACGCTCACCCATGCGCTGAAGGCCTCCTGCCCCGGGGCCTCGATCCTCGGGGTGGACGCCGATGACGAGATGCTCGACAAGGCCCGCGCCAAAGCCACTCCCCCGGCGAGCGATCCCACCTTCCTGCGGGGCTTCGCCCAGGACATCGACCCCAATCTGGGGCCCTTCGATCGGGTCGTCACCAGCCTCTTCCTCCACCACGTCCCCGCCCCGGATCGAGGCGCCGTCTTCGCCCGGGTCCGGGAAGTTCTGAGCGAAGAGGGCGAGTTCCATATCGCGGACTGGGATCGCCCGGCCAATGCCCTTCAATGGCTCGGGTTCAGCTTCGTGCGGATCCTCGACGGATGGGAACTCACGAAGGGCCATGCCGAAGGGAAAATGGAGGAATGGCTGAGGCGCGCGGGCTTCCCCACCGTCGAGCGGACGCGCCAGTTCCAGACCCCCCTTGGCACCATCTCGCTTTGGAAAGCCAAGCCCTGAACCGACCACCCCAAACCCACCGCCCCATGGAGGCCCCATGTTTTTCCTCGAAGTGATGACCCTTGCCGCGGCGCTGGCCGCGCCCCATCCGCAAAGCTGCGGCCACGCCGGCTCCTCCGGCCATTCCGGCCACGCCAAAGGCGGCCAGAGCCAGCCTGAGCCCTCGCGGCCCAAGGTTCGAGCCACCAACACCCTCTGCCCCGTCATGGGCGAACCCGTGAAGGCCGGGCGGGACCGGGAGGTGGTCCTTCGCGCCGGGTACTACCTCGTGTGCTGCGATGGCTGCGGGCCCGAATTGGCCGAACATCCGGAGAAATACCTCGATAAGAATGGGCGCCCGAGAAACGCTCCCAAGGAACCGGAGGGCGGGAAACGCCCCGCGCCGGATGCGCCCCAGCCGCCGGAGAACTCGGGTCATCAACACTGAGCGACTGGGCAGATCCTGGGTCCGGCACGCCGGCCATTCCATCGATGCAGCGAGGTGTATCATGCTGATGATGCGGAAAAAATCCAGTCTTCATCGGGGCCAGTGGGTGCGGATCCGCACTGAGGCCGAGATCGCATCGACGCTGGACACTGAAGGAAAGCTGGAAGGCATGCCCTTCATGCCCGAGATGGCGCGCTACTGCGGGCAGGTCGTCCGGATCTACCGGCGCGCCCGGAAGACCTGCGTCGAAGGCAACAGCCTGCGGAGGCTCGGAGGCGCGCTCCTGTTGGAGGATCTGCGCTGCGACGGCTCCCACCACGACGGCTGCCAACGGCACTGCATGTATTTCTGGAAGGAGGCATGGCTCGAACCCGTGGAGGCGGCGGCAAGTTCTCCCATGCCTCCGCCCGGGCCCCTGTCCCCTTGGGCCTCCCAGCTTCCCACCCGGAGCGGAGAGCGGTATCTCTGCCAGTCCACCGAGTTGTTGGGCGCCACCCGGCCCCTCTCGCGTTGGAACATCACGCACTTTTTCCCCGAGATCCAGGACGGCGACCTCTCCTTCGGCCAATTCCTCTGCATCCTGGCCTGGACTGTGGCGGATCGTGGGCGCCGCCTCATCGGCATGAATCCCCTCACCGTCGTCTGCGGAACCCATCTGGATTCCTCCCGCGGGGACCTGAACCTCCAATCCGGCGAATGGGTGCGAGTGAAATCCGAATCCGAGATCCGCCAGACCTTGGATTCAGAAGGAAAGAACCGCGGCCTCTCCTTCGAATCCGATATGGCGAGTCATTGCGGAGGCACCTTCCAAGTCGACTTCCCCATCCAGCGGATCATCCTCGAGCAAACGGGAAACTTGATTCCCATAGCCCATACCGTCGCGCTGAAGGGCGTGAATTGCACGGGCATTTGCACGAAGAACTGCCCCCGGAACAACACGCTCTATTGGCGTGAAGCATGGCTGGAACGGGCGGAGGCCCCCAAAGCCTTCCCTGAGCCCTGAGACCCAAGGGGGCACCATGTCCATGCATGAGGGCGGATCCAGGGCGGGATGGGGAAGGTGGCTTCCCGCGACCTTCCTCATTCCCTTCCTCGGGCTGGGCCTTTGGTCCGTGCGGTTGGTTCGGGACTCGCGACAGGCCCAGCACGAGCTGGATCACTGCGCCGCCTGGAACGAGGACATCGCCCGGTTCCGTGACGCATTCGAGTCCCTGCACTTGAAGGCTGCCTCCCTCTTGGGCGCCCCCCATGCCGGCACCGAAGCAGCCGCGCTGGAGGCCGTCGAAGCCGGGTTCCGGCGAAGGCGGGAGGCCCTCCAGGGCCGGGCCCATGGCGCCCCGGATCCCCATCTGGCCACCTTGGACCGGGAAACCGGCAAATACGCGGATCAAACCCAGCAGGCTCGGGAGGCGGCCTTGGCTTGGTCGGAAACGCCCCCTGGAAAGGGCAAGGAAACGGCCCTGGCTTCCGCCCGCGTGGCCTTCGCCCATCTGGATCACCGGAGGCTGGAGGTACTGGAAGCCTCCCAGATGCTGAGCCGCCACCATCAGGTCCGCCTCCAAGCGGCCATCCAGGCCACCCAGCGGAACATCACTCGCCTTTCCTACTTCGCCGCCCTCTCCCTCCTGGTGGCCCTCGCCTTCGCGGCCACCGCCTCCTTGATGCTCCGGCTCAAACGCAAGGGCGAAGCGGCCGCGCTGTTCTCCTTGACCCTCGTGGACACGCTGCCCGAAGGGCTGCTCGTCTGGAACCACGACGGGAACCTGCTCAAGGCGAACACCGCGATGGCGCGAATGACGGGTCATCCCAGCCAGGCCCTGGCCCCGGGAATCCCCATGGCGCGGATCCTCCCCCTTGAGCTCCGCAGGCGCCTTGAATCCACGGATCCGGGCGGCCGGATCACGTTCAACCTCGCCCACGCGGGGGGCCGCCTCATGGCCTTGGAAGCCTCCATGGGCGTGATGGAGGGGCCTGGAGGCCCCATCCACCTGGCCGTCCTCCGGGATGTTTCACGGGCCTTGGAGGCGGAACGGCGCCTGCTGGACCATCGCCGGATGATGGAGCTGGGACAGAACATGGCCGTGCTCTGCAAGGATCTGCAGCGCGTCTACCAACCCGTACTGATTTCCCTGGAGATGTTGAAGCGCC
Source organism: uncultured Solibacteraceae bacterium (assembly GCA_964457075.1). Lineage (GTDB taxonomy): Bacteria > Acidobacteriota > Holophagae > Holophagales > Holophagaceae > JAFDVN01. The sequence goes on from CAYWDR010000161.1 coordinate 5,578, forward strand.
AAGGTGGCTCCGGGCCCGCTTGGGAGCAGCTCGATGGGCGCATGCAAGCCACCTCGGATCTGCTCAACCAGATCGTCCGCTTTGCCAATCAGGATCGGAAACCCGAGCAGTCCTCCACCTTCGATATGAATGCCTGCGTCCAGGAGGTGGTGGAAGGGTTCACGAGGCAGAGGCGAACGCTCCGCCGATTGGATTTGGACCTCTCCGGCGTTTCCGCCATGGTGAATGGCCCCAGGGACCCGTTCAAGTCCAGCCTGGAGCTGCTGATCCAGCGGGCCCTCGACGCGACGGGCGAAGGTCTCGCCGTCAAGGTGCGCACATGGGTCGAAGATGGCTTCCACGGTCTGGAAATCCTGGATTCGGGCGATGCCATCCCGGCCTCGCAAATCCACAGGGTCTTCGAGCCAGTCTACGTCACGTCGATGGATTCCCCCGGCGACGGATTCTCCCTCTTCAACGTGGCTTCCACCATCCAGGACATGGGGGGCGTCATCCAGGCGGATCGCCTTGAGGGCGGGTGGACCCGATTCCTGATTCAGATTCCTCAAGCGTGATGCAGGCATTCGCGCCGCGGCCGTTTGATGGGGCGTGAAGCCCAGTATCCTGAACACCACCCCCTGGGATGTCCATGAACTCCTTCTGCTTCAATCCCCGCCGAGGCTTTTCCTTCGACCAGCCATGCGCGCACCCATTCCAACCGGCCACCGGGAACCAGGCCCGATGAAGGGCCACTGGGTTCGGCGGATCTGGAACTGGCACCTCTGGATGGGCGTGGCCCTGCGCCTGCCCCTCCTTTGGTGGACGGTCACGGGCCTCATCTTCTCCCCTTGGCCCATCGAGGCCATCCGGGGAAACACGCTCGCCCGAGGGGCCAAGGGCGTCGAAGCCCGCCTATCGGAGGCCCACGTGCCTCCGCCCCACCTCTTCAAGGGCGCCAAGACCCTGCGGGTGGCGCGCGTGAACGGCCGGGCCCTGGCCCTCGTGGATCGCGGCGACGGCACGGACGCGTGGGATCTGGAAGCGAACCAGAGCCTGGGCCCCGTCATCCCCCCCTCCTGGGCCCAAACGATCGCGACGCGGGATCTGGCAAACCCCATGGAGCTGGAGGCCATCTACCTCCTGCCGAGGGAGGGGGACGCGCAGCGGGTGCTCGGCACGGGCCCCGAGCGGCTGCCGTCGCCCGCCGAGTATGCCGGGCCCCGCCCCGCCTATGCCGTCCACTTCGCGGGGAGCACGGGGCTGCATCTCTACGTGGACGCCCTGGATGGGCAGGTCAGGGCCCGGCGGCGGGCGCTGTGGCGTTTCTACGATCTGGCCTTCCGCCTGCACAGCTTCGAGTTCACGGGGGACGGACTGAAGCGCGGCGTCATGCTCGCCGTCTGCGTGCTGTGGCTCGCCCTGGGCACGACGGGGGGCATCATGGCCTGGCGCCGGCTCAAGCCCTCCGCCGCGAAGAAGCCGCACAGGCCCTAACGCCCCATGAGCCCCCTGACCCTGGAAGTGCTTACCCCCGAGGGACGCCTCCTTTGCCTGGATGCGGAGGCCGTGAACCTGCCGACCGCCCATCGGGGAGAATACGGAATCTTGCCCGGCCACACGCCCCTCCTGGTGGGCCTCGGCCAGGGGCTCATCCGGTTCCGTCAAGCGGGGGTCTGGCATTGGGTAGCCGTCTGGGGCGGCATGGCGGAAATCCATGCCGACCGCGTGGTGGTGCTCTCCCGCCACTCGGAGGCGGGACGTGATCTGGATCCCACGGAGGTGGAGGCCGAGGCCCAACACGCCCGGCGCCTCCTCATCGAGGCCCAAACGGAGCGCGATATGGGCTTCGCCCTGGCGGCCCTGGAAACCTCCTTCATCCGCGGCCAGGCCCTGCTGAGCCCCGCCCTTCCGCCCTCCGTTCCTGCAATCAAGGCCCAGAACCGATAAGCCGGAATCGTGCAGTTGGCTCCAGGCTTTCGGCTCTGGGCTCTAGCTGGGAACGGAATCCCGGTCGGCCCTCCCATGAACGATTCGATGCAAAATCGAAATCAGCTATAGCCCAAAGCCCAGAGCCAATAGCCTTCTTGCCTCCAGGCCAACTGCACAATCCGGGATAAACTGAAGGGTCGGAGCTTCCATGACCGCCCCCAGCCGTCCCCTGATCCAGTACGTCCGCGACCCCCGCCTACGCCCCATCGCGGAAAAGGTGGAAGCGGGCGAGCGCCTGAGCTTCGAGGATGGCCTCGCCCTCTACGAAACAAAGGACCTCACGGGCCTGGGCGCCCTTGCCCACCACGTGCGACTGAAGAAGCACGGGCTCGCCACCTACTTCGTGCAGAACCGCCGCCTCTCCTACACGAACATCTGCTACACCCACTGCCAATTCTGCGCCTTCCAGGCCAAGCCCGGCGATCCCCGCGCCTACGTGCTCAGCGCCGAGGACATCGTGAAGGAGCTCTCCAAGCCCGAGAACCTGGGCGTGAAGGAGCTGCACATGGTGGCGGGCCACTACCCGAAGCTGAAGATCGACTACTTCGAAAACCTCTTCCGTTCCATCAAGGCGGCCTTCCCGCAGTTGCACCTGAAGGTCTTCACCATGGTGGAGATGGACTACTACGCGAAAGTCTCCGGCCTCAGCGTCGCCGAGTTCATCGACCGCTGCGTGGCCGCGGGCCTGGAGAGCTGCCCCGGCGGCGG
>CAYWDR010000162.1:0-8251 GCA_964457075.1 uncultured Solibacteraceae bacterium
GTCACGGGCATCCAAGGAGAGAACCCATGTCCACCCATGCCTACCCCGGCGGCCTTCGGCCTGCCCTCCCGCCCACCCTCCAGCCCATGGCCCTCGCCCTCGCCGCGCCTCGCACCGACAAGCGCACGGCGTTCATCGCAAGCGGCCTCATCTACCTGCTCATTCCGGCGGCGCTCATGGCCCTCGATCGGATGATCCCCGATATCAGGCCGCACGTCCCTCCCACCACGGGTGGGGATGTGATCTTCGATCCCCCGACCATCCCCGTGGTGATAGGCGATCCCGCCCAGCCCAGCGGAAGACCCGAGGCCACCGCAGGATCACCGGCCCCTGAGCAGATCACGGAGGCCCGCCCCCAGCCCCCCGACAACGTGGATCTTGAGAGCTTGATCCCCAGTCCTGTACTGCCCAACGGCCCCATTCCTTCCACACGAATCGGCGGCGGGCCCGGCACGACCATCGGAACCCCATCACCTGGTGGACCGGCGATCACGGGTAACCCTGGGCCTTCCACCGGGCAGGCCTTCCAGATTTCCAGCGAAGCGGTGCGCATCCTCCACCAGACCGTTCCCGCCTATCCGGCCGTGGCCCGCGCGACCAAGCAACAGGGCGACGTGATCGTCCGGATGTTCATCGACACCCACGGCGTGCCCACCTCCGTGCAGGTGGAGCAGGGTCCTCCCCTGCTTCGAATGGCCGCCGAGCAGGCCGCCCGCCAATGGCGCTTCACCCCCGCCCAGCTGAACGGCCAGTTCGTGCCCGCCACCTTCCTCCTCACCCTCAAGTTCCGCCTTCAGTAGGAGCTTCGATGAACCTGCGTCCCTGGATGAAGAAGGGCCTGGCGGGACTGGCCGTGGCCTGTGGCGTGCCCCTGCTGCTGCGCGCCGTGGAGGAGGCCGAGTGGAGGGCAGGCGCAGAATCTGCCCCGCGGGTTATGAAGACGGTGAGCCTCATGGCTCCGCCACCGCCGCCGCCTGGATCGGGAGGCGTTCCTGGGGGCGTGGTTGGAGGTGTGGTCTCTGGACTGGATGCCGAGGACTCCATCACGGCCGATGGGTTGACGCTCCACGAGGCCTCCGCCGCCATGGACTCAAAGCTCATCCGGAAGGGAGACCTCCTCCTGGAAGTGAAGGAGGTTCCTCCGGCCCGGGACGCCATCCTCCAGCGGGTTCAGGCCCTCGGAGGTTGGGCTGCGGATCAGGGCGAGCAAAAGGACGAGGATGGGCGCATCACCGCCAGCCTCACCCTTCGCCTCCCGGCGGATCGCTTCGAGACGGGCCACCAGTCCTTGCGCGACCTTGGCACGGTGCGGCGCTTCCACCTGGAAGTGGAGGACGTGAGTCGCGAGTGGGTGGATCGTGAAGCCCGCCTCCAGGTGAAGCGCGCCGCCGCGGGCCGGCTGCGACAGATCCTGGCCCAAAAGAGCGCGTCGCTCAAGGATGTGCTCGCCGCCGAACAGGCCCTCATGCGGCTCACGGAGGAGATCGAATCTCTGGAGGCCGTCCACCGCTACCAATCCCGCCAGGTGGCCTACGCCACGTTGGAGGTCCAGCTCCAGGGGCCCCTCGCCGCCCTAACGAAGGCCGCCACCAGCCCCCTCAGCCGTTTCGGAGACCAGCTGGTGACTCGCCTCAGCGCCTCGCTGGCGGTATTGGGGCTGTTGGCCGCGGCGCTGGTGCCCTGGGCCCTCTTGGCCCTGGGCATCCGAATCCTCCTTCGCCGCCGCCGGGTGAAGGTTCCCTCACTGGAGGCCGAACATGGCTGAACGATTCCGTGCCCGTGGGGCCGAGGCTCACGCCGCGCCCCGCTGTGAACCCAACATCACCCCCCTCATCGATATCGTGCTGGTGCTGCTCATCGTGTTCATGGTCATGGTGCCGGGCCTCCAAGTGGCGGCCATCGTGAACCTCCCGGTGAAGGGAGGTGGGGCCCCGGGCCGGCCCCCCCTCCAGGTCCAGATGGATGGCGCCGGGGCCATCCGCGTGGATGGACGGTCCGTCGCCTACGCGGACCTGGCCGGGGCCGTGGAAGCGGCGCTGAAGGATCGCTTCGGCGCCGATCGTCGCGCCCTGGTGGCCATCCATGCGGGCCAGCCCTTTCAGCGGGCCGCGGACCTGCTGGACGTGGTGAAGGGGCTCCATCCCGACGTGACCGTGGCCTTGGCGGAGGCGAAGGAGTGAAGCCCATGTAAACTGAAGGCGTGGATCAGGGCGCCGCGGGCGGCAACGCCTGAGGAAAGTCCGGACTCCGCAGGGCAATGGGCCAGCTAACGACTGGGCGGGGCGACCCGACGGAAAGTGCAACAGAGAGCAGACCGCCGATGGCCCCGAAAGGGGATCAGGTAAGGGTGAAAGGGTGGGGTAAGAGCCCACCGCCGTCCTGGTAACAGGCCGGGCATGGTAAACCCCCCACGGAGCAAGACCAAATAGGCCGGCGTACTCGAAAGAGCGAGGATTGGCCCGATCGAGCCGGCGGGTAGGTTGCTTGAGGTGGCGAGTGATCGTCATCCCAGAGGAATGGCGCCCCAGACCCCAACGGGTGGGACAGAATCCGGCTTACCGATCCACCTCTCCGGCCTCCTTCGGGAGGCCGGAGCAGCGTTCGCTTCGCGAACGGAGTAGAGGGGTGGGCGACCTGGTATGCTGGGCCGTTTCCCGAGTAGGCCTCTGATCATGCTTCGACATTCCTTCATCGCCACCCGCGCCATGGGTGAGGGCGCCGCCCGCTTTTAGGGCCTGGCGAAGGTTTGATCGGGCCGCGTTGCGGCCATTTCGCATCCCCATTCGGAGACCGACTTCCATGTCGAACGACTATCTCACCCTGGCTCGCCGCCTGGAGCGCGCCCAGGGCCTTCAAAACGACCGCTTCAACGCGGCCAGCGGCGGCCGCAGCCTCGCCGTGGGCGGCGGCTTCGCCCACTTCCGGGGCACGGGCCACCCCCTCAACCAGGCCCTCGGCCTCATCGATCCCATTTCCGAAGCCCAGCTCGCAGAGGTGGAGGGTTTCCTGGGTTCCCCCACGGTGCTGGAGCTGAGCCCCGCCGCGGATCCGGAACTGTGGCCCCTCCTCGCCCGGCGGGGTTACCGCCTGCACATGTTCCAGCAGCTCTGGACGCGGACCCTGGAAGGGGACTTCCCCGAAGGGGACCCGCGCCAGGTGCGACCTGCCCAGGTCGCCGAAGCCGACACATTCAACCGCCTCGTCGCCGCCGGTTTCATGGGGCAGGATGACTGGCAGGCCGCGGACCCCAGTTGGGGCACGCCCCTGGGCCTTCCAGATGCCTGGGGCTTCCTCGTCTTTGAGGAAGGCGAACCCGCCGGCGGCGGCATGCTGGGGATCGCCGACGGCATCGCCATCCTCTCGGGCGATGGCGTGCTGCCCCGCTTCCGGGGCCGAGGCCTGCAAAAGGCCCTCATCCGCGCGCGCCTCGCCTTCGCCAAGGCGCGGGGTTGCGACGTTGCCTGCGCCAGCACGGCGCCTTCCACCCCCAGCCAGCGGGCCTACGAGGCCTGCGGGTTCCGGGTGGCGTATCCGAAGGTGGAGATGGCGAAGGATTGAAGTTCCTTCAGACTGTACGGATGTCCAAGCTTCAACCCAAGACTGCCGCCCTGCTCGTGACGGCCCTCGCTTTTCACGTCGACATGCTCCTCTACTACCTGCCCGTGCCGCTGCTGCCGCGGTATGCGCGGGAGCTGAACATGGGGCAGATGCAGGTGAGCGTGTTCTTTGGGAGCTACGCGGTGGCGCTGTTGGCGGCCACCTTCCCCGTGGCCCGCTTCACGGACCGGCATGGGCGGCGCGCCCCCATGCTTTGGGGCCTCATGGGATTGGCGGCGACGACGCTGCTCTTCGCTTTCGCGAAGAGCTTCTGGCTTCTGCTCCTTGCCCGCTCTTTACAGGGCGTGGCCGGGGCCTTCACGTGGCTGCCGGGCATGGCGCTCCTGGCGGATCACTACCCCTCGGAAGAGCGGGGCAAGGCCATGGCCACGGCCTTCGCCGCCGCGAACCTGGGCGTGCTCTTGGGCCCGGGGCTCTCGGGCTTTCTGGATCAACACGTGGGCCCTTTCGCGCCGTTCGGAGTGGGCATCGGGCTCGTCGTGCTCGACGCGGCGGGGCGTGCCTTTCTCCTCCCGGAGGTGGAGGCCGTGCGCGAACGAGGGATCCCATTCAAGGTGCTCCTTCGCAATCCCGTGATTCGCCTCTTCGCGGGCGCCATGGTGTTGGCCTCGGCGCTCTGGGCCCTGCTGGAATCCACCCTCCCCTTGGATATGGATGCCCGATTGAAGGCAGGGGCTCCGGCCATCGGCCTTTGCATTTCAGGGATGGCCCTCGCCCACACGGCGGCCTCTCCCATCATGGGCGCGCTCTCGGATCGCATCGGGCGGGTCAGGGTCTTGCGCATGGGCCTGCCCCTCGTGGCCCTCCTCCTGCCCCTGCCGGCCTTGCTCCCCAATATCTGGACCGTCGGGATGGCCATGGCGGCGTTGGGCGCCAGCTGCTCCTTCATCATGAGCCCATGCAGCCCCGCCCTCGCGGATCAGATCGATCGCATGGGCAGCACCGCCTTCGCCTCGGGCTTCGCCATCCTCAACATCGCCTATAGCGTGGGTCTGATCGTGGGGCCCTACCTCGGCGGCCCGCTCGTGACGGTCTTCAAGCTGCCCGTGGCCCTGGCGGTGTGCGGGCTCGGGTATGGGGGATACCTGTGGGCCACGCGGGGAATTCAGGCTTGAAAAGGCGAACGCGGAGGGCGCGGAGGGGCGCGGAGAACGCGGAGAAAGAAGGAGTAGGGATCAAAAAGCCAGCCGCAGAAGACGCAGAAAAACGCAGAAACCGCAGAAGGGAGTTCGACCCACGCAGGCCTCCGGCCTCCTGAATCGGGCCGGGGCCACTGACGGCCTTCAAGGGTCGTCCATGGCCCCGGCCCGATTCATGGTCCGCCTTCGCGGACCATGGCGCGAAGCGCCAGGAGGCCTTCTCCCTAGGGTCCTGCATTTTTCTGCGTCTTCTGCGTTCCTGCTTTTGCTCTTCTTTTCTCAGCGTCCTCCGCGCCCCTCCGCGCACTCCGCGTTCAGCCCTTTCGACCCCTCACACACCGATAGATCCACCGCTCCGCCCCCTCATCCCAAGGCTGCCGCTCCAGTCCTCCCCAGGCCTCATCCACGTCGAATCCGGCCTGATCGAGGGCATCGAGCACCTCCCTGCCCGTGGGGATCCAAATGTCGTGGCGGAAGCGTTCGCCATGCACCTTGCGCTCCGTCCAGATGCGGCGGCCATCGGGGCTCCAACGCACGCGTTCTTGGTAGTCCTCATAGGCCATCCACTGGCCCACCACGGACTTCACGAGGGTCTGAAGGTGGTTGCGGCCCACCAGATCCAAAAGCAGGACGCCGCCGGGTTTGAGGACCCGGGCGAAGCCCTGGAGCTGGCCCAAATTCTCTTCATCCGTGGCGAAGTAGCCGAAGGAGGTGTAGGCGCAAAGCACGCCATCGGCGCAGGCGTCCCGGAAGGGCAGGGCCCGCAGATCGAGGCGGGCCACGGGTCCCGGGAACTCCTCCCGGTGCCGCGCGAGGTTCAGGGCGCTGAGGTCGCCGCCGATCATGTCCAGGCCCAGGGCCTCCAGGTAGGGGCGCAGCCGCCCCCAGCCGCAGGGCAGATCCAGCACGCGGCTCCCGGCGGGAAGGTTCAGCATCCGGGCCAGGGCGGGGCCCTCCGCCGCCGCGTCGCCCACTTTGTCGTGGTAGACCGCGAAGTAGGCGGGGTGGTCGAAGTCTCGTGCGAACCACTCCATAGGGCGGATTCTGGCACAGTGATCGAACGCCCGGAGCCTCCATGCGCCTTTCCGCTTTCATCGCCATTCCTGCCCTGGCCCTCTGCTCGTGGGCTCAAGCGCCCGTGGCCCACCACGGCGCCCGGCTGCCGGCGGCCTTCTTCGCGGGCAACCGGGCCCGCCTCCTGGCCGAGCTGAAGAAGATGGGGCCCGGCACCGTGGCCGTGATCAAATCCATGCCCGTGCAGCACCGCAATGGCGATTGGTTCCACGCCTACCGCCAGGACTCCGATTTCTACTACCTCACGGGCGTGGAGGAGCAAGAGGCGGTCGCGATCCTGGACGCGGATCACGACAAGCCCTACAGCCTCTACGTCCGCGCCCGGAATCCCCGAAGGGAAGCCTATGACGGCCCCAGGCTGGGAACGGAAGGCGCGCTGAAGACGGGCGCGGATCGATCGGAGGTCCTTCCCGGCGCCGAACGCTCCATTCAGACCGCCGTTCAGAAGGCACAACGCGTGCTGCTCATCTGCAATTTCGATGAAGACTTCCGCCGGAAGGTGCTGGATTGGACCTTCCCCCAAGGCAGCGACAACAACCACGCCTCCTACAAGCGCGTCCTCGTGGACGGCCGGAACCTCGTCGGGGAGATGCGGCTCATCAAACAGCCCGCGGAGGTCGAGATGCTCCAGCGGGCGGTGGACGTGTCCGTCGCGGGCCACGTGGCCGCCATGAAAGCGACGCCGCGCGCCATGAACGAAGGCGAGATCGCCGGAGCCTTCGAAGGCGCGGCCCGGAGCCTCGGGGCCCGCTTCCTCGGATACGACACCATCGCGGGCGCAGGCGGCAACAGCTGCATCCTCCACTACCCCTACAACGATCAATCCCTGGAGAAGGGCTCCATCTTCCTCATGGATGCCGGTGCCGAGGTGGGCTTCTACACGGCCGACGTCACCCGCACCTGGCCCGTCTCCGGCACCTTCTCCAAGGAGCAGCGGGCCCTCTACGATCTGGCGCTGAAGGCCCAGGACGCGGCCATCGCGCTCTGCCTGCCGGGCCGCAAACACCACGAAGGCCTCGACGCCGCCATGCGGATCCTCAGTGATGGCCTCGTGGATCTCGGCATCCTCAAGGGCGAGAAGGCGGAGGTCTTCAAGAGCGGGGCCTGGGAGCGGTACACCCTGCATGGCATCAGCCATTGGATCGGCCTGGACGTGCATGATACGGGCAGCTACCAGGTGGGAATGGGCAAGCGCGGCGGCCAGCGGGTGCTGGAACCCGGAATGGTTCTCACCGTGGAGCCCGGTCTTTACATCCCCAAGGAAGCCAAGGATGTGGACGCCAAGTGGTGGGGCATCGGCGTCCGCATCGAGGACGACATCCTCATCACCCCCCAGGGCAACCGCAACCTCAGCGAAAAACTCCCCCGCAAACCCGAAGCCATCGAAGCCTTGGTCAAGGAAGGGCTCCGCCCAAAAAGGTAGCGCTTCAACTCTCGCAAAAAGGCGGGCGCCATCGGCGCCCGCCTTTTTGCGAGGAATGAAAGACTACTCTTCGGCGGTTTCCGCCTTGATGAGCTTGATGCCGGGGACGGTCTTGTCCTTGGCTTCGAGGACGCCCTTGAGGACGTAGCGGGTGCCTCGCTTTTGGCCCGTTTTGCCGATGATGCCCTCCTCCTCCAGATCGGAGAAGAGGCGGCGCAGGGTGGCGGGGGCGCCATCCTGATCCTTGAGACCCAGGGCCTCCTGCGCCTCGAAGCTGCTGAGGGAGCCCTTCTTGCGGAGCTCGTCCACCAGCTTGCCCCGGAGATCCTGTTTATCGGCCTTATTCAGGCGGCCGCCCTTCTTGGCGGCGACGGGGACGGGGGGCAGGGCAGCCTCGAAGACGGGCGCCACCACCACGGCGGGGGCGGGAACGGGGGCATGGGCGGCGGGAGCCTCCACGAGGAGGCTGTCCATGTAGACGTCCTCGGTGAGGGGCTTGAACATCACCACCGTGGCAGCGGGAGGGACGCCCACCTTTTGAAGCTCGTATAGGATTCCATTCCCCAAGCTCTTTTTCTGCTCCTTGGTGAGCGGAGGAAGCTGGAGGGTGATGATGGCCATGAGGACTCCGGGATATGGAAGCGATGAAGCCATGATATACCGCACAAACTCGGATAAAAAGGTCTGTTACCTGAACGGAGTAGACTGGGGGTTCGAGGTCGATCATGAGTCAGACTCCCAGCCTCCCCGAGGAGCAAGTGCGGTTCGAGAGCTTCCTGCGCTCCCGGCAGCTCAAGCTGACGGACGAACGGCGGACCATGCTCCGGGCCGTGTTCCATGCGGGCCACCACTTCGACGCCGATGAACTCCACATGGAGCTGAAGCGCGAGGGCCACGACGTGAGCCGCGCCACCGTTTACCGCACCCTGGATCTGCTGGTGCAGTGCGGCCTCGTCCGCAAGAGCAGCTTTGGCGACATGCACGCCCATTACGAGGC
>CAYWDR010000163.1:0-8189 GCA_964457075.1 uncultured Solibacteraceae bacterium
CTGGATGGCGCGAATAGGGGCCAACAAAAGGAAGGATTATTGCGTGACAGGCCCTCAGAACCGCAGCGACATGCAGGTGAGCCCGCCATCCATCTTCCGGCCCTCGCTCATGTCCAGCTCGACGATGGGCAGGCCCAGCGCCTTCAGTTTCGCCAGGGTCTTGGGGAAGCCCTTGGGGGTGATGAGCGTGCCGTTCACGAGCAGGGTGTTGCAGGCGTAGGTCTCGTCCTCGTCCGCCACGTGGCAGGTGAAGCCTTCGAACTCGGGGCGGCCGGCGAAGGCGGTGCTGACGAGCAGATCATTCCCGCCCACATGGGTGACGCTGGACTTGAAGTGCAGGCCCTCGGCCACGGGCACCGTGCGGGCGGCGTAGCCGTGGGCGCCGAGGATCAGGGCCAGCTGGGCGGCGCCCTCGGCGTTGGTGCGATCCGAAAGGCCGATGAAGACGGTGCGCGCCACGATGAGGACGTCGCCGCCGTCGAGGGTGCCCGGTTCGGTGATGAGGGCCAGGGGCCGGTGCTGGGCGAGCGCCGCCTCGATGTGGGCGGCCTCGCCCCGCCGGGCCAGGGCGCCGGGGCGGGTGATGACGGCCACTTCGCGCACGACGATGGCCACGTCCTCCACGAAATAGGCGTCGGGAAAGCCGGGCAGGGGGGGCAGTACCTCGAGCTGGAGGCCAAGGCCCTGCAGGGTCCGGGCGTAGGCGGCGTGCTGCACCAAGAGCAGGGCGTAGTCGGGACGCCCGAGATCGGCCGTGGTGATGCCATCGGCGAAATCGGGACCGGGGGTGCGGAGGATGGCGCGGCTGAACATGGGGCCTCGGGATTCCCACCAGTGTGCCCAACATCGGCCCGGCGGAGTTCAGAATGGGAGGCATGACGGACCTCGCCCCTGAAGTTGTCGCGCGCCTGGTGGCGGAGCATCGCCGCTTCCTGGCCTTCCTCATCCCCCGCACGGGAAGCGAGGCAGAGGCGGAGGACATGCTCCAGGAAGCCTACGTGCGCAGCCTCCAGCGGGGAGAGCAACTCCGGGACGATGAAAAGCTCGTGGCCTGGTTCTACCGCCTGCTGCGCAACGCGCTGGTGGATCGGGCCCGCAGCCGGGCGGCGGAGGCCCGGGCCCTGGAGGCCCACGCCTGGGAATGGCCCGAGGCGGAGGCGCCGCCGGAGCTGGAGGCTCACCTCTGCCAGTGCGTGAACGCGCTGCTGCCCACCCTCAGCCCCGACTACGCAGGCATCCTCGCTCGCGTGGATCTCGGGGGCGCCACGCCTGCCCAGGTGGCCGTGGAGCTGGGCCTCACCCCCAACGCCACATCCGTGCGCCTGCACCGGGCCCGGAAGGCCCTCCACGCCCGGCTGGTGGAGACCTGCGGCACCTGCACGGAACACGGATGCCTGGATTGCCGCTGCGGTAAACCGAAATCCGGCGGGGGGTGTAAGACTTCCCCTCCCCATCCGTCTTCTTCTTGAGGCCTGATCCTCACGGAGCCCCCATGACCCCCCTGCAGCTCTCCATTCCCGACCTCTCCTGCGGCCACTGCGCCAGCACGGTGAAGGCTGCTCTGAAGGATCTCGGCGCCTGCGAGGTGGACCTCGCCACCAAGCGCGCGGCCCTCTCCTTGAAGGATCCCGGCACCCTTTCGGAGGCCCTGCGCCGGCTGGAGGACGAGGGCTACCCGGCCACCGTCATCGAGGGCTGAGATGGCGGACATCCAAAGCTATGCCGTGCGGGGCATGACGTGCGCGTCCTGCGTCCGGCGGGTGGAAAGAGCGTTGGCGGCCGTGCCCGGCGTGGAGGCCGTGCGCGTGGATCTGGCGGGGGAGCGGGCCACGGTGACCTTCGCGGACGTGAAGCCCCAGGCCTTGGCCGACGCGCTGAAGGCCAAGGGCTACGAGCTCGTGCTGGCGCCTTCGGCTTCGGAGGAAGCGGCGGAGGCCCGGGCTTCGCTGCTGCGCGTGGGCCTCGCTTGGGCCTTCGCGCTGCCCCTCATCGCGCCCATGCTCGGCGTGCCCCTGCATCTGCCCGCCTGGGCCCAGGCCCTCCTGGCGGCGGGTGCCGCCTTCGGCTGCGGCGCGGGCTTCCTCGTCCGGGCCTTCCGCCTCGCGCTGAAGGGCGAGACGAGCATGGATACCCTCATCGCCTTGGGCACCTTGGCCGCCTACGGCTCGGGCCTCGCGGAGGCGCTCTCGGGGGCCCACCACACCTCCTTCGAGATCGCCGCGAGCCTGCCCGCCTTCCTCCTCACGGGGAAGGCCCTGGAGGCCCGCGCCAAGCACCGCGCCACGGAGGGCCTCGGCTCGTTGCTCGCCCTCGCCCCCGCCACGGCCCTGCGCCTGTCCATGGATCCCTTGGGGCGCATGCGCCCCGAGGGGGAGGGCGATTCGGAAACGGAAGTGCCCGTGGCCGAGCTGCGCAAAGGGGATCGCGTGCGGGTGCGGCCCGGTTCCAAGATTCCCGTGGATGGCCGCGTGGTGGGGGGCCGAGCCGATGTGGAAGAAGCTCTCCTCACGGGCGAGCCCCTGCCCGTGCCGAAGGGCGCCGGAGATGACGTGCTCGCGGGGGCCCTCGTCCATGGCGGCAGCCTGGAGATCGAGGTGCGCGCCGCGGGGCAGGGCACCTGGCTCGCGCAACTCGCCGCGCAGGTGGCGGAAGCCAAGGGCAGCCACGCCCCCGCCCAGGCCCTCGCCGACCGCATCTCCGAGGTCTTCGTCCCGGCCATGCTGATCTTGGCGGCCCTGACCCTGGCGGGCTGGTGGCTTCACACCGGCCACCTCGCCCTGGCCTGGCGCCCCGCCGTTACCGTGCTCGTCATCGCCTGCCCCTGCGCCCTGGGCCTCGCAACGCCCGTGGCCCTCGCGACGGCGCTCGGCACCGCCGCGCGGCAGGGCCTCCTGGTGCGGGACACGGCGGCGCTGGAAAGACTGGCCGTGGCCACGGATCTCGTCCTCGATAAGACGGGCACGCTCACCTTGGGGCACCCGCGGCTGAGGGTCGCAACGCCCCTCGGCGCCGTCTCCGAGGCGGATCTTCGGCGCTGGGCCGCCGCCCTGGAGCGGGATTCCGAACATCCCCTCGCCAAGGCCCTTCGCGCCGCATGGGAGGGCGCCCCCGCCGCCGTGGAGGGCTTCCAGGCCCACCCGGGCGGCGGCGTGAGCGGCACGGTCGAGGGGCATGCCCTGCGCTTGGGGAACGCGGCCTTTCTGGGCGTGCCCTTCCCTGAGGTTCCAGAGGATGCCCTTGCCGTGGGGCTCTCGGAGGGGGGGACGCTGCTCGGCCTCTTCCTCCTGGCCGACGGGCTGCGCGCCGAGGCCGCCGCCGTGCTCGCGGGGCTGCGCGCGGATGGCCTACGTCTCCACCTTCTCAGTGGAGACCGCCCCGGGTCCGTGGCCCGTTTTGCCGCGCCGCTCCCCTTGGATTCCGCCGAGGGCGGCGCCCGCCCGGCAGACAAGGCGCAACGGATCAAGGCCCTGCAGGCCGAGCGGCGCATCGTCGCCTTCGCCGGGGATGGCGTGAACGACGCCGCGGCCCTCGCCACGGCCGACGCGGGCCTCAGCCTGCCGGGCCTGGAGGCCGCCGCCGCCAGCGCGCCCCTGAACCTGCGCCATGAAGGGCTGCGCCCGTTGCTGGACGCCCGGCGCCTCGCCGTGAAACTGCATCACGTCATCCGCCAAAACCTCGCCTGGGCCTTCGGCTACAACCTCGTGCTCGTGCCCCTCGCGGCCTTTGGGCTGCTGGAACGCTTCGGTGGGCCGATGCTGGCCGGGGCCGCCATGGGGCTCAGCTCGCTCACCGTCGTGCTCAATGCCTTGCGGCTGCGGCGGAACTGAGGGAACCGTCTATGGCCATCGGGTTGCGGGCACACTGGTGCGGTGTACCGGAGGCCCCATGCACCGCGTCCTTCAGCATCCCTTGCTGGATCACAAGCTCTCCATGCTGCGGGACTACCGGACGCCCCGGCCCCTGTTCCGGGATCTCCTGGATGAGCTGGGGCTGATCCTCGCGGTGGAGGCCACCCGAGCCCTGATCACCATCCCCTTCGCGGTGGAGACCCCCCTGGAATCCATGGAGGGCCGGCGCCTGGATCCCCTGGATCCGGTGCTGCTGCCCGTGCTGCGGGCCGGCCTCGGCTTGGTGCCCAGTTTCCTCAAGATGCTTCCGGCCGCCAAGGTGGGCCACCTCGGCCTGGCGCGGGATCACGAGACCCTGCGGCCCGTGCCGTACTACAAGAACTTCCCCGCGGAAATGCATCGGCGGCCCGTCTTCGTGCTTGATCCCATGCTCGCCACGGGCGGCAGCGCCTGCGAGGCCTTGGCGGAAGTGAAGGCCGCGGGCGGGCGCCGGATCACCCTCGTCTGCCTGCTGGCGGCGCCCGATGGCGTGGCGCGGGTGGAGCGGGCCCACCCCGATGTGGAGCAGGTGCTCGGTTGCGTGGATCGCCAGCTCAACGATCGGGGGTACATCCTGCCGGGCCTGGGGGACGCGGGGGACCGCCTCTTCGGCACCTTGTGAGGGACGATCTGCCTTGCCCTAAGTCACAAGTGCGGCGAGATGAATCCCGCGTGATGGCGAGCGGAGACTGGGAAGGGTAGGCTACCCCCAAGTCACGGGCCATGGAGCCCGCGGAGGTTCCACCATGCGCCGTCCTCTTCTTGCCCTTCCCCTCGCCCTCGCCGCCGCGCTGGGCGTGACCGCATGCAGGTCGAAAGCCGCTCAAGGGCCCGCACCCGTGTCGGATGCGAAGCCCGCGCCCGCGGGCACGGACGCCGCCGCACCCCAGACCACCACCCTCATGGGCAAGGTGCTGGAGCGCGTGGATGCCGAGCCCTATACCTACCTCCGGCTCAAGACCGCCGATGGCGAGAAGTGGGCCGCCGTCCCTACCACCGATCTCAAGGTGGGCGCCGAGGCCACGGTCGTCTCTCAGATCGAGATGCAAAACTTCGAGTCCAAGAGCCTCAAGCGGACCTTCGCCCAGGTGTTCTTCGGGAATTTGTCCACCGGAGCCGCCATTGGGGCCTCCGCAGGCGCCTCCCCCCACGCGATGCCGGCACCTGCCGTCGCCGATGCCGGCCCCGTGAACTTGGAGAAGGCCTCCGGACCGGACGCCCGCACTGTGGCCGAGATCTTCGCCCAGCGCAAAGCCCTCAAGGACCAGACCGTAGTGATCCGCGGCAAGGTGGTGAAGTTCCTCCCCGAGATCCTGAAGAAGAATTGGATTCACCTGCGCGACGGCAGCGGCGACGAGAAAGCCCGCACCAACGATCTCACCGTCACCACGACCGAGGTGGTGAAGGCGGGCGACATCATCACCGTGCGGGGAGTGCTCCGTGTCGATAAGGACTTCGGCTCGGGCTACGCCTACGAAGTGATCGTGGAAGATGCGCGCATCCAGAAGTAATTCGCCTTGCTCACGAAAAGCGCCATGCGGCGCTTTTCGTGAGACGCGGGGAGCTAAATGGGTTTGGAGACCACAGTGTTGAGCAGGGTCTCCTCCCGCTCCTTCGGCACGCCGAACCCGAACCATTCCACGGCGCCGACGTCCCAGCGGCTCCACCAGAGGTAGGGCGTGCTGACGCGATCCTCGCGCACCTCGAACCCCGCCTCGCGGAGCATGTCCAGGTATTCAGGGGCCGTGCGCTGCACATGCATGGGGTGGCGGAAGAGGAGCCGGATCATCCAGCTGTGGATGTAGGCCTTCGTGCTTTCGGCCAGCAGCAGATGGCCGCCGGGCTTGAGCACGCGGAACATCTCCGCGAGGGCGGCCTTCTGCCCCACGATGTGGTGCAGGGTCTGGTGGCAGAGGACGAGATCCACGGAAGCGTCGGGAAGCGGCAGCCGTTCCGCGTGGGCCTGGTGCAGTTCCACGGGCACGGAGCAGGCCTCCCGTGTGGCGGCGCAGCGTTCAGGGATGGCGGGATCGGGATCCACGGCGTGGATCATCACGGGTTCGAAGCGCGCCGCCAGCTCCAGCAGCGAGTGGCCCTGGCCCGTGCCGAGGTCCAGGATCACGCCGCCTTTGGGCAGCTCCGGAGCCAGGCGATGAAGGTCGTCCATGGCCACGCCCAGCACATGGACGCGCCAGGTTTCCGTGGAGAGGAACCAGAGGCCGAACTTCGTCTCCGGCACAAAGGCGAGTTTGCCGGGAGATGCCGGGAGATCCTCAAGGGAACTGAGGGCCTGCTCAAGGTGCTGGGTCATACGGGATCCGTGGGAGCTAGGTGAATTGTCGAATTGGCCTTCATTGGTACAACCTTTCGGTGTGTGGGAAAGAAAATTGATCACCTAACGTTTGACTTAAGCGGCGTGCCGAAGGCACGTCCGCTTGAAGGAAGGGTTAGCCATCTTCACGCAGGACGCTTGGCCAGCAGTGCCCACACACCTGCAGCCGAAAGCAGCGACCCGCCCGAAAGATTGAAACGCCGCTGCGCCTGCGGAGATGCCAAGAGTTTGCGCGCTGAAGCGGCAAACACCGCATAGAGCCCCGCATTGATCGTGGCCATGACCACGAACGAGACGGCGAGAACCCAGAGCTGGCGCGTGACGCTGGCACCCGGGTTGATGAACTGCGGCAGGAACGCGACGAAGAACACGATGCCCTTCGGATTGAGCGCCGTAACGAGATAGGTGTTCGCGAACAGCCGCCAGCGAGACTTTGGCGCTGCCAGCGCGGCCAATTCTCCGGACGAGACACCTGCGCGCAAGAGCTTCACGCCAAGGTAGAGCAAGTACAGGCCGCCAGCCGACTTGACCACCGTGAACCAAAAGGCCGACGTTGCCAGCAGGGTACCCAGGCCGAGCAGCGACACCACTAACGCCGTTGAGTCACCCAATGCGACGGCGGCGACAAGCGGGACATTGGCGCGACGGCCGTGGGCCATGGAGTAGCTGATGACAGTGAGGATGGTCGGCCCGGGGATGATGAGAAGAACCGCGGATGCAGCGACAAAGGCGAGCCAGAGTTCAATGGACATGGGATGTTCGCTCTAGATGGTTAACT
Source organism: uncultured Solibacteraceae bacterium (assembly GCA_964457075.1). GTDB lineage: Bacteria > Acidobacteriota > Holophagae > Holophagales > Holophagaceae > JAFDVN01. Next base: position 6,998 of record CAYWDR010000163.1, read on the forward strand.
TTCGGAATCACCAGCGGTGGCGCGTAGCGCCAGCGTATGGTGCATTGAGTGGTTAGGCTCGCTCACGCGAGAAACCCCGAAACCAGAAAATATGCCAGGACCCCAAGGACAGGTGCATTGCCGGCGGGGCCGCGCGGCCCCGTCCGAGCTCATGCGGGGGTTAGGCCGGCTGGGTACGGATGAACAATTCATGTAGCAAGCGGAACTCAATGTGCCGGGACCGCGTGCAGTTTGACACCTAGGGCGGCTACGAGTTTAAGAACTGTTTCGTAGCGCGGCTTGGCGCCTGGAGCAAGCGCCTTGTATAGGCTCTCTCGGCCCAATCCTGAATCCTTCGCGAGCTGGGTCATTCCCCTGGCACGAGCCACGTTTCGAACGGCCATGAGGAACATATCGGGATCAGGATCTTCAAGGGCGATGGAAAGGTACTCAGAGATGACTTCCTCATTGTCGAGGAAGTCGGCCACATCAAAAGAAGAGATCTTAGTCATGGGTTACTCCTTGGGAAGCGATTTCAGCAATGCCTTAGCGTGTTGGATATCTCGGGCTTGAGTAGATTTGTCACCCCCGACGAGGAGCAAGTAAATCACTTCACCACGCCGCGTGAAGTAGATGCGGTATCCGGGGCCAACATCCACTCGCATCTCGGAGATGCCGCCAGAAAGGGCTTTGGAATCACCGAAATTTCCTGTTGCGGCGCGATCAAGGCGATTGAAAATGACCGCCTTGGCCCGACTATCTTTCAATCCTCGCAACCAGGCTGTGAATTCGTCGGTTTTGAGGAGCGTGTTCATGAAAACAAGCGTAGTCGTTTGGATACACTTGTCAAGGGCCTTCCAAATCATTCCCTTCAAGCCCTTCCGGGATCAGAAAGGCGATTCTTAAATTCGACCGGATCGATGCCAAATATCACCGTCAGGGCTGGGGGCCCGTGTATTGGGGTCCATCGGCGCAGGCTTGGGTGGGCCGAGGGATGGGTAGGCCTGTTGGCACAGAAACAAGCCCTCTGGTTGCAAGGGCTTGGGGTGATTTTGGCGGAGAGAGAGTCCGCCTCGTGACATTCCAAGGGTGATCGTGGAAGAACATTACCGTATTTCTAAAACATACTGTAGCAGCTATTTGCATGCATGAATTGTGTGTCGATGAGTGGGGGAGAACAGGCGTGAGTGCCGAAAAAAAAAAAAAAAAGATG
>CAYWDR010000164.1:0-8180 GCA_964457075.1 uncultured Solibacteraceae bacterium
ACGTGCATCTGGGCGCTTTGAAGTTTATCGCCAACCAGGGATGCCAAATCAAAGCGATTCGCCACCTGTTGCCCGAGTCCATCCCTTGCCCGTGTCTCGGCTGCATGGCTGCGCGGGCCCTTCCTGAGTGAGGCTGTCCAGATGCGCCTCCGAATTGGGTTCACCTGCTGCGACAAATGCCACCGCTGCCACTACTCAGCAATTGCCGGTCGTCTGCATTGGCTATGGCTGGTTCTCATCTCGCTCTGAGGTTTGCAAATGACCTACACACTCTTCCGGATCGGCGACCGCTGGCACTACCGCTTCCAGCTTGGCCGTAGCCGGGTCCAGAAGACCACGGGGGAGAAGACCCGGGCCAAGGCCGACGCCGTAGCGTCCAGGGCCTGGGAAGACGCCCGGGTACGCTACATGGGAGACGAGCCCACCCCGACCCTGGCCGAACTCGCCCAAGCCTGGTTGGAGGCTCACCAGGTGACCCGGAGTGCCTCGCACTGCCGCTCGGTCGCGAACTTCGCGAAGCTCCACCTCCATGGCCTGGGCCAGCTGCGCATCGACCAGATCTCCACGGCCAAGGTCGAGGCGGCCCGGGCGGAGCACCTGACGGCCCACGCGCCGGCCACGGCGAACCTTTGGCTCCGGATTCTGAAGATGCTCTTCAAGTGGGCGGTGGCGCGCAAGATGCTCCCCGCCGCGGGCATCCCTTGGGCCGTGAAGCAGCTCAAGGTCCAGAAGCGGGTCCGCGTGGTCCTGGCGGACTCCTCGGTGAAGCCGTGGCTAGTGGCCGTGGATGGGGCCTCCGCAAAGCTCCATGGGCACAGGGTGGGCCTGGCGGTGCGCCTGATGCTCTTCCTGGGGCTCCGGGAGATGGAGGCGCTCGGGGCACGCTGGGAGTGGATCGACTGGGAGCGGAACACGTACACCCCAGGCATGACCAAGGGCCGCGAGGCCTGGCCCATCCCTCTCACCCTCATCCGGGAGTACCTGGAACCCTTCCGGCAGGCCCAGGGGTGGATGGTTGCAGTGGATGGCGCGCCCGCGAGGTGTGGGTTCACCCGGAAGGCGATGCGGGCCGCGAACACAGCCTGCGGGATTGAGGGGCTCACGAACCACCGGCTGCGGGGCTCCTTCGCCACCCTCCTCAGTGAGGCGGGACTCCCCCTACAGGACATCCAGCGCCTCTGCCGCCACAAGGATTGGCGCACGACGGCCTTCTACCTGGAGGTCGACCACACCCGCCAGGTGGAGGTGATGACCTCTCTCAAGGCGCGCATTACCAAGGGACCAAAGCCTCAGAAGGACGGTTGAAAAGTGGCGAACCACACGCAGCGCACCCGCACCCAAGCAACCCGCCCGAGTTATTGCTGATCGTTTTTTAAGGAGTACACGAAGTGAGCAACCGACACCGGTGGGCAGCCCGTGAAGACGTGCCCGAGGGCATCCGGGGTGCGATCCACCGATACACCCAAGCGGGGGCCTCCGTGCCCTCGCTGGAGGCTTTCCAGGCTGCGGCGGCCCAGGCTGCCCGTGAGGCCGTCACCGAGGCCTTGGAGCGCGAGCGGATCAGGTGGGCGTGCCAGAACGTCATGGGGCAGTTCCCCGCGATCTCGCGCCGGGATGTCTTCATGGCTGTGGCCCTCGAGTTCTGCCTCTCTGAGGTTTCCGTGCGCCGCTGCTTTTACAGCACGAAGCTGAATCAGGAGAAACTCGATGCGAATTAGCTTCGACACCAAGCAGCTCGACAAGACCTTGCGCCAGCTCCCCTATGCCGTGAAGGACGCCATCAACGCGGTGGCCCTCGAGGTTCAGGCCCGCGAGCGGGTCATGATGGGCCGAAACTTCAAGATCCGGCGCTCGGCCTTCATCATGCGCCGGGTGAAGATGTTCAAGTGGGCCAAGGTCCAGGACCTCACCGCCGTGGTGGGGATCGACGACCAGGTGCAAGGCTCAAAGCTGCTCATGGCTCAGTTCGAAGAGGGCGGCGAGAAGACCCCCCAGGGTGGCTCGATCCTGGGCGACCGGGTGGCAATCCCCATTACAGGCAGCAAGGCTCGGCGGTTGTTTAACTACAAGGTGCCCACGACGTGGAAGATTGATCGGCTTGGTCTGCGCTCAATCCTCAGCCGCGCAGGCAAGGGAGGTGCGATCCAGGGCGACAAACGTACCGTGATCCTTCCCATCACAAAGGGCAAGTACAAGGGTGATTTCGCACTCTTCTCTCGCATGGGAGTTGGCTGGACTTTGTACCCCGTCTACCTCTTCATCTCTCGCAAGGTCAGGCTCAGGCCCACCCTCAAGTTCGTGCTCACGGCTCGAGCTGTGGTGAAGGTGCGCATGGCTGCCCTGGTGGATCAGGCTGTCGAGGCCGCGATCAAAGGGGTGCGCCCATGATGCACTTCGCATCGGCATCCGGTGCCCGCCTGGGTCCTCCCGGGAGGCCTGACATTGGGGTGACGGCCACCCGTTCTGTCACAGTATGTAGGGGTTTTCATATTCTCGTTCCGGTTGGCCCGGTTCGCTCCCTTGTTTATATGAATTAAGTGGATATGGATATTCACGAACTCACCCAAGCCGAGCTGGCCGATATCCTCAACTGCACGGATCGTGCTCTCCGCGATTGGGGGGTGGAGGATCCTCCGATCCCGAGCATCGGCTTTCACCGAAAACGCAGGTATGACTTGAGCCTTGTCGTGCCCTGGTTGGTGGCCCGGGCGGTGCGGCAAGCCGGAATTTCAGGGCGATCAGCGTCGGATAAACGGGCGATTCCGGACGAAAACACAAGCCAATGCCGGAAACTCGCCGCAGAGGCGGACCTAGCGGAACTGAAGCTGTCAAAAGAGCGTTCGGAGCTGATCCACGTCCGGGATTACGAGCACGCCTGGGCGACGAGGATCCAGAGGCACCGGGAGGGCATGGCCTCGATCAAGTCGCGCCTGCAGGTGCGGGTCGGGGCTGAGGTAGCCGAGATCGTTGACGTCGAGATCCGTCGGGTGCTCGGCGACATGGCCTCCATCGTCGTTCAGGAGGGTGCTTGAGCTTAGACACCGCCCCGGAGGCACTCGAAGCAATGCAGGCCGTCGAGGCCCGCCTCGATGCCCTATGGGCCCTGCCTGCCCCCCTCTCCGTGATCGAGTGGGGTCATCACCATCTAGAGCTCACCACCGGCAACCGCAAGGGCCCTTGGACCCCGGACGCCTACCAGGTCGAGATCCTGGAGGCTGCCATGGACCCAGACGTCCGCCGGATCAGCTTCATGAAACCGGCCCAGGTGGGGTGGACGCTCCTCTGCCAGGTCCTCGAGGGCTACGGCGTGCACCACCTGGGCCTTCCGGTGCTCCACATCCTGGCGTCCGCTGAAATGGCCTCGAAGTTCGGGAAGGAACGCCTCGAGCCGATGATCGACTCCTGCCCGGCCCTGAAGGAGATCCTCGTCCGGCCCACCGCGAAGAACACGGGATCGACCACCCGGCACAAGATCTTCCGCAACGGTGGCAGCATCTTCCTGGGCTCTGCGGGCAACCCCCGCGAGCTGCGCGGGTTCCAGGCCGCCCTGATGGTCTTCGACGAGCGCGACGCCTGGAAGGTCGACCTCAACGGCGAGGGCAACCCCGCCCGCATCGCCGAGGCCCGCGGAAAGACCTATCCGAGCCTCAAGATCCTCGAGGGCTCCACCCCGGGCGCCCTGCCGAAGGGCTTGAGCCCCATCGAGCAGGGATTCGAGCGAGGAAGCCGTGGGCGGTGGAACGTCCCGTGCCCCCACTGCGGCATGGCCCAGCGCCTGATCTGGCAGGACCCAGACACGAAGCTCTACCGCCTGGTCTTCGAACGCCAGGGCGCCGGCGGCCGCGAGGTGGTGCCTGGCAGCGTGGCCTACCTCTGCGCCGGCTGCGACCGCCGGATCGAGGAGTCCTGGAAGTGGCAGATGACCCAGGCGGGGCTCTACGTGCATGAGTACGGGGAGCGCCGGAGTCACCGCAGTTTCCACATGACCGCGCTCGCCTCCGTGGCCGGTGAGGGCTGGGAACTCCTGGCCCAGCAGTGGCTCGACGCCCAGGGCGACCCCACCGAGCTGAAGACCTTCGTCACCCTGAACCTGGGTGAGGCCTGGGAGGATCGCGGCGACTCCGTCACCCCCTCCATTCTCCGCAAGCGCGCCGACCTTGAGGATCGCCCCCGGGATCTCATCCCGGATGGGGTGGCTACCCTCACGGCCTTCGTCGACGTGCAGGGCGAGGGCAGCGGGCGCGATGGCTACCTCTTCGGCGTCGTGCTGGGGTGGGGGGCCGATGAGGAATGCTGGCTCATCGATTGGACGATCGAGCCAGGAGACGTCGCCGATCCCGCCCTGTGGGGCAGTCTCGACACCTGGCTCCTCAAGGATCGAGTGCATGAGGTCTCCGGTCGCCGGATGCGCCCGGCCGTGACTCTGGTCGATAGCGCCTCGGGCAGCCACGCCGATGCGGTTTACAGCTACGTGCTTCCTCGGCAGGGCTCAGGGCGCCGTGTCTTCGCGGCCCGTGGCGTGGTTGCCTTGGATCGCCCAGGCCTCGCCAAGGAGAGCACCACGAAGCGCGCCCGTGTCCGCCTATGGAACCTCAGCACCATGGCCTGGAAACAGAAGCTCTTCGGCATGCTCCAGCGCCCAAACCCTGGCCCGGGCTACGTGCACCTTGCGAAGGAGTGGGTCACCGACGAGTTCACCGAGCAGCTGACCTCCGAATCCTACGTGTCGATCCAGGACCCGAAGACCCGGAAGGTGCGCGGCGAGTGGAGGCAGACCAGGGCTCGAAATGAAGCATGGGACTGCTTCGGCGGCTGCCTTTGCGGCCTCTGGATCCTCCGGAACGTCCTCGCGCCGAGAACCTATCGGGACTTGGCGGGCCTGGCGCAGGCCATGCGGGCCTTACCAGAAGCCCCCAAGCCCGAGGAAGCGCCGGCCCAGAGGCCCTTGAATCTGGCCCCCTCCGCGCACCCGCGACCCGCCACAAAAGGGGTTTGGTGATGCTGTCTCACGGATTGAGACAGCCGGGCTAGGTCCGCAGGTCGAGGCTCAGGGGTGGAGGTCCCGTTGGACATACCCGCCCAGGAACCTGAGCAGATCACCTCTGGCGACACCGTTGCATGGGTTCGGTCTGTGTCCGACTTCCAGGCCTCGGCGGGGTGGGTGCTCACCTACCGCCTCGTGAAAGCCGGGGCCTCCGCCATTTCCCTCACGGCCACGGCCGATGGAGACGCCCACCTTGTCGAAGTGGCCGCCGCCGCGACGAAGAACTGGGTGCCTGGCGAATGGCGGTGGATCGCCTCCGTTGCGAAGGATGACGAGCGCTACACGGTCGGGTCGGGCATCCTCACGGTCGCCCCAGACCCCGCCGGCGCCGCCTTCGACCCCCGGACTCACGAAGAGAAGTGCCTCGAAGCGATCACCGCCGTGCTCGAAGGCCGCATGGGCGATGCCCTCCTGAGCTACAAGATCGACGGGCGCGAGGCCGAGAAGATCCCCCACGCCGAACTCGCCCGCATGCGCGGCTTCTACGCTGCGAAGGTTCGCGCCCAGCGCGGCGGATCGTTCGTCGCCCAGATTCCGGTGAGGCTCACCCGTGCATGACGCCCTTCGGTCTGCCGCGTGGGAGCCCTCCCACATCGAGTTGAAGGCCAAGCCCAAGGCCTACACCCCGGCGAGCCGTGGCTGGCTGGGGGCCCAGCTCACGCGCATGCAGGATTTCGTGGCGATCCTCCGCGCCGAGGATGACGAGATCAAGCGCGACCTGGGCAGGCTGCGCGCCCATTCCCGCGACCTCACGAAAAACAACGCCTTCATGGCCCGCTACCTGCGCCTGGTCTCGACCAACGTCGTGGGCCACACCGGCATCGGTATGCAGGGCGCCTTGGCCTTCGCGAACGGGAAGCTGCGCGAGGATCTGAATCAGAAGCTCGAAGACGCATGGAAAGACTGGGGGAAGGCCTGCACCGTCGACCAAAAGCTGAGTTGGAAGGATGCCCAGCGCCTCTTCATCGAGACGGTAGCGCGGGATGGCGAGGCCGTGGTGCGGAAGGTCTGCACTACCGACAACGCCTTCGGCTTCGCCCTGGAGTTCATCGACGCGGATCGGCTCGACCACGCCCTGAACCGGCCCGCCGGCAGGAACCAGAACGCCATCGTCATGGGCGTCGAGGTGAACACCTGGGGCAAGCCCGTGGCCTACTGGATCTTCACGAGCCACCCCAACTCCACCGCCGGCATGGGTCGCGAATACGCCCGCATCCCGGCTTCGGAGATCATCCACGCCTACATCCCCAAGGCTTCCGTGCAGAGCCGGGGCGTGCCCTGGGCTGCGCCGGTCATGTACCAGATGAACCTCTTCGGGCGCTACTGGGAGAACGAGGTGGCCGCGGCCGCCCATGAAGCTGGACGCGCCGGGTTCCTGAAGACCGAAATGGGCGACCTCGGCGAGGGCGTGAGCATGGAAGGCCAGATCCTCGAGGTCGGCAATGTCACCTGGCAGGGCCTGCCTCCCGGCGTCGACCCCATCATCCCCGACGTGAAGCACCCGAACACCGCCTTCGGAGAGTTCAGCAAAGGCATGCTCCGGGGCATCGCCGCAGGTCTGGGCGTCTCCTACCCCAGCCTGGCCTCCGACCTGAGCGACGTGAATTACAGCTCGATGCGCGGCGGAATGCTCGATGAACGGGACAACTGGCGCGTCATCCAGGATTGGATGATCGCGGCCTTCTGTGAGCCCGTCTTCCGGAGCTGGTCCCTCGTCGCGAGCCTGAGCGGGAAGCTCCAGGTCTCGATGGATACCGAGACGATGGCCGTGGAGTGGGCCCCTCGGGGATGGGATTGGGTCGACCCCGCGAAGGATGTGGATGCAAGCATCAAGGCGATCGAGGCCGGCCTCGATACCCGCACCCGGGTTCTGGGCGCGAAGGGCATCGTCTTCCGCGATCTCGCCAAGCAGCTCGCGGACGAGCAGGCACTCCTGAAGGGCCTTGGCCTGAATGCCGAGCCCAAAGAGACGAAGGCCGACCCCAAGAAGGAGGAAGACAATGTCGCGTGAGATCCGCGGGCGCCAGGAGCGCACCGCCACTTTCCAGCGCGAGGCGATCTCCGTCGATGCGCGCACCGTGGAGCTGGCCATCAGCTCCGAAGCTCCCGTCATGCGCTGGTTTGGCCTGGAAACCCTGGGGCACGCCAAGGGCGAGATCAACCTCGCCCGGATGAAGGATGGGGCTCCCCTCCTGCTGGATCACAACACCCGCGACGTCATCGGAGTGGTGGAGAGCATCCGCCTCGATGAGGACAAGGTCCTCCGGGGGGTGGTGCGGTTCGGGAAGAGCGCCCGGGCCGAGGAGATCTTCCAGGATGTCGTCGATGGCATCCGGAGCAAGGTCTCCGTGGGCTACCAGATCGACGAGCACCTGATCACCAAGGGGAAGAACGGGGGCCCGGATCAGGTCCGCGCCACGCTCTGGACCCCGATGGAGGCCTCCATCGTCGCCATTCCGGCCGACCCCACGGTGGGCGTCGGTCGATCTGCTGATGCCCTTGAAACGGGCGTCTCCAACCCCCCGGCCGCTCTGGCCGGAACCCCGGAGGTTCGCATGGAACCCGAAACCAAGACCCCGGCGGCTCCTGCGGCCGCCCCCATCAATATCCAGGAGCTCCGCTCCAAGGCCTCCCAGGAGACCGCGGACTTCCTCGCCCAGGCGGGCAAGCTCGGCGCCACCGAGAAGGCCCAGGATCTCATCCGCCAGGGCGTCTCCCTGGATCAGGCCCGCGGCGAGCTGCTGAAGCACCTCCAGACGCAGCCCGTCCCCGCCCCCACCGCCGTGGTGGATATGACCGAGAAGGAACAGCGCGCCTACTCCATCGGCGCCGCCATGCGCGCCTTCATCGGCGGGCAGGATTGCGCCGAGCTCGAAGTGAGCCGGGCGATCGCGAAGAAGCTCGGTCGGGATACCGACGGCTTCTTCGTGCCCACCTTCGGCGCCAAGATCGCCGGCCGTGCGAATCCTCCCATGGACTCCGCGACCGCGGCCTATGGCCAGAAGCTCGTCTTCGCCGAGCGTGGCGACTTCATCGATCTCCTCCGCGCCCGCACCAAGGTGCTCGCCCTGGGCGCCACCTTCCTCCCCGGCCTGCGGGGGAACCTGACCCTGCCCCGCCAGATCGCCTCCAATAC
>CAYWDR010000165.1:0-8157 GCA_964457075.1 uncultured Solibacteraceae bacterium
TCATCTTGACTTCGGCCATGGGATTCCTCCAGGAGTGAAACAAGCCAGATTCCCATGAGGAACGGGGCGGATCAAGGAATGAGGTCACTTGTGCGGCCCCGGGAGCGCAGGCGCTCCGGGGGCTATAAACGGCCTTCCAGGAGCTTGAGGACGAGGGCGGGAAAGCTGCGGATCAGTGATTCCTTGCGATCCGGGGCCACGGTCAGGAGGAAAGCGGAGCCGATCACCGTGGCCGTGCAGCGGTGGGGGCGATGGCGGAGGTAGGCCTCGGGCTCCAGGAAGCCATCCAGGAGATCCTGGGGCTGGACGGCGCGGCGGATTCCTTCCTGGTCCAGCAGGATGCTGCCCAGGAGCACCTGAATGAGGCCCGTGGGCATCTCTCCGGCCCGGAAAAGGATCTCCCCCTCGTTGGCCATGCGCCGCTCGGGGGCCAGATCGAAGCGGCGTTGAAAGGCCCGAATCGCATCGTTGCTTTCCTGGAGCCGCCAGGTGAACTGCCGGCAAAGCAGGCGGGTGAGGTCGGGCAGCTCGGCCATGATGAGGTCCAGGTGCTCGGGCTGGAGCTTCAGCACCTTGCTGGCGCCCACGGCGGTGACGGTGGCCGTGCGCATCCGCGCGCCGAAGTAGGCCATCTCGCCCACGATCCCGGGGCTGCCCGGGGCGCATTCCAGCCCGGCCAAGTGCTCGCCCCCCCGGGAAATCACGAGGCTCCCGGAGAGCACTAGGTAAAGACAGCAATCCTCCTCCCCCTCCTTGATGAGGGCCTCCCCATCCCTGAAGCGGAGGAGTTCGACCTCCGGGCAGCGCGACATGAGGATCCCCACCTCGGGCAGGGCCTCGGCGGGCAAGCTCGTCGAATCCAGGGTGTCGGGCAAGGGCGGCTCCCAACAAGCGGATCGGCCATCCTTGGAAAAACTTATTTACCGCTCCAAAGGGCCAACGGCCCTTTGGAGTAGATGTGCCGTCAATCCTTGGAGGGACCCCGCTTCAAAGCTACGATGGAGGGTTCCTTGGAGGTCTTTCCATGAAGAAGCCCGTTCGCGTCGCCGTCACCGGGGCCGCTGGCCAGATCGGCTACAGCCTGCTCTTCCGCATCGCCGAAGGCTCGATGCTCGGGGCGGATCAGCCGGTTATCCTACAGCTGCTCGAAATTACCCCCGCGCTGAAGGCGCTGCAGGGCGTCGTGATGGAGCTCCAGGACTGCGCCTTCCCCCTGCTCGCGGGCGTGGTGACCTCCGATGATCCGATGGTGGCCTTCAAGGACGCCGATTACGCGCTGCTCGTGGGCGCCATGCCCCGCAAGCAGGGCATGGAGCGCAGCGACCTGCTCGCCGCCAACGGCGGCATCTTCAAGCCCCAGGGCGCGGCCCTGAGCGAAGTGGCCTCTAGAGACGTGAAGGTGCTCGTGGTGGGCAACCCCGCCAACACCAACGCCCTCATCGCCCAGCAGAACGCCCCCAAGCTCAAGGCCGAACAGTTCCACGCTATGGTCCGCCTCGACCACAACCGCGCCATGAGCCAGCTGGCCGAGCGCACGGGCAAGACCGTGAACGACATCAAGAAGATGACCATCTGGGGCAACCACAGCGTCACCCAGTTCCCCGACCTCTTCCACTGCGAGGTGGCCGGCCAGAACGCCCACGCCGCCGTGAACGACCAGGCCTGGTACGAGGGCACCTTCATTCCCACCGTGGCCAAGCGCGGCGCCGCCATCATCGAGGCCCGTGGCCTCTCCTCCGCCGCGTCAGCCGCCAACGCCGCCATCGACCACATGCGCTCTTGGGCGCTCGGCACCGCGGAGGGCGACTGGACCTCCATGGCCCTCCCCAGCGATGGCAGCTACGGCATCCCCCAGGGCCTCATCTACGGCTTCCCCTGCACCGTGAAGAACGGCCAGGCGAGCATCGTCCAGGGCCTGGACATCAACGCCTTCTGCCGCGCCAAGATGGACGCCACCGCCAAGGAGCTCGAAGAGGAGCGCCAGGCTGTGAAGGAACTGGGGCTGGTGAAGTAAAAGTAGCTAACCACAGAGATCACAGAGGTCACAGAGGACTGCTTCTTGTTTTTCTCTGTGGCCTCTGTGACCTCTGTGGTTAATTTGCTTTTCAATCCCTCCCTACGAAGCTACGAAGGCTGAATCATCCCCATCCCAGCTCCTCCAACCGGTCCTCGTCGATCCCGAAGTGATGGGCGATCTCGTGGAGCACGGTGATGGCCACCTCCCGGCGCAGCTCCTCGGGCTCGGGGAAGTCCTCCATGAGGGTGCGGCGGAATAGGAGGATGCGGTCGGGAAGGGGGCTGGGGTCGTGGCCCCGCTCGGGCAGGGGCGTGCCCAGGTAGAGGCCGTAGAGGTCGCCGTCGGCCTCGTCGATCTGGATCACGACGTTGTCCAGGTAGGGCTGGAATTCGGGCGGCAGGAGGGCCAAGGCCTCGTCCACGAGCTTCCGGAACCCATCATGCCTGGCCACCGTGCGAGAACCTCCCGCCCCAAGGATGGCGCAATCCGGTTGACGGGGCCCGCGGGTGGGCGGATGTTGATGGATCCATCTCCGGATCCCCATGCCCCACCTCGTGTTCACGGGTAACCTTCAGCGCCACGTTTCCTGCCCGCCCGGGGACTACCCCGGCGCCACGGTGGCGGAGATGCTGGAGGCGGCCTTCCGGGCGCTGCCCCGCGCCCGAGGGTACGTGCTGGATGAGCATGGAGCGCTTCGGCACCATATGGTCGTCTTCGTGGATGGCACGGCCGTGGCCGATCGCCGGCGGTTGAGCGATCCCGTATCGCCCGGATCCGAGGTGTACGTCATGCAAGCCCTATCGGGAGGTTGAAATGTCAGATTGCGCGCTCGTCTCCACCCGCAAGGGGCTCTTCACGGTCGATCGCCTCGGGCCCGGCCGTTGGGAGATCGGCCGGACTTCTTTCCTGGGCGACAACGTCACCTTGAGCCTCGCGGATCCCCGGGATGGCGCCTGGTACGCGGCCCTGGACCACGGCCACTTCGGCGTGAAGCTGCACCGCTCGGAAGACCAGGGCCTGACCTGGACGGAACTGGCCGTGCCCACTTATCCCGAGCCCCCCGAAGGGCACGTGGAAAAGGACTGGATGGGCAAGGAGATCCCCTGGAAGCTCATCCGCATCTGGGCGTTGGAGGCGGGGCCCGCCTCCCGGCCCGGTGAGCTGTGGGCGGGAACGCTGCCGGGGGGCCTCTTCCGGTCCCCGGATCGCGGCGCCACCTGGGAGCTGATCCGAAGCCTTTGGGATCACCCTGATCGGCGGCGCTGGAGCGGGGGCGGGGCCGATTATCCTGGCCTCCACTCCATCTGCTTCGACCCGCGGAACCCGGATTGGATGGCCGTGGGCGTCTCCACGGGCGGCGCCTGGTTCACGCGGGATGCGGGCGCCAGCTGGGAATGCCGGGGGGAGGGCCTTCGGGCGGATTACGTGCCGCCGGATCAGGGGCAGGACCCGGTCATGCAGGACGTGCATCGCCTCGTGCAGAGCCCCGTGGAGCCTTCCACCTTCTGGATCCAGCACCACAACGGCATCTTCGTCACCCGCGACGATGCGGCCCACTGGGAAGAGCTCAAGGAGGCCGGCCCCTCCGTCTTCGGCTTCCCGGTGGTGGCGCACCCCAAGGAACCCGCCACGGCCTGGTTCGTGCCGGCCATCAAGGATGAGCGCCGCGTCGCCGTGGGAGGTGCCGTGGCCGTGACCCGAACCCGGGATGGGGGCCGCACCTTCGACACCCTGCGGGAGGGGCTGCCGCAGATCCACGCATACGATCTCGTGTACCGCCACGCCCTGGCCATCGACGCCACCGGCGAGCGCCTGGCCTTTGGCAGCACCACCGGGGGAGTCTGGGTGACGGAGGATGGCGGGGACCACTGGCACACGGTGGCCGTGCATCTGCCGCCGGTGTACGCCGTGACCTTCGTTCCATAATCTAAGCGTTCAGCACGCCTTTTCATTTGGAGTTCCCATGGTCCGCCTCACTCGCATGGCCCTTAGCCTCCTGCTCGGAGGCGCCGCCCTCGCCGCCCAGATCCCCAACCCACTGAACCTGCCTGATCCCCTCGGCCTTTCCAAGAAGCCCGCCCCTGCGCCGCCCCCCCGAGAGGGCCGCCGAAGCGTACGCCGGGCCCCGGAACGCGACGGCGATCACCATCGCAAGGAGGGCAAGCACAAGGGGCATAAGGGGCGCGACAAGGGCAAGCACAAGGAGAAGCACGGCCGGTGAGGGCGGAACCCTAGCGGGCGCTTGCGGCATTTAATCGGCGCAGGGGCAAAAGGCGGGGAACGAAAAGATCAACCGGTGATGAACAGTGATGAACAGTGATGGCACCTGCTTTTGCCTTTATCACTGTTCATCACTGTTCATCACCGGTTGTCTTTTGTTCTTTGGTTCTCAGAGGCCCTGAGGATAGGCCTCTTCGCCGTGGAGCTCAGAGTCCAGGCCTTTCACTTCCGCATGGTGCTCGACCCGCACCGGCGTGACCCGATCGATGAGCCACAGCATGACGTAGGTGAAGACGAAGGCCCACACGGAGGAAATGACGACGGCGACGACCTGCTTGAGGAAGAACGACGTGTTCCCCAACAGGAGGCCATCGGCCCCGGCCGGGTTCCAGGCCTTGGACGCGAAGACGCCAAGGAAGATCACGCCAATGAGCCCACCTACGCCATGCACGCCCCAGACATCGAGGGCGTCGTCCCATCCCAGCTTGTTCTTCAGGGCCACGGCATAGAAGCAGATGCCGCCGGCGAGGATGCCGATGATGGCCGCGGTTAATGGGGATACGTAGCCCGCCGCGGGGGTGATGGTGGCGAGGCCGGCGACGGCGCCCGTGAGCAGGCCCACGAACTTGGGCTGCTTGGTCTGGGTCCACTCGATGAAGAGCCAGGTGGCGGCGGCGAAGGAGGCGGCGATATCGGTGTTGAGGAAGGCGGAGGCCGTGATGGCGTCCACGCGGAACTCGCTGCCCGCGTTGAAGCCGTACCAGCCGAACCAGAGGAGGCCCGTGCCCAGGGCGATGAGGGGCACGTTGTGGGGGACGTTTTCCACCACCTTGCGCCGGCCCACATAGAGGATCGAAGCGAGGGCCGCCATGCCGGCCGTGTTGTGCACCACGATGCCGCCGGCGAAGTCCAGCACGCCCCACTTGGCGAGGATCCCATCGGGATGCCAGATCATGTGGCAGAAGGGGAAGTAGACGAAGACCAGCCAGCCCGTGAGGAAGAGCATGTAGGCCTTGAATGTCACGCGGTTGGCAAAGGCGCCCGTGATGAGGGCCGGCGTGATGATGGCGAACATCATCTGGTAGGCGATGTGCACGATGAGCGGGATCCCCGCGTCATTGCCCGTGTACATGCTCTGCAGCGTGACGCCCTTGAGGAAGGCGAAGGACGTGGGATTGCCCACGATGCCGTGCCAGGTGGGGCCGAAGCTCATGGAATACCCGAAGGCGAACCAGAGCACCGTCGTCCAGCCCAGGCTGACGAAGCTCTGCATCATGATCGCCAGCGTGTTCTTGCGGCCCACGAGGCCGCCGTAAAAGAAGGCCAGGCCAGGCGTCATGAGCATGACGAGGCTTGAACAAAGCAGCATGAAGGCCGTGTTGCCGACGTTGATTTGCATCGGTGCCATCCGGTTTCTCCTCGTCCCTCGAGTGCGGGTAGGGCGAGTTTAGGAGTAAATCGATCCTAAGAGTAAAAAGACCCATTGTCTTAAGTCACAGGGCTACACTCCCCACCCTTTTCCAGGAGAACCCAATGAACAAGCGGTTCTGGCTTTCCCTTGCCGTGATCTTCGTGGCGTCGATGGTGCTCGGTTTCGTCATCCACGGGCTTTGGCTACACGCCGACTACGCCCAGCTGCCCAACCTCATGCGCCCCGAGGCCGAGGCCCAGCGCTACTTCGGATGGATGCTCGGCGCCCACGTCATCCTCTCCGGCGCCTTCGTGTGGATCTACCAGCGGGGCCGCGAAGACAAACCCTGGCTGGGTCAGGGCCTGCGCTACGGCCTCGCCATCGCCCTCGTCAGCTCCGTGCCCATGTTCCTCATCTACTACGCCGTGGCCCCCTATCCGGGCATGGTCGTGGCCAAGCAGATCTGCGGGGACACGGCGAGCATGCTGGTGCTGGGCGCGTTGGTGGCCTGGTTGAACAAGTAGGTGAGGCCCTGACGGGATAGGCAGGCCTAAGGTCAGTGAAACAGCAGGTTCATTCCGTATCCCACCAGGATGATCCCCAGCGCTACCACGGCCATGAACGTGAGGACGAGCTGCACTTTTAAAACCTTGCGAAGGATGATGGCTTCGGGGACGGAGAGGCCGATGGCCGCCATCATGAACGCCAGGACGGAGCCCAGAGCGGCGCCTTTGGCGAGGAGGGCCTGGATGATGGGGAGGATCATGGTGGACCCCGTGTAGATGGGAACGCCAATGAGGACGGCCACGGGGACGGACCACCAGTGGTTCCGGCCGAGGACTTTCACCATCAGGGCTTCCGGGACGAACCCATGGAGGAAGGCGCCGATGGAGACTCCCGCGAGGATCCAGGGCCAGACCTTGAGCAATAGGTCCCGGGCGTTCTGGAACCCGGCTTGGAGCCTCTGAGGCTGGGTCCAGGTTCGCACCTGGCCCTCTTCCTCGAGGATGACCTCATGCACCCAGGGCTCGATCCACCGTTCCAGGCCCAAGGCGCCGATGGTGCCGCCGGCCACCAACGCGATGAGGATGCCCATGGCGGCGTAGACCATCGCCACCTTCCAACCAAAGCTCGCGAAAAGGAGCATCAGGGCGACCTCGTTCACCATGGGCGCTGCGATGAGGTACGAGATCGTCACTCCCAGCGGAATGCCTGAGCGGACGAATCCGATGAAGAGCGGCACGGCGGAACAGGAACAGAAGGGGGTGATCACCCCGAAGGCCGAAGCCAAGAGGTGCCCCGCAGCCCGACTGCGGCCCGCGAGGCGGGCCCGGACACGGGCTCCGTCCACGTAGGACTGCAGGTAGCCAAGCCCAAAAGAGATGACGGAAATAAGGCCCAGGAGGTAGGGAACCTCCCTCAGGAAAAAGTGGATCGCTTCGGATAAAGCAGGGGAGCCGGGCATGGAGGTCACCAAAGAATGGGGTGGGAGGGGAGCATGATAGGCAGGCCGTCGGCCTCGGCCTCCACCGCTTCAATGAGCCTCTGGCCGTAGCCTTTGCCCTGATGGGCGGTGTGGACCACCAGGGAACGCACCAGGATGCCTAAGGGAGTCCTTTCGAACCCCACATGGCCCAGCAGGTCGCCCCCCTTTTCAAGCACGAGCCCATCTCCGGAATCCAGGTCCTCCGTGGGCAGCCCTGCTTTGGAAAGCAGGGATTCCACCTGGGGATGATCCTGGGGCGCCCTGCGGCGCATTCGCAGGAACGATGGGGAACAGCAGCTCATAGGGCCTCCTTGGGTTGAGGATGATTAACCGGAAAACTAGAAAAATCGAAATAATGAAGCAAAAAATTGCTCATTCCTTGGCTTGGATTGACCCCTTGCAGCAGTCTTCCCATAGGTAATTGGTGAGGGCGTGCAAGGCTGGATACCGGACTTCATACCGGATCCGGGTGCCGTCCCGCGTGGCCTTGATGAGGCCCACGGAGGCCAGTGATTCCAGATGGTGGTTCAAGGTCGAGGCTGGGATCTCAAGGGCCTGCTGGAGTTCCCCCAGGAGAGTGCCCTCCTCACCCCCTCGGACCAACCGCCGGAGCACCGCCAGGCGGCTGGGGTGTCCCAGGGCCTTGAAGGCTTCGGCGCGCTTGAGGAGGGAGGGCATGCGAATCTCCTGATTTCAATATTCTAGGCTTTTCGAAATATCATGCAAGAGAAAAATTTTGGACCCTCGAAGAATTCCGGCTGCTCCTGCAATCGACCGGCGGTGCATCAAACCTCCAGGCATCCCCCAAGAAAAGGGCGGGGATCGCTCCCCGCCCTCCGCTTCAACCCGCACGTTCGCGGGAGGTGTTGCTGTGGTGAGTTTTTTCGCTTCCCCGTAATCGCACCCGGCCACGCAGGGTGCGATTACGGGGAGGTGGTTCCTAGCTGCATCCCGTCGTCGCCCCGCACGTCTGGCACTTCATGCAGGCGCCGTTGCGCACGAGGGTGAGGTGGCCGCACTCGG
>CAYWDR010000166.1:0-8146 GCA_964457075.1 uncultured Solibacteraceae bacterium
GGCGCTGCTCGGTGACGTCCCGGGCCACGGCGAAGATGCCCCGGACGTTGCCCGTGGTGTCCTTGTAGACGGAGGCGTTGAAGGACACGAGGATCTGGCGGCGGTGGCGAGACCGGAGGGCCAGCTCGTAGTTGGTGACATAGCCCTCGTCCAGGGTTTGTTTGACGCCGGCGGCGGCTCGGTCGGGTTCCGTGAAGTAATCCTTGAAGGAACTCCCGATGAGCTGATCCCGTCCATATCCCGAAAGTTTCACCATCTGTTCGTTGACGTCGGTAATGGTGTAATCCGGGGCCACCGTGAGCATGGCATCCATGGAAGATTCGATGAGACCCCGGTTGTAGGTCTGGGCCAGGCGCAGCTGCTCTTCCAGGCGCTTCTGGTCCGTGATGTCGCGGGCCGCGGCGAAGACGCCCCGGAGCCGCCCATCCTCTCCGGTGAAGGTGGTGGCGTTGTAGGACACCACGATCTCGTGGCCCGTCTTGGATCGGATGGTCAGCTCGTAATTGGTGACCTTGCCCTCGGCCAGCACGGTGCGGATGCCCTCCTCGGCTCGCCGGGGGTCCGTGAAGTAGTCCTTGAAGGGGGTCCCCAGCAGCTCATCCCGGACCCGGTCGGTGACCTCGCACATTTGTTTGTTGACGTCGGTGATGATGCCCAAGGTGTCCGTCGTCATCAGGGCGTCGATGTTGGATTCGATGAGGCCGCGGTTGTAGGCTTGCTGCTCCCGAAGCTTCTGCTCCAGCTGCTTCTGGTCCGAGACGTCGCGCGCCGCGGCGAAGATGCCGGATATCCTCCCTTCGGTGTCCTTGAATACCGAAGCGTTGAAGGAGACGATCGTTTCCGTTCCAGCGCTGGAGGACACCACCAACTCGTAGTTCTTGACGACCCCTTCTTCGAAGGTCGTCCGCACGCCCGCCCGGGCCCGCTCTGGATCCGTGAAGTAGGCGGAGAAGGGGCTGCCGATGAGCTTCTGGCGCCCGAAGCCCGTGATGCGGATCATCTGATCGTTCACGTCGGTGATGAGACCCTCCGGGTCCACCGTCACCAAGGCGTCTACGGAGGCTTCGATGAGCCCTCGGCTGTAGTTTTGCTGCTCCCGCAATTGTTGTTCCAGCCGACGCTGCTGCGTCACGTCCCGGGCCACGGCGAAGATGCCGCGCACCTTTCCCGTGGTGTCCTTGAAGATGGAGGCATTGAAGGAGACCACCACCTCCCGGCCGCTGGCCGTGATGAGGGTCAGTTCGTAGTTGGTCACGGTGCCTTCGCGGAGGGTCTGCCGCACGCCCGCGGAGGCGCGCTGGGGCTCCGTGAAGTAGCGATCGAACTGGCTTCCGATGAGCGAGGCCTTAGGGACCTCCGTGAGGCGGACCATCTGCTCGTTCACGTCCGTGATGGTGAGATCCGGGTCCACGGTGATCATGGGATCCACGGAGGACTCGATGAGGCCGCGGGTGTAATTCTGGGCCTGGCGCAGATCCTCCTCTAGGCGCTTCTGATCCGTGATATCGCGGGCGGAGGCGAAGATGCCCTTCACGTTTCCGTCCGTGTCCTTGAACACAGAGGCGTTGAAGGACACCGGGGACTCTTGGCCCGTTTTAGCGCGCAGGACTAGGACGTAGTTGGTGACGAACCCTTCGGCAAGGGTCTTCTGGACTCCGGACGTCGCCCTCTCCGTATCCGTGAAATAGTCGGGGAAGGGGCTTCCGATGAGCTCCTCCCGGCCGTAGCCGGTCATCCGGAGCGTTTGTTCGTTTACGTCCATGATCTGGAGCTGGGGATCCACGGTCATGAGTGCGTCCACGGAAGCCTCGATGAGGCTGCGGGTGTAGTTCTGGGCCTGGCGGAGATCCTCCTCCAGCCGCTTCTGCTCGGTGATGTCCCGGGCGGCGGCGAAGACGCCCTTGAGCTTTCCATCCGCGGAGCGGAAGGTGGTGGCGTTGTAGGACACCACCGTTTCCTTACCGGCACTGGAGGTCATGGTCAGCTCGTAATTGGTGACCTTGTCCTCCGCCAGCACCTTGCGGATGCCGTCCTCCGCCCGCTTGGGATCCGTGAAGTAGCGCTTGAAGGGCGTTCCGATGAGGTCGTTCCGGCTGCAGCCGGTCATTTCGCACATCTGGCGATTCACGTCGCTGATCACGCCCAAGGGGTCTGTGGTCATCAGGGCGTCGATATTGGACTCGATGAGGCCGCGGTTGTACTCCTGGGATTCTCTCAGTTCCCGGTCCACGCGTTCGGACTCGGTGAGATCGCGGGAGACCATCGTGAATCCGATGGGGGTGCCTTCGGGATCCCGGCGCAGCGTCATGGTGACCTGGGCCGTGAAGCCACTCCCGCTTTTCCGGACCCGGCGGATGCGGCCCTCCCACTTCCCGGCGGCCCGGGCCTCCTCCAGGAAGGCTTGGGCCCTGCCGGTCCTTACATCGTCCGGGTCATGCAGAAGGAGGGCGCTGCGGCCCAGGACATCGGATGCGTCGTATCCGTAGATCCGCCGCGCTCCTTCATTCCAGGCCAGGATGTTGCCTTCCAGATCCTTGGCGATGATGGCGTGTTCGGTGGAGCCTTCCAGGATCGAGGTGAGGAAGGCAGCCTGTTCCGCCAGGTCCATCTTCGGGGTTTGAGTGGTCTCGGCGACAAGGTTGGGCATGGTCCCCCCCGGCACCCCTCCCATGGGTTGGAAGAGGGTGCTGTGGCTATCGGATGTAAGTTTAGGCACCATTAAATAGAAAGATAAAAAAATGTAGGCCGGGATCCGCTCCTGCTTTGGAATCCGCTAACGCCCATGCGGCATCACTTAAAACGCCGTGTCTAGAACCGGCATGTGAGCCCCAGATCCATGCGGAATCCGGGCTGGATGATGAGGGAGTTGTAGGTGGATCCATCGGCGGTGCGGACGCCGGGGTCGTAGGTGCGGCGGTTCAGGAGGTTGTGGAACCCGATCCGGAGATCGGCGCGGGGGAAGGGCTCCCGCCACGTGAGGGCGAGGTCGGCGGTGAAGTTCCCCGGGGCCGAGCCGGCGGAGTAGAGGTTGGTGGAACCGGCGGCGGCGGTCTCCCGGGCGGCGACGTAGTGGCCGCGCAGGCTGAACTGCCAGCTTCGCCAGGCGAACTCCAGCCCCGCGTTGGCCTTGAAGGGGGCGAGGTCGGGTTGGGCGGCGCCGGTCTCGGGCACCTTGGTGCGGCTCCAGGTGGCGTTGAGGAAGAGCGAGCTGCCCGGGCCCAGGAGGAGGCGGCTCTCCAGCTCCTGGCCGAAGATGCGCAGGCTGCCCGTGTTCTGGTGCTGATGGGTGGTGCCCGCTCCGTAGGGCACGGTGACGGAGGTGATGAGATCGCTCACCACGTTGTAGTAGGCGCTGAGGGCGGCGCGCCATCGGGCGGCGGGGTAAACCTCGTAGACCAGCTCCAGGCTGCTGAGCCGCTCGGGCTTGAGGAAGGGATTGCGGAGCTCCCGATCGCCGCGAACGGTGGAGAATTTGTGCCAGGGCGAGGGCGCCTGGTAAGCCTGACCGTAGAGGGCCATGAACCGGTGGCCCTCCCGCGGCGTGAGGATGCAGGCCATGCGCCCCGTGTAGAGGTGGCCGAATCCCCCCTTCTCCCCGGCCAGGGCGTTGTAGTCGTAACGCAGCCCCGTGGAGAGGGAGAGGTGGGGGGTGGGCCTCACCTGGAGGCTGGCGAAGGCCGCGGCGTTGCGCTCGTCGTGAGTGGGGCTCGGGGACCAAGGCTCCGTGGGAAGGGTGCGGGTGCCGTAGTTCTCCTGGGTCGTGGCGCGGAGGTACTCCCATCCCAGCACGGCCTCCCACTCGTCCCGGGAGAGGTTGAACTGCTGGCCCGCCCGCCACTCCCGCCCGAAGAGGCGGTAGCGCAGCACGGCGTTCAGGCTGGAGACGGTGAGGTTGTTCGGATCCGCGGCGTTGTTGGTGATCGTGCGGGTGAAGTTGCCGGCGTAGGAGCGCTCGGAATCCAGGCCCCCGTGGCGCGTGCGCAGGTAGCTCTGCACCTCGAAGCCCAGAGAGAAGGTGCGCCGGTGGCTGAGATCCAGGGCGGAGCCCGTGGGGGTCCAGGGGGTCTGGAGGGTGCGCAGGGGGACGTACCAGAGATCCTGGCTCTCCTGGCGGCTCCAGAGGAAGGCCTTGAGCTCGAAGCTCCCGTAGCCGGCGCCGATCTGGAGGAAGCCGTCCCGGGTTTGGCCGAAGGCGCGCCCGGAGAAGGGTACGTCCGCGCCGTCCACGCTCCAATGGGCCACGCCGTCCCACACCTTGAGGCCCGGGGCGAAGCCGGAGGGCTGGGAGGGATCCCGCCGGCCATCCCGCGCCAGCTCGAAGTTGTAGTAGCGCTTGCGCCCGCCCCGATCCACCCAGTAGGCCTCGTTGACGTCCATCTCGTCGCTGGTGAACCATCGGGCGTTGGCCATGAGGCGCCAATCGCCGAGAACCTTGCCGAAGTTGGCCTCGGCCAGCCGCGTGTTGTAGGCGCCGCCCTGCGCCCAGGCGGAGACGCCATCCACTTCGCCGGGCCGCTTGAGGATGACGTTCACGAGGCCGGCGAAGGCGTTGGTGCCGTAGAGGAGGGAGCCCGGCCCGTACATCACCTCGATGCGGTCGATATTGGAGAGGGGGTACTGGCGGGAAAGCCACACGTTGTACTTCCAGGGATCGTTCTGCACGATGCCGTCCCAGATGAGGAGGAAGCGGTCCGTGTTCTCCGTGCGCATACCTCGCATGAAGATGGTGGACCACTCCACGGAGCGGCCCCCCGTGATATCCATGCCCGCCAGATCGCGGAAGATCTCATCCAGCCCCAGGTAGCCCCGCTGCTGGATCTCCTCCGCCGTGATGACGATCACCTTGGCGGGGGCCTGGGAGGCGTCCTGGAGTTGCTTGGAGGCGGAGACCACCTTCACCTGCATCAGCTCCCGCAGCGAGAGCTCCTGGGACCAGGCGGCCATCGCGGCCAGCAGGCATGCGAACCCGCCCCTCTTCATGGCGTCCCCCCGAGAGCCTGATCGGCGGGCCGGGCGCAGGGTTGAGGGTGGTACGTACCCTCTCCGCGCGGTGTCCGAAGGGAGCGGACGGTCCCCCTCATCAATGCTAGGCGCCCTGCGGAGGGCCCATCAAATCGAGCACGATGAGGGCCGCGTGGCCCAGGGTTTCGGGGTCCGGCGCGTAGTGTTCCAGAAGGCCCCGCACCTGGAAACCGACCCGGAGCTGCCGGGAAAGGGTGGGGTCGAACAGTTCGCCCCGGACCACGGCGTCGAGGTAGGCCTGGGGCGTCATGCGTTCGACCACGAGGTGATACCCCGGAATGCGGGCCCCGGCCACGAAGGCCTGGCAGCCCAATCGGCGGCCCAGCTGGATGCGGGCCTCGTAAAGGGCCCGCCCGATGCCTTGGCCTTGGACTTCGGGCGCAACGGCGATGTTCACGCCATACAGCGCCTCCCCCTCGGGATCGTGGGTGCGCAGGCTGCCCCGGCCCGTGATCTCCGACCAGGTGTGGGGCGCCAGCGCCGCGCCAAGAGTGAGCCGCATGCTGGTCGCGGTGCCGATCAGGCGCCCCTCAGGATCCTGGGCCACCAATTGCCCTTCGGGAAAGCGGGCCAGGTGGCGCAGCAGGTTCTTCGCCCCCCAGATGGCTTCTGGGCCATGGGGGGGCGGGTAGGCCCTTCTCAAAAGATCCTGGATGGCTTCGAAATCATCGAGGTCGCGGCGCCGGACCCGCACGTCGGGCCTGGGTTGGACCCGCGAGGCACGCCCCTTGGGCGGGGCGGCGTCGATCAGGCCCGGTTTGGGGAGGTGAGGGGGAGGAGGCTGGATCATGGGGTTCCCCTTTCTCGATCCCAGAGGCAGGCGGCTCCGCGAACACCGCTGGAATCGCCGTGCCGGTGGGAAACATCCGGGCATTCACCTCATCGGAGAATACGTAGCCGCGCCATAGCCGGGAGACCTTTTCAGGAGGTCCCCCATAATTGGTGGGAGAGTGCTCACCCATCCATTGCAATTGGTGCATATCGGGGCAGGGCAAGGAGCCAGCGGGAGCTCGAAGCCCCGGCCCGTCTCCCGGCGGCCCACGTCACCGGCCTTTTTGGCGAGGCTGTTCACCGGGCCCAGTAGGACAGCGGCCGATTCGGACTCCGCAGGGCCGGAATGGCCCAGTAGCTTGGAGGTCCATTCCTTTCGGAGGATTCATGAAGCCCCTTGCCCTCGCGGCCCTCGCCCTATCCCTGGCCTCCCCTCAGGCCGCGCATGCGCGGTCTGAAATCCAGCCTCAGGCCCGCTCCGCCGCCAAGGCAACGAAGACGGCGCGGCGCTACGCCATCGGCCAGTTCATGGCCACCACCCGTTTCGGCGACGCCGATTTCAGCGCCGACGAATCCCGGCTGCTGCTGAGTTCCAATCAATCCGGCGTCTTCAACGTCTACAGTGTGAGCGTGAAGGGGGGTGCCCTTTCCCCCATGACGGATTCCAAGACCGACACCACCACCCTCGTGTCCGCTTTTCCCAAGGACGGCAGGGTGTTGGTCGCGCGCGACCAGGGCGGTAACGAGCTGAACCATCTTTTCGTCCGGGAAACGGATGGGAAGCTGCGGGATCTCACGCCGGGCGCCAAGGTGAAATCCTCCTTCAAGGGGTTCACGAAGGACGGTTCCGCCTTTTTCGTCGCCACCAACGAGCGCGATCCCCGCCACATCGATGTGTACCGTTATGAAACGGCTACCTACGAACGCAAATTGGTCTTCAAGAACGAGGGCTATTCTCCGGCCTCGGTGAGTTCCGATGGGCGCTGGCTGGCTCTCCACAAGCTGAACACCCGGGCGGATATCGACCTTTTCGTAGTGGATCTTCAAACGGGCGCCATGAAGCAACTGCTTGCCCATCCCGGGCGGGAAGTGGCCTTGGATGCAGAGGATTTCACGGTGGATTCCAAATCCCTCCTGGTCCTCAGCAACGAGGGTTCGGAGTTCAACCGCCTCCTGAAGGTGGATCTCGACACCGGCAAGGCCGAGGAAGTGGAAAGGGCCGATTGGGACATCGTCAACGCCTCCTTCAGTCCCAGCGGACGCTATCGCATGACTGTCCTCAACCAGGACGCCAGCAGCGTGATCAGGGTCCTGGATACGAAGTCGGGCCGGACGCTCCCCTTCCCGAAGTTGCCCGTGGGCGAGGTTCGGGGCCTCATCTTCAGCCCCAGCGAAACCAAGGCTGCCTTTTTCGTGAACGGGGACCGGAGCCCCAGCAACCTATGGATCTGGGACCTGGCCACGGGCCGGGCCCGCGCCCTCACCCGCAGCCTCGGCCCGGACATCGACCCGGCCGATCTGGTGGATAGCCGCATCGTGCGATTCAAAAGCTTCGATGGACTGGAGATCCCCAGCGTGCTCTACGTGCCCAAGGGGGCGTCCGCCCAGGCCAAGGTCCCGGCGGTGGTCTGGGTGCATGGGGGCCCAGGGGGGCAGACTCGCACGGGCTATGCCGCCAATATCCAATACTTGGTGAACCACGGTTACGCGGTGCTGGGCATCAATAACCGTGGCTCCTCGGGCTACGGCAAGACCTTTTTCGCCGCCGACGACCGCAAGCACGGCCGCGAACCCCTATGGGACTGCGTGGAGGCCAAGACCTTCCTGGCCTCCCTGCCGGAAATCGATGGCCAGCGCATCGGCATCCTGGGGGGCAGCTACGGCGGCTACATGACACTGGCGGCCCTGGCCTACCGGCCCGAAGCCTTCAAGTGCGGAGTGGACATCTTTGGCCCCGCCAATTGGCTGCGCACCCTTGAGCAGATGCCCAAGTGGTGGGAGGCCCAGCGGAAGGCGCTCTATCAGGAGATGGGCGATCCCGAAAAGGACCGGGAATCCCTCAAGGCCATCTCACCCCTGTTCGCCGCGGATCAGATCCGCAAGCCGCTCCTGGTGATCCAGGGGGCCAACGACCCGCGGGTCCTCAAGGCGGAAAGCGACGATATCGTGGCCGCCGTGAAAAAGAACGGGGTCCCCGTGGAATACGTGGTCTTCGAAGACGAGGGCCACGGGTTCAGGAAGAAGAAGAACGAGGAGATTTCCCAGGAGCGCATCCTGGCCTTCCTGGACCAGCACCTCAAGGGTAGCCAGCCCTAAACCGGGTAAATATCAGGTTGCACGCCTCTCCCACGGT
>CAYWDR010000167.1:0-8093 GCA_964457075.1 uncultured Solibacteraceae bacterium
GGGATTCCCTCCAGGGCCACCCCTGCGGGGCGTCCCTTCCGGCCGGCTGGCCGCTGCGCACGGCGGTTCGTCTCCGACGAACCGGTTCGGCCGCTGAGCCGCGGCCTCACCTCCGCCTACCTGCGCGCGGCTCCGCATTCGAATCCCCCTCGCTCCGCCACAAAAACGCCCACCTTTCGGTGGGCGCGTTAGTGGCGGAGAGAGGGGGATTCGAACCCCCGGTACCAGTTTTTACCAGTACTTTCGATTAGCAATCGAACCCGTTCGGCCACTCCGGCATCTCTCCGTGGCTCCCTTCCAGCCTATCCGGGCTGGGAGGCTGGGACAACAGGCATACTCGAACCATGAACACGAACTGGGCCCGAGGGTTGCTCGGCATCGCCATCCTGCTGGTGCTTGCCTGGGTGGCCGCCGCCCTCGTGGCGCCCCCAGGAGGGCTTTCGGCGGCTTGGAGCCTCACGCTCGTGCTTGGATCCTCGGCCCTTGGGGCGATCTTGGGCATCGGCTTCCGGGCCCGGATCCTAGAGGCCCCTCGCCTCCCCCGCGCCGAGGCCCTCTGGGCCACCCAGGCTCCTCCCGGCGAGGTGCTCAAGGCCCTGGGAGAAACCACGTGGTCCAGGGGGGAAGTGGGATACCGCATGACCCTCCTGCGGGGCCTCGCCCAGTGGGCTCGGGGCCAGCGGGACGAGGCCTGGCTCGACCACCTGGACGCCCAACTCCGGCGGCTTCCCTTCTGGAAGCGCATCTTCATCTCAGCCTACTTCCGCCGAGTCCCCGAGCACCCCGCGGAGGCCCACTTCCGCAGGGGAGAGCGATTCATGCGCTGGGCCCCCTGGATGGGCCGGCTGCGCCATCTGCTGGGGATCCTGGAGCTCCGCCGGGGGGGAGAAGAGGCCTCCACCCGCGCATGGGTGCGCTTCGCCGAGGCCCTGCCGCTCTCCACCGAGGATCCCCTCGTGCTGGAGGACCTCATGTTGGCGGCCCTGGCCCAGGGCATGCACGAGCTGGGGGAGCGGGCTCTGCGCCTTCTGCTAGATCGCCACGGGGACGCCCGCCTGGCTTGGGATCGCGCGGGCGCGGCCTTCCACTTGCTGCGCATGGAACGCCCGGCCCTCGTCCTCGCCCTGCTGGAACCCCTGCCGGAGGAGGCCCGCTCCCAACCCATGCACTGGCTCGGACTCAGCGCCGCCTACCGGATGCTTGGAGACCGGGAGGCCGCCTGGCGGACCGTGGAAACAGGGGTCCGGCGGCATCCCGAGGCTTTCCGCCTCTGGATGGAGCGCTATCTGGTGGCCCTGGAGTGCCAGGAGGAGGACGAGGCCGAAGCGAGCCTTGAAAAGGCCGAACCGCTCATCCCCACCGGCGGGGCTGGCGAGGAACAGCGCCGGGAGTGGGCCCTCCGGAAGGCGGAGTTCGCCTTCTGGACGGACGATGACCCCGAGGAGGCCTGGAAGCACCTGGCCTCCCTGCCCGCCGGGGCCCAGGGCGACCATCATCCCCCCCTCCGGCTGCAGCTGCAGGTCGCCCTGGGGGATTTCGAGCCGGCCTTCGCGGAGGTGGGTCGGCTGCTGGAGGCCCGGCCCGGTGACCCCTCCCTCCTCCTCATGCAGGCAGATTGCATGGCTGGCCTGGAGGCCTGGGAACCCCTGCTCGCGACCCTGGACGGCCTGGGTGACTCCTGCCGGGAGTCCTCCGCCTTCTGGCACCTCCGGGGCCTGGCCCTCGCCCACCTCAAGGACCCCCTGACGGCGCGCGTCGATCTGGAACGGGCCGCCCGCATGGATCCGGGCCGCCTGCGCCTGCTCCTGGACGCGGGCCATGCCTGTGCCGAGCTGGGGGAGTGGGATCGCGCCGAGATGCACTGGCGCCAGTCCCTCACCGTCGATCCCCAATGCGAGGAGGCCCTCATCCACCTGGCCGAAGCCCGCACGGAGCTGGCGGATCCCGAAGGCGCCCGCCGCTACCTGCGCGAGTGCCTGCTTCACCACCCCGATAGCGCCGACGCCCAGGATCGCCTGGCGGAGCTGGAGGCGAACTGATCAGCCTCCTCCCGCTTAGATCCCCGCGTTCCGGATCTTGGCCAGCTTGGAATCCAAACGGGCCCGCTCCTCGGGCGTGGCCCACTTCCTCGCTTGCACCAAGGCCCGCTCCGCGCCGCCGGGTTCACCCTCGTGGAGGTTCACCTGGGCCATGAGCAGGTAGAACTCCGGTTCCCGGTTGTAGATCTTCAGGGCGACTTCCAGTTCCTTCCGGGCCAGCTTCAATTCACCCCGTTCCAGGGCTTCCTTGGCCAGGAAGGCATGGAAGTAGGGATCCTTCGCCCGCAGATTGGCGCCCAGCATCCGGTATCCCATGGCCTCGGTGTGGCGCCCCAGCATGGTGCAGAGGTTTTCCAGATTGCCGCAGGCGGCCCCTTCCCAGGGATCCACCGCCAAGGATTTGCGGAAGGCCCTCTCGGCACCCTCCAGATCCTGATTCTCCTTGAGGACGACGCCGAGGACGTTCCACGCCACGCCCACCGCGGGGCTGGCGGCGATGCCGGCCTGGGCCTCGATGAGGGCCTCATCGATCCGCCCGGCACCCAGCGATTCGACGGCCCGGTTGCTGTGGTACATGGCGAGGGCCTTATCTTCGCTCAGGGTCAACACCTGGTAGAAGCTCTTCCGGAACTCCGGCGCGAAGTCCAGCACCAGCACGCCGAGCGGCTTGTTATCCATCACCGCGACCATGTGCTTCTCGTGGCGGATGAAGGGGCCATCCTTCCGCCATTGGGAGACGCTGGGAGCTTCCGCGAAATTGGCTTCGAGATCGAGGGTGCGGCACGCGGCGACGAAGTAGGCCGTGAGTCCCAAGCAGTTGGCGCGGCGCTCTTGCCAGACTTCCCTCACGGAACGGGTGCGCAGGTTGTCGTACTGCATTCCCAAGCCGCCCTCCTCCACCTGGGAGAAGGTCATCCTCAGGAGCGCCCCGATCTTGGCCTTCATGCCCTGGTGAACGAGCGTCACCTTCCGGACGTATTCCTTCATCTCATCCGGAGCCTCGAAGGGGCCTCCGCCGAGGGTTCGCACGGGCGCTTGCCCCGCCAAGGGCACCATCGCAATCAGGGCAGCTACGATCACGGCACGCATGGGGGCCTCCCGGAAGCCACTTCAACCATCGGCTCAAAGGGTTCCCCGCGAAAGGGGTTACGCCCCTGCTAAATCCGGTTGATCCCATCCCTTTTTAGGCCGCGAATCGTCTTGGTATCCTGGCCCTCAACCCTGCGCGATCCCCCGCGGAACTGGAGCCTGCATGCCCCCCACCGCCATCGTCTGCGCCTATAGCCCCGTCGGAACCTCGGCCTTGGAGGGCCTGTTGGAGGCGGGCGTGAGCGTGCTGGGGCTCTACACCTACTCGCAAGGCGCGGATGAAGCCTGGTTCACGGCTCCCGCCGCCCTCGCGGGACGTCATGGAATCCCCATCCACCTGGAACCGGATTTCAACGCCGACGAGGTGTACGAGCGCCTCCGCGCCCAGGCACCGGACTTCCTTCTGAGCTTTTACTTCCGGGAGATGATCCAGGGGCGCTTCCTGGAGATCCCCCGCCTGGGCGCCTACAACCTTCACGGCAGCCTCCTCCCCAAATACCGCGGAAGGGCGCCCCTCAATTGGGTGCTCGTGAAGGGCGAAATGGAAACGGGCATCACCCTCCACGCCATGACCCCCAAGCCCGACGATGGCCACATCCTGGCCCAGACCCGCCTGCCCATCGCCTGGGACGAGACGGCCCTCAGCCTCACCTGGCGTGCGGCGGATGCCGCCCGGGAGCTGGTGCGGGCGGTCGTGCCCTCGCTCGTGGACGGCAGCGCCTCCCCCGTGGACCAGAAGACCCTCGGCGCCTCCACCTACTTCGGCGGCCGCAAGCCCGCCGATAGCCGCCTGGATTTCACCATGACCGTCGCCGAGGCTTTCAACCAGATCCGGGCCGTGGCCGATCCTTGGCCCAACGCCTTCCTGGAAACGCCCCAGGGTCCCCTCAAGGTGGCCTGGGCGCTGCCTACGGCCCTGCCCTGCCCCACCGGCTGCTTCCGCCAGGGCGGGGAAGGCACCCTGCTCGGGTTCCGGGATGGCGCCCTCCTGCTCCATGCTCTCAGACGAGGCGAGGCCCGCAGCGAACGGCCGACCGACCACGCCACGTGGCTCCGGAAAGCCGGGATCACCGAAGCCTATCTTTAGGAGTTTTTCATGCGCATCCTCCCCTACCTCCTGCTCCCGGCCCTGGTCCTTTCGGCTGGCTCCGGCCAGCATCGCAAGCGGCGGGGCGGCCCCGTTTCCACCGCATCCGAGGCCAAGCGCATCGCCGAACAGGAGACGGGGGGCCGGGCCGTGTCCGCCCACCGCATCCCCCTCAACGGCGCCACCGGCGGCTGGGAGGTGGAGGTCCACATGCCCAAAGAGGTTCGCGGCTGGAGGTGCGTAATCGATTCCGACACCCACGCCGTACATACGAAGACCCGCATCGAAAACCCCGCGCCCAAGCGCCACTAGGAATCTTCCATGACCCTTCGCGACACGCTGATCGTTCCCGCCCTCATCCTGCCCCTCCTCGCGGGCGCCCCCGTCTCGAAAAAAGCCACCCAGCCCGATCAGGCCCGGATGAAGAAGGATCTCTTCTACCTCGCGGGGCCCGAGTGCGCGGGCCGCGGCACCGGGGAGCCCGGCCAGGTGAAGGCCGCCGCCTACATCTCGCGCCGCATGAAGGAGAACGGCCTGAAGCCCATGAAGGGCCAGGGCATCGGGGGGGAGACCCCCTACCACTATTCCTACGGGCTCTTCCGAACCTCGCTGGACATGGCCGCCAGCGGCCTCTCGCTGGGAGGCGCCCGCTTGAAGCTGGGCGAGGATTTCATGAGCTTCATCTTCGAGAGCAAGGAGGCCGAGGCCGTGCTCGTGGGCTACGGCATCAAGGCCCCTGATCTGGGCTGGGACGACTATCAGGGCGTGGATCTTAAAGGGAAGTGGGCCGTCATCTTCAGCGGCCAGCCCGCCATGGCGGAGGGCCCCTTCAAGGAGAGCCCCAATCACGTGAGCGCCTCCAACACCGCCAAGCAGAAGGCTGCTCAGGAAGCTGGCGCCCTCGGATTGATCGTGCTGCAGGGCAGCCACCCCAAGGATCAGGATCTGAAGAAGAACGCCGCCATGATCCAGGGCTTCCTAACCCAGCCCCGGCTGCAGATCAAGGATGGCCCCCTCCCCTTTCCTCTGCCCAAGATGGTCGCGGTCTATCCCAGCGGCATGAAGGCCCTGGGGCTGGATGGAGAGGCCATGCAAAAGGCGTTGGATGAAGCGGGCAAGGCCGCCGCGCCCCGCTCGCTGGGCATCCTCAAGCTCGATTGGGCGGCGAAAAAGGAGCCCATCCAATCCTCCAACGTGATCGGCATCGTGCCCGGCACGGATCCCAAGCTCAAGGATGAGGTGGTCATCGTCAGCGCCCACCACGACCACCTGGGCACTCACGATGGCAAGACCTGGCCCGGCGCCGATGACAATGGCAGCGGCACCACCGGCATCCTGGAGACGGCCCGCCTGCTGGCCCACGCCAGGCCCAAGCGCACCATCCTCTTCCTCAGCGTGAGTGGCGAGGAAAACGGACTCCTTGGAAGCCAGGCCTTCATCGAGAATCCCCCCCTGGAGCTCAAGCAGGTGGTGGCCGATCTCAACCTCGACATGATCGGGCGCGGCAAGGCCGACGAGCTGCACGTCACCCCCGCCCGCATCCCCGACGCCGTCACCACGCTCACGTCGGACGCCCGCCGCATCGCCGAGCAGCAGGGCGTGGCCCTGGGCAGCGGCGCCGAGCAGTACTGGCGGCGTTCCGATCACTTCAACTTCGTCAAGAAGGGCATTCCCGCCCTCTTCTTCTTCGCCGGAATGCACGAGGACTACCACCAGCCCACGGACACGCCCGACAAGATCGATTTCGCGAAGATGGCGAAGATCGTCAAGCTCACCCGCGAACTGGCCCTCACCGTCGCCAACGCCCCCGAACGCCCCCAGCCCGTGGCCAAGGAGGTCTACGAGGCCTGGACCTGGGCCACGACGACGACGGCGCCGGAACCTAAGATCAAGCACTGATCAGCACCCCAAAAAGGAGAGGGCCCCGCTGGGGCCCTCTCCTTTTTGGGGTGAAGTGGAGTATCTCCAGGGCCATTTCCTTCACAAGGATTCACAGGGCGGAACGGATATTCCTGGGCAAACTTGGGGGTGGAGGTTCCATGAGCCGATCCGTGTTCCGCCTTTCCATCCTTCCCTTGGCTTCGCTCCTGTATCTCGCGTGCGGCGGGGGCTCCGGGAACGGCTCGGTGGCGACCGCGCCTCCCGCCAACGGCGCCGAAATCAGCCTCCCCGTGGCCGTGCCGATCCTCCCGGATCCGGATAAGGCGCGGTTGAAGGTGGACGTGGAGACCCTCGCCGCCGCGGATTACGAAGGCCGGGGAAGCGGCACGGCCGGGCAGGTGAAGGCCGCCGCCTACGTGGCCAAGGGCTTCCAGGACGCGGGGCTGCAGGCCTGGGCGGGGCCGGGGATGGGTGGCGCCACGGCCTATCACTGGGCCTTCTCGTTCACGTCCGGCGGCGCGACGATTAATTCCACCAACGTCCTCGCCGCCATCCCCGGCACCGACCCCGTGCTGAAGGACGAGATCGTCCTCCTCAGCGCCCACCACGACCACCTGGGCCTCCGCGGCGGCGTGCTTTACCCCGGCGCCGACGACAACGCCTCCGGCACGGCGGGCCTGCTGGAACTGGCCCGCCTCCTCAAGGACAGCAGGCCCAAGCGCACGATCATCTTCCTCTCCGTCTCGGGAGAGGAGCTGGGCCTTTGGGGCTCGCGCAAGCTGGCCGCCAATCCGCCCATGGACCTCTCGAAAGTGGTGGCGGACCTCAACACGGATATGATCAGCCGCGGCCAGCCCAACCAGCTCCATGTCGCCCCCAGCCACATCGAAGGCGCCATCACCACCCTCGTGGGCCACGCCCGCACCATCGCCGCCAACCAGGGCTTCCAGCTGGCGGATGGCACCGACAAGTACTGGCAGCGCTCCGACCACTACAGCTTCGTGCAAAAGGGCATCCCCGCCCTCTTCTTCTTCGCCGGCATGCACGAGGACTACCACCAGCCCACGGACACGCCTGACAAGACCGATTACGCCAAAATGGCCACCATCCTCAAGCTCACGCGAGACCTCGCCTGGGTGACGGCCTCCGCCCCCCAACGGCCTCAGATCGTTCCTCAGAACCAATGGTCCCAATGGACTTGGGCGACCTATGCCACGCTGGCTCCCCCCCATGCCGCCCACGCGGGGGCCTGCTTCGGCGACGAATAGCGCCACCTCCCTCAACCTCCCTTGCGCCGGAGCGTAGACTTGGATCGCGGTCAAGTACCGCATGGAGGACCTACATGGGTCTGATGGACTGGGGCAAAGCCCAATTCCTGGACATCATCCAGTATTTGGATGATTCCAACGATGTGCTGGCCTGGCGCTTCCCGATGCGCGGCCAGGAAATCCAGAACGGCGGCCAGCTCGTGGTGCGCGAGAGCCAAGAGGCCGTGTTCGTCAACGAAGGCCAGTTCGCGGACGTGTTCAAGCCGGGCACGCACAAGCTCACGACGCAGAACCTGCCCATCCTTGCCACCCTCAAGGGCTGGAAGTTCGGCTTCGAAAGCCCCTTCAAGAGCGACGTCTATTTCACGAACACGCGCCTCTACAACGATCTGGGCTGGGGCACCACCAACCCCGTGATGATGCGCGACACCGACTTTGGCGCCGTGCGCCTCCGCGCCCACGGCATCTTCAGCCTGCGCGTCGTGGATAGCGCCAAGTTCCTCAAGGAGCTCGTGGGCACCAACGGCGTCTACACCGTGGACGACATCACGGGCCAGCTGCGCGGCACCATCCTCAGCGCCTTCAGCGACCTCCTGGGCGAGATGAAGATCCCCGCGCTGGATCTCGCCGCCAAGTACGAGGAGATCAGCCAGGCCTTGCGGGAGAAGATGGCCCCCGAGTTCCAGACCATGGGCATCGACTGCGCCAAGCTCGTCGTCAAGAACATCG
>CAYWDR010000168.1:0-8076 GCA_964457075.1 uncultured Solibacteraceae bacterium
CGCCGGAGCGCCTCGTGAGCCGCTTCCAGGTGAACCACGGCATGCTGCTCAACGTCCTCTCCCGCAAGGGGGATGGCTGCGTGGCCATGCGCCACCTCATCCGCGACAGCCATGAGACGGACCACCAAAAGGCCGCCCACTTCCGCCGGGGCTGGCAGCTCTTCAAGACCCTTGTCGTGCGCGGCATCGTCGAATTCCAGCCGCCGGACGCCTTCGGCCGCAAGGTGCGCGTGAACGCCGAACTGCAAGCGGACTTCGGCATGGACGAGACGCTGAGCCTCTACCTGCTCGATACGCTGCCGCAATTGCAGGCCGAGTCGCCGGATTTCGCCATGGATCTCATCACCCTCGTGGAGAGCATCCTCGAAAACCCCGACTTCATCCTGCGCAGCCAGCTTCACAAACTGAAGGGCCAGGCCGTGGCCGAGATGAAGATGGCGGGCATCGAGTACGACCAGCGCATGGAGGAGCTGGAGAAGCTCGAATACCCCAAGCCCCTGCGGGACTTCATCTACGGCACCTTCAACGAGTTCTCCGATAAGCACCCGTGGGTGGGCCAGGAGAACATCCGCCCCAAGTCCATCGTGCGGGAGATGTTTGAGAGCTACCTAAACTTCGGCGAGTACGTGCGCACCTACGAGCTGCAGCGGGCGGAAGGGCTGCTCCTGCGCCACATCAACAGCACCTTCAAGGTGCTCTCCAAGACGGTGCCCGACGCCTTCAAGACGGACGAGGTGCGTGAGATGGAGGCCTACCTGGGCGCCATGCTCAAGCAGGTGGACAGCAGCCTCCTGGACGCCTGGGAGAAGATGCAAAACCCCGACTTCATCCGCGCCGAAGAGGCCGTGGCCATGCCGGGCATCGAGGACAAGGACATCACTCGCGACCGCAAGGCCTTCACCGCTGAGATCCGGGCCCGCCTCTTCGCCTTCCTCCACGCCTGCGCCACGGAGGACTGGGAGGAAGCCGAGGCCGTCCTCGGCGAAGCGGCTGGCGAGGGCGTGGCCCCGGTGGACGGAGACGGCGAGCCCTGGACGGCGGACCGACTCAAGGGGCTCCTGGCCGCCTACACGGTCACCCACCAGGGCCCCCGCCTCGATCCCGAGGGCCGCAATGGGCGCCACACCTACGTCCAGCCCAAGGCCGAGGATCCACGCAGGCTGGTCGTTCAGCAGATGCTCGTGGACGCGGAGGACGTGAACGACTGGGCCCTGGAAGTGGAAGTGGATCTGGAGGCCAGCCGGCAGGCGAAGCAGGCGGTGATGCGGTTGGTGCGATTTGGAGAGTTTCGGTAGGGGCCAAACGGAGGGCCGTCGACGAAAGGCGAAAAAACAAACCAGTGATGAACAGTGATGAACGGTGATGGGGCCGCGGCCTTCTCATCACTGTTCATCATGGCTTTTATCACTGTTCATCACTGGTTGATCTTTCTTGGTCTTCTACGGCTCATGCGGCAAGGAGGATAAGCGCGATCTCCAACCGTCACATCGGCATCAATTGGTCTCCTTCGTGACGAAGCTCCCGCCCCAGATGGCCTGGCCATCCCACTGGCTGAAGGCGCGGGCGAAGGTGCTCATATCCCGCGCCGTGACGCGGCCCACGGGCGTGACGAAGGTGACGACGGTGACGCGAATGGGTTCCTCGGCCCGCTGGCCGGCATAGCCGGAGCCCGTGATGTAGGGGCCTTCGGCCTCGCCGTGGCCGATGGCGACCTTGCCGAGGCCCTCGGGTTCACGCCGGGTTCGCGCGGCACTGCTGCCCATGGCGTCCGCGGCTTGTTCCTGCACGGCGGCGCCCGGGGCCATCAGGGCCCCCACGCCCCAGCCCCCTCCCATGGGCGGCGTGCCCATGTGGGCGGGCTGGATCCGGGCGCCGCGCCTCAGGGGGATCTGGATGAGGTAGTAGCGCTGCACGTCCACGTCCATGCCCTGGGCCTTCAGCTCCCGCTCCAGGCGCAGCAGATCCTGGCGATCCTCGGCCCGGCTGGCCGTGAAGGGGGCCCTCTGGCCGTTGACGTTGGCGAAGAGCAGCTGGTGGTTGCCGGGGCCCACCACGGCCTCGCTGCTGCCTTCGATGACGTCGGTGATCACGAAGTTGGTGGAGCCGTAGGGGAAGATGCTGAAGGTGAAGGCGGCCCGGGGCGGGTGGCCGGCCCAACCCGCCCGGCCCATGCCCTGGGCGGGCACGGGGACGATGGCGAACTGGTTGGAGACGATGACGTTCCGATCCCGGTGCCGACTGCTGAGGCCCAGCTCCCGGAGACGTTCGGGCAGGGTCCGCTCCACCGTGCGGCCGAAGGCCCCCCGCACGTGCACCTTGATCTTCTCCGCCGCCACCATGAGCACCTTGTCGCGGAAGTTGGAGTCCCGCCGCACGGAGAGGGCCAGCTGCGCGGAGGCGGGATCCGCCTCGTGCTTGCGCACCCAGATGCCCACGTCGCTGATGCGGTCGCCCCACACGCTGCCTTCGAAGCGGCCGATGTCCTCCCAACTGATCTTCACGGGGTGGAAGGAATGGGCCTGGAGGAGCGCCATGAAGTCGGGCCGGTGCCAGAGGTTGAGCGTCTCGTCGTAGTACTTCTCCCAGCTGGGGACGGGAGGCGGGGGCGGAACCCAGAAAGGCCGCGGCACGGGCCCTCCCCGATGCAAGGAGCCCAGGGCCGCGACGATGTTGCGTACGGTGGCGCTGCCCTGCCCGACGTCCAGCCCCAACATCGAGCCAATCTCCACGGCGGCGAAATCCACCTTGCTATTGCCCAGGCCGTGCTGCCGGGCCTCCTCCAGGGCCAACCGCACGTTGGGCCGGATGCCCTCCGCCTCGGCCGTGTTGATGCGGATGCCCTGCTTGCCGAAGGCCTGCACGATCTGGGACGGGGTCAACTCATCGCCCGGCGCGGCCAGCGCGACGAGGGCCATGACGGCGGATCCAAGGACGGTTCGCATCGCACACCTCTGAGCGGGGAGCTCCCCTGTACTGGGAATGCCGCCGGGGGGTGGGCCCTTTCAACTTGGAATACAAAAAGATCTACCGGTGATGAACAGTGATAAAAGCCGTGATGAACAGTGATGGGGCCTCGATCTTCTAATCACTGTTCATCATGGCTTTTATCACTGTTCATCACCGGCAAGCCTTTTCTTTGGCTTGTCTCTCCGCCCCCCAACGGCCCCCCCGTTCACCGGCGCGCCCCCGGCACTGGCCGATTCCCGCCCCGCCCCTCCGCCGCCCGGCCCCACCTTGGAACTCGCCCCGGGAGGTATCCATGGCCCTTCGCACCCCCCTCATCCTCGCCGCCAGCCTGCTCGCCCTTCTCGCCGCCTGCCGGAAGACCCAGCCCGCGGCCCTGCCCCACCCCGTGGTCTCGGGCCCCACGGCCTCCCCGGCCCTGACGGCGGAGCTCCAGGCCCTGGACCGGCGCCTCTTCGAGCTGGTCTTCGATCGGCAGGACGACACCGCCCTCCGGGCCCTCATCACCGACGACTTCCAGTTCCACCATGACAAGAGCGGGCTGGGCACCTTCACGTCTCCCGAGGCCTTCGTCTCCGCCATCCGCCAGAACTTCGAGCGCCGCGCCACGGGGGAGAACGTGCGGGCCCGACGGGAGCCCGTCTCGGGCAGCGAGGCCGTCTATGCCATGGCCCAGCACGGCGCCATCCACACGGGAGAGCACCGCTTCT
This sequence comes from uncultured Solibacteraceae bacterium, assembly GCA_964457075.1. GTDB lineage: Bacteria > Acidobacteriota > Holophagae > Holophagales > Holophagaceae > JAFDVN01. Next base: position 3,675 of record CAYWDR010000168.1, read on the forward strand.
ATGGCCTCGAAGCCGGCAAGCCCGATCAGCTCCGGGAGACGGGCCGTTTCTTCCACGTTTGGCGGAAGGTGGAGAGCCGCTGGCGCTTGGCGCAGGTGTACAGCTACGACCACCGGCCCGGGAGCTAAAAGCCCCCTACTCGATTCCCCGCAGGTTCTCCTGAGCCAATGCATAACCCGGCCGGATCCGCAGGGCCTCACGGTAGGCCTCCCGCGCCTCCTCGCGCCGCCCGGCCAGCGCGAGGGCCGTGCCCCGGTTGTTGTGGGCGCGGGCGTTGGCGGGATCCGCCCGCAGGCTGCTCTCCCAGAGGGCGATTTCGGTGCGGTAGTCTCCGATGCGCGCATAGGTCCCGGCCCCCAGCGCCAGGCACGCCATGGCCCCGATGACAGGAGCCCAGCGTCGCAAGCGAGCTTCCTGACTCAGCCCCGCCACCAGCAGCGCGACGCCCGCGAGGGGCAGGTAGAGGTGCCGCTCGTTGGCGAGGTCCAGACGGGGCACGGGGCCTTGCGTGGGCAGGAGGGTCAGCAGGAACCAGCCGATGCCCAAGCCCAGCCAAGGCCGGCTCCGAGCAGGGGCGGCGGCCACGGCGATGAGCCCGCCGAGCAGGAGCAGCATGGCGAGTGCCTCGGGGGTCCACCCGTGCGCGGCGAGGGGCGGGTCGATGTTGAGCGCCGCGGGCCACAGGAGCTTGCGCCCGAGGTAGGCGAGGCCCACGAGGGCGCCCTGGAGTTGTTCCGCGGCGCCCCTCAGGGCGAAGCTGAAGGCGAGGAGCCGTCCATAGCCGGGATGGAGGAGGACGACGAGGCTCATCGCGACGCCCAGGGCCAGGAAGGCGCCGAGCATCCGCCTCCGGTCCGCCGGAGCGGAGTCCTTGTGGATCCAGATCGCCAGGGCCGGCAACACGAGGGCCGTCTCCTTCGTGGCGGCGGCGAGCGTGAAGCAGGCCAGGGCCCCGGCGAGGCGGCCCCGCAGGGAGAGCAGGAGCGAAGCCAGGCAGAACGTCGCCATGAGGGAGGCGGACCTTCCGGAAATGTACGCCACCGCCTCCGTCTGCACGGGATGCAGGGCGAAGACGAGGGCCCCCATGAGGGCCGGGAGTTCCGTCCCCTCCCGCAGTCCGAGCCTCGGCGCGAGGGCGCGAATCAGTTCGAACACGAGCCAAGTGTTGAGCGCATGAAGGGCCAAATTGACGAGGAGGAATCCCCAGGGCGCGGGGCTGGCCGCCCAGTTCAGCGCGTAGGTGAGCTTCAGCAGGGGGCGTAGCCCGCCACCCCAATGGCTCAGGTCATGCACGGCCGCGTTGTGCACGATGACGTTGAAGTCGTCGTACTGGAAGGCCCCCCAGGGGCTTCGGGCGTAGGCGAGAAGGACGGCCCCCAGCAGGGTGCCCCGGGCCGCGCCCAGGGTCATGGTCTCGGCTCAGGCTTCGTCAATGGCTTGGGCTGAGGCATGGGGGGTGGGGCGAGGGGCTTGGGCTTGGTCAGAGGGGGCGGGCGCAGGGCGGGCGAGGGCCCATCGCTGCGATCCGATGAGCTGTAATCCCGTCGGGGCGGCCGGCATTTTTCTTCGAGCCGGGCCAGCTCCTCCCGCAGGAAGGCCTCTTCCGTTTGATAGCCCAGGAGCTCTTCCATGATGTAGCCCGACATGGTGGCCTCGTTGGCCTCGAAGCGATCCTCCGCCTCGCCGAGGAGGATCTTCTTCATGTGGGAGGCCAGCGTCTGCTTGCAGGCCTCCTGATGCACTTGCTCATGGCGCCGGATGGACTCCTCCAGGCAGCGGGTGGGCGCCGTCACTTCGATCATGCAGAGGTTGGAGGTGTGGCCGCTCGCCCCAAGCTTGATGCCCTCCCGACGTTGGCTGGAGATCGCCTCATCCACGCGGGCCTGGAGGGCCTCCCGGCCCTTGGCCGTGTAGGGCGTCCACCCGATCTTCGCGATCTCCTCGCCGTAGGCCTTGATGGCGTTTTGCACGCGGGCGAGGCGCTCCTTGAGGTCCGCCTGATCGATGCAGTCGCAGGGCTGCGACCACCCCGCCACCCCCAGTCCCAGGAGGAAGATCCAACGGAAGCGCCGGGCGGAATCCATGCGAACTCCCTCAGGCCCCGGATCGGGGCACCCCATTCGACTCCCGGGACCCGGGCGGGTCAATGGGTTCCTCGGTACCGCTGGCCCAGGTCTTGCCCTAGCCTGAGGCCATGTTCTCCCCCGATCTGGAAGCCCGCGCCCTGGCCCTGGCCTGCCGCCAGGGGCTGCTTCGCGCGCCCCTCGGGGAAGGGGCTCGATTGGAGGTCTTCGTCGAGCGGGGAATCCTGGACGCCAGCCACCGGGATCGGCTCCTATGGGAAGCCCTGCAGGAAGAGACCCCCGGCGGCGGCGCCACCTACCCGGCTTCGTGGACGATGGGTGACTGGACGGGGGTGGCTCCCCCTCCGGGCGCGGAGGCCCTGGCCCGCTTCGGCCCCTACGAATCCTTGGAGCTCCTCGGCGTGGGGGGCCAGGGCCGGGTGTACCAGGCCTATGACCCTCGCCTGCAACGCCACGTCGCCTTGAAACTCCTTCATGCCGGAAAACCCCTGGCCCACCTCGGCGAGGCCCGGGCCCAGGCCCAGGTGGAGCACCGCAACGTCTGCCGCGTCTACGAAGTGGGGGACGTCGAAGGGCAGCCCTACATCGCCCTCCAGCTCATCCGGGGCCGGGCCCTGGGTTCGGAGCCGGCCTCGGCAAAGGAGGTGGTGCGGTTGATCCGCGACGCGGCGGAGGGCATTCACGCGGCCCACCGCCAGGGCCTCCTGCATCTGGATCTTAAGCCCTCGAACTTGATGGTCTCCAGCGAAGGCGGCGCCCCCCTCGTGTACGTCACGGATTTCGGCCTCGCCTCGGAGGCCCATGGGGAGGGGGGCCGCCCCTTGGGTTCGCCTCCCTACTGCGCGCCGGAACAGATCGACCGCACCTTGGGTTCGCTGGACCCACGCACGGACGTCTATGGACTCGGCGCCACGCTCTACGTGGCGCTCACGGGCCAGCCGCCCTTCCGTGCCACTTCCATCACGGATCTGCTCCACCAGATCCAGGCCCGGGAACCCCTCCCGCCGGGCGGCCACGGGCCTCCGGTGCCCCCGGATCTGTCGGCGATCCTTTTGAAGGCCATGGCTAAGGCCCCGGCGGATCGCTACGCGACGGCCCTCGCCTTCGCCGACGATCTCGAACGGTGGCTGACGGGCATGAGCATCCTCGCGCGGCCCTCCTCTGTGGCGGGGCGGATCCTCAAGGGGGCCCGGCGCAATCCCCTGGCCGGGGCGAGTCTCGCCCTGCTTTTCCTGCTCCTGTTGGGGGGCGGCGCCTGGGCCCTGCGCGCGGCCTCCCAGCGCCGTCATATGAAGGCCCTCCTGCAGACCTTCTCGGAGGACATGCGCACCCTGGAACTGCGGCTCTATGCCATGCGGATGCTGCCCCCGGAGGACCACCGGATCATCGAGGCGGATCTCCGCCAGCGGCTGAAGGGCATCGAGGCCTCCCTGGATGACATGGCCGATCTGGCCCCGGCGGGCCACTACGCCCTGGGCCTGGGCTACCGCTCCCTGCGCGAGTGGGAGCCCGCGGCCCGGCATCTGAGATCGGCCTGGGAGGCGGGTTTCCGCTCCCCGGAATCCGCCGAGGCGACGGGCATCGCCTACGGGATCCTCACCACGGTGCTCACGCAAAAAGCCCAATCCCTTCCCGAGGCCGAGCGCGCGAAGGCGGAGGCGGAGATTCAGCGGGAATGGGGCGGGCCGGGGCGCGCGGCCCTCGCCACCTTCGCCGGCACGCCCTTCGAATCCCCCTACTCCAAGGCCATCGAGGCCTACCACCACAAGGACTTCGACGGCGTCTTCACCCACGGCGCCGAAGCCGCGCGCCGCCAGCCCTGGCAGGTGGGCACCTGGCGATTCATGCTCACCTGCGCCCTGGAGGATCCCCCCGCGGCCGCCCGGCATGGGTTCGCCCCCGACGCGGAGGGCCAGTCCCCCCTGGTGCGCCGTCTCACGGCCACCGCGCCGGGGGACGCCGTGAGCCAGGATCTCCTCGGCGAGCATTGGACCCGGCAAGCCTCCCTCGCCCCTCCCCGCAGCGAGGCGCGGCACCGCCATTACCTGCGCGCCTTCGAAACCTTTCAGATCGCCCGGGCCATCCTGCCCGATCAGGCCTACCCCTTCCGGCGCGCCATGGACCTCTGCGAAAGCGCGATGAAATCCGATCCCTCCCACGCGGCGGAATGGCGGAAGCGCCGGCGGCAGGTGTTGGAAGCGGCGGCGAAGGAACCCGCCCTGGCCGAGGCGGTGCGGGAACGCGGCCCTTAGGGTTAGGGCCGATACCGTTCACTTAATGGAATGGGCTCTCGGTAGGTTTGAAAAATCGGAACGCAG
>CAYWDR010000169.1:0-7825 GCA_964457075.1 uncultured Solibacteraceae bacterium
GCCCGCCCGGTGCCGCCCTGGAAAGGGATGGCGAGGATGGGCCGGCGCCCCTTCGTGGTCTTGGTGGTCTTCGTGGTTCAAAGGTTTTCGCGTGAACTGGGCGCGCTGAAAGCCTGGGTAGGATAGTTCCTACCCGAGAGGAGCTTGCATGGGAGCGTCCACAGTCCTGGATCTCAAGGTGCCTCCCGCCCTCCTGGTCCTCCTTACGGCGGGGGCCATGTGGGGCCTTGCGAGGGCCGTTCCCGCTTGGAACCTGGACCTCCCCATGGCGTGGACGCTGGGCCTCGGGGTGGGGCTTGGGTTCGCGGGGATCTCCGTGATCCTCGCGGGGGTCGCGGCCTTCCGCCGCCATGGCACGACGGTGGATCCCCTCCACCCGGAGGCCGCCAGCCGCGTGGTTCGAACGGGCATTTACGGGTTCAGCCGCAACCCCATGTACCTGGGCTTCAGCGTGGGATTGCTCGGCTGGGCCGTGGGCCTCGGCCACCCCCTGGCCTTCCTGGGGCCGCCGGCCTTCATCGCCTACATGACCCGCTTTCAGATCCAGCCCGAGGAGCGGGCCCTGAGGGTCAAGTTCGGAGCGGAGTACGAGGCCTATTTGAGCGAGATCCGGCGGTGGATTTGAGGCCATGGGGCGAGCCGGAACGTAGGCGGGACCATCGTGATGACCTCGCGGCCGGGTTGGGGCTAGCGTAGAGGGATCCCTTCCCGAGGTTCCCATGCGCCCCCATGCCCTGGCCCTGATTCCCGCCCTGTTGGTGGTCGCCCCAGCTCAGGCCCCCGCCCAGGCTCCCGCCAAGCCCTCCGCCTTCCCCTTTCCCGTGCATCACCGCACCCTGCCCAACGGCCTCAAGGTGGTCGTGATCCCCACGGGCATGCCGGGCCTCGTGAGCCTGCAGATCCCCGTGAGCACGGGCAGCCGCAACGAGGTGGAGCCGGGGAAGTCGGGCTTCGCGCACTTCTTCGAGCACATGATGTTCCGGGGCACGCCCACGGTGTCGAAGGACACGTGGAACGGCTACCTCCAGACCACGGGGGCCAGCCAGAACGCCTTCACGAGCGACGACCTCACGAACTACCACACGCTCTTCGCGAAGGAGGATCTGGAGACGTGGATCCGCCTGGAGGCGGACCGCTTCCAGCACCTCAGCTACGACGAGGGCGGCTTCAAGACCGAGGCCCGGGCCGTGCTCGGCGAATACAACAAGAACAGCGCGAACCCCATCTCCAAGCTGATCGAGGTTCAGCGGAACGCGGCCTTCCAGGCCCACACGTACAAGCACACCACCATGGGCTTCCTCAAGGACATCGAGGACATGCCCAATCAGTTCGAGTATTCGAAGGCCTTCTTCCAGCGTTGGTACAAGCCGGAAAACGTGACGGTGGTCGTGGCGGGAGACGTGGATCCCGCCGGGACCTTCGCCATGGTCGAGAAACACTTCGGCCCCTGGAAGCGGGGTACGGCCAAACCGCCCGTGATCCCAACCGAGCCCGAACCCAAGACTCCCGTCACGGCCCACGTGCCCTGGGATAGCCAAACCCTGCCCTACGTGAGCCTGGCCTTCCACACGCCCGCCAGGTTCAGCACGACGAGCCGGGATTCCGTGGCCCTCGGCTACGTGGCCGACCTGCTCTTCGGAGCCCGCAGCGAGCTCTACCAGCGCCTCGTCGTGCGCGAACAGAAGGTGGATCAGCTCTTCGCCTTCGGGGGCACCGCCAAGGATCCTGGCCTCTTCACCATCGCCGCACGCGTCAAGAAGGCGGAGGACATGGCCTACGTCCGCGAAGCCATTCTGGAGACTTGTGCCCAGGCCCGCGCGCTGCCCTTCTCGCGCACCCGCCTGGAGGAGGCCAAGACGGAGGATCGGCTCTCCCTGGCCCGGCGCCTGGATTCCACCAACGCCGTCGCGAGCTACGCGGCCCGCCTCCTCAGCTACGAGCGGGATCCCGCCGTGCTGGACAAGCTCCCCGCCCTTCGGGAGGCCGTGACGACGGAGGATATGACCGCCATCGCCCGGGCCACCTTCAAGGACGCCCGGCGCGTGGAGACGACCCTCGCCCATGGTCCCCTTCCGGCGGGCTATACCGCCTCCAACGAAGGCGTCGAGGCCCGCGCCTCCAAGCTCTCCGAGGTGCCCCAGCTGAACCTGCTGGAGCTGCGGGCGGCCGCTTCCCCCTTGGTGAATCTGCGGGTGGCCTTCCGCGTGGGCAGCCTCCACGACCCCAAGGGAAAGGAGGGCCTCGCCCAACTCACCGCCTCCATGATCACGGACGCCGCCACGCGCCAGCGCAGCCTGCCGGAGCTGGTGAAGGCCGCCGGAGCCACGGGGGGCCGCCTCGGCGCCCTCGTGGATAAGGAGCGCACCAGCTTCACCCTCAACGTCCCCCGTTCCAAGGCCATGGAGGCCTTGGAACTGGGGATGGAGCAACTGTTGGAACCGGGCTTCACGGAAAGCGACTTCAAGCGGATCAAGGCCCAGCAGCTCAACGCCCTCAACGTGGGGCTCAAGGCCAACAACGATGAGGAATTGGGCAAGCTGGCCCTCGAAGCCCGGATGTACGCGGAGCCCTACGGCCATCCCGTGCTGGGCACGGCCAGCGGCCTGGAAGCCATCACCCTCGACGACGTGAAGGCCTTCGCCCGCGCTTACTACTCCCAAAAGCGCATGAGCGTGGGCCTGGGCGGCGGCTACGACGGCGCCTTCAAGGCGGCGGCCCTGCGGGGCCTCGCCAAGCTCTCCGACGTGGCGGCGCCCCCCGTGGCCTTCAGCGAGGCGGAGCACCTTCCCGTGTCCCACATGCAAATCGTCACGAAGGAGACCCGGGCTACGGCCATCTCCTTCGGCATCCCCTTGCGGGAACGGGACGAGAAGGGCACGCCCCTCGATGCGCGCGTGAACCGCGCCCATCCGGATTTCCCCGCCCTTTGGGTGGCCACCTCCTACCTGGGGCAGCACCGCAATAGCACGGGCGTGCTCTACCAGCGCCTGCGCGAGGAGCGCGGCCTCAACTACGGAAACTACGCCTACCTGGAGGCCTTCCCCGGCGGCATGTTCCAGTTCCAGCCCGATCCCGGCGTGGCCCGCGTCTTCAACCATTGGCAGGTGTGGATCCGCCCCGTGGCTCCCGCCAACGGCGCCTTCGCCCTCAAGGCGGCCCTCTTCGAGCTGGACAAGCTGGTGAAGGGGGGCATGCCTGCCGCGGGCTTCGAAGCCACGCGCACATTCCTCGTGAAGTTCCTCGACCACCTCTCGGATACGGGCGCGAAGCGCCTGGGCCACGCCCTGGACAACGGGAGCTTCGGGTTGCCGGAGTACGGCGAGGCCTTCAAAGCCAAGCTGAAGGCCCTCACCAAGGCCGACGTGGACCGCGTCATCCGCAAGTACCTGCGCACCTCGGCCCTCGACCTCGTCGTCATCACCAAGGATGCGGAGGCGTTCAAAAGGGAGTTCTTCGCGGAGGCGAGCCCCCTGCCGAAGTACGACGCGCCCAAGCCGGAGCTGAAGGACGAAGACGAGGCCATCGCGCGGTTCAAGACGGATCTGAAGCCGGAGGCGGTGGTGGTCACGCCGTTGGCGGAAGTGTTCAAGTAGGGCGGAAGAATAGAAGGAACGCAGAAACCGCAGAAGGACGCAGAAAACCGCAGAAGAGGGTTCGACTCACGCCTTCCACCGGCCTCATGAATCGAGCCGGGGCCTGGGCCGGCCTTCAAGGGCCGCCTCAGGCCCCGGCTCGATTCAAGGTCCGCGTTCGCGGACCTTGGCGCGAAGCGCCAGGAGGCCTGCTCCCGGGGAGGGAGGCTTTGTTCGGCGGTTTCTGCGTCTTTCTGCGGCTTCTGCGTCTTGGCTTTCGTCCCAGTATGCTGAACCGATGACCCTGCGCATCCTGTTCCGCGCGCTGCTGGCGTTCCTGGCCGTGTACGGAGGGCTCTGCGCGGTGGTCTTCCTGGTGCAGCGGAGCCTGCAGTATTTCCCCGATCGAAGCACGGAGGCGGCGGCCCTGCGTCGCGCCGCGGCGGCGGGCCTCCTGCCCTGGAGCAGCCCGGAGGGGCGCCTGCTGGGGTGGCGGCGGGGCGGTGTCTCCAAGGCATCGAGACGCGTGCTCGTCTTCCATGGCAATGCGGGCAACGCCCTCGATCGCGTCTACTACGTCCGCCTCTTCGAGGGGCTTGGCGTGGACGTGGTGCTCTTCGAATACCCCGGCTACGGCGCGCGCGAGGGAAGGATTTCCGAATCGGAGTTGGTGGCCGCGGGCCGGGAGGCCGCGTCCCTCCTGGCTCAGGAAGGGCCACTCCTGCTCCTGGGCGAGAGCCTTGGCTCCGGCGTGGCGGCGCAAGTGGCGGCGGGCGACCCTTCGCGGATCCAGGGGCTGTTCCTCGTGACACCCTACGCCCGCATGTCGGAGGTGGGTGGCCAGGCCTACCCCTGGCTGCCCGTGCGGTGGCTGCTGAAGGATCGGTGGGATAACGTGGCGGCGCTGGCCCGGTACCGGGGGCCCGTCGCCATCCTCATCGCGGGCCGGGACGAGGTGGTGGGCGCGGCGCAGGGCCATCGCCTGGCGGAGGCCTGCCGCGGCCCCGTGCGCGTGTGGGTGCAGCCCGAGGCCGGGCACAACACGCTCGAACTGGGGGGCCGCGGCTGGGCGGAGCTGCTGGCCTTCGTGAATCAGCCCGCTTAGCAACCCCTCTGATGGGACAATACCTCCCGATGATCTACCTCGACCACAACGCCACCACCCCCGTGGACCTCGACGTCCTGGCGGCCATGCTGCCCTGGTTCACCGAGCGGCACGGCAACGCGGGCAGCGCCCACGCCCTGGGCCATCTCTCCGAGGCCGCCGTGAACCGGTCCCGGGAGCAGGTGGCCACCCTCCTGGGCTGCGCCCCGGCGGAACTCGTGTTCACGTCGGGGGCCACGGAAGCCTTGAACCATGCCGTGCGGGGCGTCATCGAGGCCTTTCCCGCCAAGCGGCACGTGGTTCTCTCCGTTGTGGAGCATCCGGCCCTTCACTCGCTGGCCGCCTGGCTGAGTTCCCAAGGGGTCGAGGTTTCCTTGGTGCCCGTGGATGGGGAGGGCCGCTTGGATCTGGGGGCGCTGGATGCCCTCGTCCGCCCCGATACGGCCCTCGTCGCCGTCATGGCCGCCAACAATGAAAACGGGGTCGTGAACCCGTTGGACGAGGTGGGCCGCAGCGTGAAGGCCAAGGGGGCCCTCCTGCTGGTGGATGCCACCCAGGCGGTGGGGAAGATCCCCGTGGACGTGGCCCTGGGGCCCGCCGATCTGCTCTGTCTTTCCGCGCACAAATTTTGTGGGCCCAAGGGCGTGGGCGCCCTCTTCATCCGGCGGGGGCTGCGCCTCAAGCCCCTGCTTATCGGCGGCGGCCAGGAGCGGGGCCGCCGGGGCGGCACGGAAAACGTGCCGGGCCTCGTGGGCCTGGGCGCCGCCGCGGCCCTGGCCGGAGACCGCCTCGGGTACATGACCTGCGTGGCCGAACTGCGGGATCACCTGGAGACCACGCTCCTCAAGGCCATCCCCCGTGTGAAGGTGCTGGGGGCCGGGGCGCCCCGCCTGCCCAACACGAGCCTGCTGGCCATCGAGGGCGTGGAAGGCGAGGCCCTGCTGCTCCACCTGGATCGCGCGGGTATCTGCGTCTCCACGGGCTCCGCCTGCAGCACGGGCCACAAGGAGCCCAGCCACGTGTTGCGCGCCATGGGCGTGGATCCGGCCTATGCGAAAGGCACCCTGCGCGTGAGCCTGGGGCGGGGCACCACGGCGCTGGAGGTGGAGGCCCTGGAGGACCTCTTGCCGGCCCTGGTGGCGGAGCTGCGGGGGACGGGGGCGTTCAGCCGGTAGCCGTTCCGCCGATCCGTCATCCTGTACGCACCCCTCCGGAGCCCCCATGCTGCGCCACGCCCTTCCCGCCCTCATCGCCTTCCCGCTTTTATCGCAGGCTCCCGCCATCCCCGCCGGCTTCGACGCGCTGGTGGCGAGGACCATGAAGGCCTTCGAGGTGCCGGGTCTCGCCGTCGCCGTCGTGAAGGACGGCAAGGTGGTGCTGGCCAAGGGCTATGGGGTGCGAAAGCTGGGGTTCTCCGAACCCGTGGACGCCCACACCCTCTTCGGCATCGCCTCCAATAGCAAGGCCTTCACGGCCGCCTCCGTGGCGCTGCTGGTGGACGAAGGAAAGCTCCATTGGGACGACAAGGTCATCCAGCACTTGCCGGGCTTCCGCGTCGACGACCCCTTCGTCACCCGCGAGATCACGGTGCGCGACCTCCTTTGCCACCGCACGGGCCTGGGCCTGGGGGCCGGTGACCTCATGTACTGGCCCGATACGAATTTCACACGGGAGCAGGTGCTCGCCGCCGCCGCCCACCTGAAGCCCGCCAGTTCCCTGCGCAGCCGCTATGCCTACAACAACCTCGGCTTCCTCGTGGCGGGCGAGGTGGTGGCGAAGGTGGCGGGGCAATCCTGGGATTCCTTCATGGCCGAACGCCTTTTCAAGCCCCTGGGCATGACGGAAACGCGCATCACCAGCGATGGCATCCCCGACACCGCCAACGTGGCCATGCCCCACGCCAAGGGCTGGCGCTACGACCGGCCCCTCGCGGCCGTGCCCCGCACGCGGGATCAGGTGTGGGCAGGGGCCGCGGGCCTGAAGTCCAACGTCGCCGACCTCGCCAAGTGGGTGGCCCTGCAGCTGGGCGGCGGGAAACTTCCCGACGGCAAGGCGCTGATCTCGCCCAAATCCATGCACGAGATGTGGAGCGCGCAGATCCCCCTGCGCACCCCGCTGACGCCCACGGCGGGCATGGAGGAGCTGAGGCCTCAGTTCTCCGCCTACGGCTTGGGCTGGAGCCTCCGGGACTATCTCGGCCATAAGGTGGTTTCCCACGGCGGCGCCCTCACGGGCATGTACTCCACGGTGGTGATGGTGCCCGATCAGCAGCTGGGCATCATCGTGCTCACCAACCAGGAGCAGGGCGGCGCTTTCAACGCCCTCGTGTACCGCCTCCTCGATCACGCCCTGGGCCGCCCCGCCAAGGATTGGACCACCCTCCTCCAAAAGCGGGAGGCGGATCGCGTGGCCAAGGAAACGAAGGCCCTCCACGAGCAGGACGCGAAGCGGGCCAAGGAGAGCCGGCCCAGCCTCCCGCTGGAGCGCTACGCAGGCACCTACCGCGACGCCTGGTACGGCGACGTGCGCGTCATCCAGGAGGGCGGCAAGCTCGGCATCCGCGTGGTGCCCACTCCCGCCGCCGTGGGTGAGCTGCAACCCTGGCAGCAGGACACCTTCCGCGCCGTCTTCCAGGACCCCAACATCCCCGACGCCTACCTCACCTTCCACCTCAACGCGGCCGGGGCCATCGAATCCATCAAGATGGTGCCGACGAGCGAGCTGGCGGACTTCAGCTTTGATTACCAGGATCTGGAGCTAAAGCCGGTGAAGGGGAAATAGCGCCGGAGAGGGGAAGAAAAACCAAACCGGAGATGAACAGAGATGAACGGAGATGGGCCAACCGCTTGGCTATCACTGTTCATCACTGTTCATCACTGGTTTTCCTTTTTGGCCTTTGAAGGTTCGGCAACTCAGAGAAGGCCTCGTTTCAAAGAAAACCAGTGATGAACAGTGATGAAAAAGGGATGAACAGTGATGGGCATATCGAAGGCCCATCTCCGTTCATCTCTGTTCATCTCCGGCTGCTTTTCGCCGTTCGACTCACCGGCCTAGACGAACAACGGCACGCGCTCCCCCTGCTCATCCACTGGCCACCCCGCGATCCCCGGCAGGGTCTCCTGGGCATCGCCGTTCACGAGTCTCAGCC
>CAYWDR010000170.1:0-7759 GCA_964457075.1 uncultured Solibacteraceae bacterium
CTCAGGGGATTGTCCCCAAATGGGTGTCCAAAGAATTTCCGGGGCGGGGGACGAATTCTGATTCAAGTCCGACTGCCAAGGGCCTCCCGGGGTCTGTAGTAGATCTGTGGGAGCGGAGGGAAGATCGAGGAAGACATCGGATCGCACAGGTCCATAAAGATCCATCGACCCCGAAGAAAAACGACTTCCGACAACAATCGTTTTGCTAGGAAGGTTGGCTCGGCGGATCGTTTCACGGGTTGGGGTGGCAATTGGCTGCTGGTACGTAGAAGGTGTCAGCCACCCAGGTGGCGCAGCAACTAAGGGTGCCGCCGCCGAGTTGCTTCCAGAACTAACAGTCCACCCATCGAAGTCCCTTGTTTCGTGCGTAATCACCTGTGATGGAGTCCACGTGAAAAGCGTGTCCCAAAACTGGGGATCCATGAAATCAGCGGTTGGTGCACCCTGCCCAGTAATGACGCGCTCCTGAACTACAGAAAGCTTGGTAAATAGAAGATACTCTTTTACACGCTCCGCTTCGGTGCTATTCCACCAGACCTTCCCGATGGGGTGGATGTACTGCACCCCACGGAATTTCGCATTCGCATCTGGGGCTGGGGTCGGATAGGTAAGGACGGTAGTCGTGATGAGAGGATCTACGAACTGCCCTTGGGTTGCGCCACGTTGGCGCAAAAGGTCTGCGGTCTTTCGAAGCACCAGATACGTTTTCCCAATTGGATTCCCATTTAGGTCTAGGCCGCTGATAGAAACTCGGCCGATGCTCCGCTTCGGACTAAAGGCTGTGTGTACTTTAGCTTCATTAAAGAACCAGCCATAGCTATCATAAGTGCTTACCCATGAGTAGCTAACATTGTATTGATATGCAGCCCCGATACCCTCCATCCCGATCTGAGCTGGACGACTCTGCCACGGTTGCCCGGGGTCCCCTTGCAAATAATAAAATTGCTCTTTAAATGTGGGATGCTGAATTGATTCTAAAACAGCCGTGCCATATTGAGGTCCAATGTTCCCGACAACGGATCCATGGGTGCCAGGCCCATAATTAAAAACTGTTGTTTGAAATTGGCCATCCCCTGGATCCATGGTTATACTCGCCAGAGACCCACCATTAGTGTACATATGTGAACGAATGGTGACTTCCGGATTGGTCCGATCTGGGCAAGATTGATCGCCCGATGAAAACCAAGCAAACATCCCAGACACAGCTGGAGCCCCAATTCCATTCACCACTGTGAATGGAATATTTGTTCCAGTTAATAATTCTACTGAAATAAAGTCTGAGGACTTCAATTCATTCTGGATTTTTATTTTATAGAGACCAGTTGTTTGGTCGATAATTTCACTAATTGAAACCCGATCTCCCCAAATATTGCCCACATACGTCGTTAAGGAATCGTTGGACCAGCCCGAAGTCCAATAGGCATTCTCTCCGTCGAAATAGGCCCAAAAACCTAAGGACTGAAGTAGAAATTTTGTTCCACTTTTATCCGCAACAAAAAAATCGCAAGACAGATCACTAGGAACTGTAGCTCCTCTGGTCTGCAGAATTGAAACCGCTTGAGCGACCGAAAGGGATGATGGCCTATCAAAGCTGTAGCTTTTCCCGTTGACCATGATTACTTGGAACCACCCGTTCTGGATTGCAGTCCCATCAAAAGGAGGTGTAGACCATACGACCGGGGACAAAGTGTCTAAATTCCAATTGATTCCGATCGGGATGCGCCCAGGCAGTCTAGGCCCGATTGGTACATTTAATTTAAGATCACCATGAATTGGATCGAATGATCCATATTTTAGTGGAATTTGCCGTCTAGTCGTAATTTCTTCAATTGGTAAATTCGATGAATCAAGAATGGTTTGAGCATTTCCAGCTTTTATGAACAGGAAACAAATCAGCGATAAGTATTTAAATAATCGCATTTATCTAATCCTTGTGAACTAGAGAAGGGTGCTAAATTTGGAATGGAGTACCACTAAGCTCTTAGCTGTGTTTGGGTTCCTGCGCACCCATCTGCCCCAACTCGCCCAAAATGGTGGGTCGTCCGGAATTGCAGCCGAAATGGCGGCTAGGAATGGGTCACGTGCTTTGAGAACTGGGAGAGGGGTGCCGGGGCTCGCTTGAGACACACGAATGAGGTTCTCCAATAACTGCGGGTTACTGACTTCCAATTCCAACAGTGCGGTGGTCATTTGATGGTTTGCTCTTAACAAACCCCTTAGGTCAGCAGCTGATTCCGGCCCAGCTTGACCGGCTAAGAACTGGGGCGCCATGATGCACCCACAAACAACGACCCGTCGAAACATGCACATAACAGTAGGCTCCATAACGCCGAGCCTACACTTGCCCCACCTGGCAATACAAATGACATTTTTTTAAGGCAGTCGATAACCTATAAGAACAAAATTAATTAAATTAACATTTAAATACAACACTCTTCGCGGGAAATTTTTGTACCAGGTTCAATCCAGCTTGGCCCTTCACAGGGACGAACCGACCCAATCTGAGCCAGGCGCAGGAAATCGGAAAGAATGAGGGGTGAGGCAGAATGAATGAGGCCCCTAATCATTCTGTCGATTGCAAAATGATTCTTTTCGTCGCGCCACAGAGCAGCCGCGGGCCCCTGAGCGCCCCGCGGAGACAGCCCAGTGGGCTGTCGAAGCGGAATCAGGCGCGAAGGGCTGCCCGCAATGGAGGTTCGATTCCGGCAGGCGGCTCCAATCCCGGCAGCACCAGTTTCTGGAACAACCCATCGAGCTCCTCGGCGCTGCAGGGCGTGCCGTGATCCATCCACCAGGTCAGAAGGGCGAGGTAGGAGCCGACGGTGGCTTGAACGATGGCCTCCAAGGGGACCTCCTTCGGAGCCTGCCCTCGACGCTTCGCCTGGGGCCGGCGGGATAGGCGGTCCTGGATCTCGGGCCTCGCCAAATCGACCAGGATGCGCTGAATGTGGAACATCACCATGGTGCCGCTGGCACGGCCCATGAACGCCTTGTACAGCTTCGCGTGGCTCTTCACGTGATGGAGCATGGGCAGGCTGAAGGCGAGACGATCCGCGGATCCTTCCACGGCGCGAGCAGACCGTTGGGCTTCGCCCAGGAAGCCCTTCAGGCGGTCCAGGCTGCCCATGAGCAGATCCTGCTTGTCCTTGAAGTGGGCGTAGAACGTGGACCGACCCACGTTCGCCTTGTCCAGGATGTCCTGCACCGTGATGGGATCGTAGCCCTTCTCGACGATGAGGGCCGTCAGCGCGTCCTGAAGCAGATTGCGCGTGCGCGCCACCCGGCGATCCTCGCCCTTCGCCTCAGCCTTGAAGGTCATCGGCCCTCCTATCGAACAATCCATGGCGCATTGTTCCGAACCGGACACGACGGCCACGAATGCACTGGTGCCTTCGGCGGCGGCGGGAAGAATGGTTCATGTACACAATGTTCGATTATGAACTCAGTGTTCGACTGCGCAAGGAGCGGCCATGTCCCTTCAGCCCAAGAACGGAACCCCCACCCGCCATGCCCCGAGCCTCATCGAGCTGCGCCGGGTGTTCAAGGCCTACGACACGCCCTCCGGGCCCTTCAACGCCGTCAAGAACGTCAGCCTGGACCTCCCCACCGGCGCCTTCGTCGCCGTCGTGGGCAAATCCGGGAGCGGCAAATCCACCCTCGTGAACCTCCTCACCGGCCTGGACCGGGCGACCTCCGGCGAGATCACCGTCGCCGGCACGGCCATCCATCGGCTGAGCGAAAGCGAGCTGGCGGCCTGGCGCGGCCGCAGCGTAGGTGTCGTGTTCCAGTTCTTCCAGCTCTTGCCCACCCTCACCATCGCCGAAAACGTCATGCTCCCCATGGACTTCTGCGATTCCTTTCCGGAAGCCGAACGCCGACCACGGGCCCTCGCCCTTCTCGCGCGGGTCGGCATCGCCGAGCAGGCCGACAAGCTGCCCTCGGCGCTCTCCGGCGGGCAGCAGCAGCGCGCCGCCCTGGCCCGCGCCCTCGCCAACGACCCGCCCATCCTCGTGGCCGACGAGCCCACGGGCAACCTCGACTCCCATACCGCCGACGAGGTGCTCGGCCTCTTCGCCGATCTGGTGAAGGAGGGCCGCACCGTCCTCATGGTGACCCACGAGCGGGACCTCGGCCGATTCGTCACCCGCACGCTCACGATCGCGGATGGCGAAATCGTGGGCGACTCCCTCCATCCCGCGGAAGCGAACCGGGAGGTGAGCCATGTTTGAACCCCGGTGGCGCAAAGTGATGCGGGATCTGGCGACGGCCCGGGGCCGCACCGCCATGATGGTGCTGGCCCTGGCCGCCAGCCTCCTGGGCGTGGGCACCATGTTGGGGGCCTACGCGATCCTCACCCGGGAGATCGGCGTCAACTACATGGGCACGAAGCCCGCTTCCGCCACGCTGGAGCTGGACCGCCTCGACGAGGACCAAGTCAAGGCCGTGCGGCGCATGCCGGGCATCGGTGCCGCCGAAGCCCGCGGCAAGATCTTGGCCCGGGTGCAGGTGGGCCCCGATGTGTGGCGGCCCATGCAGCTCTTCGTGGTGAACGATTTCAACGCCATGACCCTCGCCACCTTCAAACCCTTGGCGGGCGCATGGCCGCCGCCGGTAGGCACCCTCCTCCTGGAGCGCACCGCCCAGGAGATGGTGAAGGCGGGCCTCGGCGGAAGCATCACCGTGAAGACCCCCCACGGCGCGCCTCGCGCCATGGCCATCAGCGGCCTCGTGCAGGATCCCGCCCTGGCCCCCGCCTGGCAGGAGCGCGGCGGCTACGGATACATCACGCCAGCCACCCTGGCTTGGCTCGGCGAGACGGGCGGCCTGGACCTCCTGAAGATCCGCGTCAGCGAGACCCCGATGGACGTGCGAGCGGTGGACGCCACCGCTCGCCGCGTCGGCGCCTGGCTCCAGGGCCAAGGCCGCACCGTCGAGCGCATCGCCGTGCCTGCCCCGGGCAAGCACCCACATCAAAATCAGATGGTGGCCGTGCTCATGATGCTGGTGATCTTCGCCTTCATGGCCCTGGGCCTGAGCGTGATCCTCGTGGCCACCCTGGTGAACGCGATGCTGGCCTCCCAGGTGCGTCAGATCGGCGTGATGAAGGCCATCGGCGCCCGCACCGGGCAGATCGCCGGGCTCTACCTCGTCATGGTGGCCATCGTCGGCACCACCGCCACGGCCCTGGGCATCCTCCTCGGGATTCCGGCCGCCCGCACCTTCGCCGCCGCGGTGGGGGATCTGCTGAACTTCACCATCACCGATGCCTCCCTGCCCGGGTGGGTCTTCGCGGTGCAACTCGCCGGCGGCCTCGGGGCGCCTCTGCTCGCCGCCTTCGTGCCCATCCTGCGGGGCAGCCGCATCACCGTGCGGGAGGCCCTGGCGGAGGTGGGCGTGAAGGCCGAGGCCTTCGGTGGGCGGGGCCTGGATGGCTTCCTGGCCTCCCTCCGCGGCCTGGATCGCACGCTGCTCCTGAGCCTGCGCAACGCCTTCCGCCGGCGGGGGCGCCTCCTCCTCACCCTGGGCCTCCTGGCCGCCGGCGGCGGCATGTTCATGACCGGACTCAACGTCCGCTCCGCCTGGGACAAACGCATGGAGGAGGGCATGGCCCGCCGCCACTTCGACGCGGAGGTCGAGCTCCACGGCCTGGAGCCCGTGGAGCCGACGCTCTCCCGCCTGCGGGCCACGCCCGGCGTGAAGGCCGCCGAGGCCTGGGGTTATGCCCCCGCGGCCCTGGAGGCGAAGGGCCTGGTGGACGTGGTACGCACCTACCCCGACGGCGGCCACGGCAGCCTCACCCTCAGGGGCGTCCCCGAAGGGTCCACCTTCGTTCAGTTCCCCCTCCTTGCGGGCCGCTGGCTGCGGCCCGGCGACACCGACGCCCTCGTGCTGAATCAGGGCATGCGGTCCCAATTGCCCTGGGCCCGGGTCGGCGATGAGGTCACCTTCTCCATGGACGGGCGCCCCTTGAAGGGCCGTGTGGTGGGCATCGTGGAGGAATTGGGTGCCGCCGGCGTGGCCTACCTTCCGGCGCGCCGGATGGCGGAGATGGCCGGCCGGCCGGATCAGGCGCGCTCCTTCCGCCTGGTCTTCGACTCGAAGGACCCCGAGGCGCAAAAAACCACGCTGGCCCGCGTCGAGGCCGTGCTGCGATCCGCGAACGTCAGCGTCGCCTCGGTCCTTACGGATCGCGAGCTGCGCTCCGCCGTGGGGGCACACCTGGCCATCCTCATCGACGCCTTGCTCTTCATGGCGGTGCTCATGGCGATCGTGGGCGCGCTGGGCCTCGCCTCCACCATGGGCACCAGCGTGGCGGAGCGCACGCGGGAGTTCGCGATCATGCGGGCCATCGGCGGAACGCCCCAGACCGTGCTGCGCAACGTCCTGAGCGAAGGCCTCTTCATCGGCGCCCTGAGCTTCCTGTTCGCGATCCCGCTATCGTTGCCCTTTTCCGCCCTCGTGGGCCGCCTGGTGGGCAACCTCTCCTTCCGCACCCCTCTGCCCCTCGTGCTCTCGAACGTGGGGTTGCTGGCGTGGCTCTTCATCGTCCTTGCCGGAGCCGCGATGGCGAGCTTCCTGCCCGCCCGACGCGCCTCCCAGCTCACCGTCCAGGACGCCCTGGCCACCCTTTGATCGGAGCTCCATCATGCGCAAAAAGACTCTCGTCCTCATCGGCCTGTTGGTCGTCGCGGGCGTCGCCCTTCACCTCCACCTCTCCCGCGGCCCGGGCCTGCTGCAGTCCCTGAGGCGGCAGATCCATGGGGAGTGAACCGGCCGGATTCAATCGCGGACGCACCCGCCCCGATAACGCGGGCATCGCCCGGAGTCCCCATGCCCCCGCCCATCCGCCGCATCGCGCTCACCACCGGAGGCGGGGACGCGCCTGGGCTCAATGCCGTGATCCGCGCCGCCGTGCTGGCGGCCGTGAACCGGGGCTGGGAGTGCTACGGCATCCGCGACGGCTTCAACGGGATCCTCTTCCCGGAGCGCTACGAGGATGGCGGCTTCATGCGCCTGACGAAGGATCGGGTGCGGGGCATCGCCCACCTGGGCGGCACGATCATCGGCACGACGAACCAGGGCAACCCCTTCCGCTTTCCCGTGGCCCGGCCCGACGGCACCATGGGCGAGTGCGACCGCAGCGGAGAGATCCTGGAATTCTTCGCCAAGCGGCAGGTGGATGCGCTCATCGCCATCGGCGGGGACGGCACCCTCACCATCGCCCATGCGCTGGGGGAAAAGGGCCTTCGCGTCATCGGCGTGCCCAAGACCATCGATAACGACCTCGATAAGACCTTCACCACCTTCGGTTTCGACACGGCCGTCTCCTTCGCCACGGAGTGCCTGGATCGCCTCCACAGCACGGCCGAGAGCCACCGCCGCGTGATGGTGGTGGAAGTGATGGGCCGCTACGCGGGCTGGATCGCCCTCCACTCCGGCATTTCGGGAAGCGCCCACGCCATCCTCCTCCCCGAGATCCCCTTCGATCTGGATAAGGTGGCCGCGAAGATCCGGGAACGGGAGGCCACGGGGCGCACCTATTCCCTCGTCGTGGTGGCCGAAGGCGCGAAACCCAAGGACGGCCAGCTCGCCCTCCTCGCCGCCGAAGGCGCCGGCCAGGCCGAGCGCCTGGGCGGAATCGGCGAGCGCGTGGCCAAGGGGCTCCAGGAACGCACGGGCAAGGAGGCCCGCGCCGTCGTGCTGGGCCACCTCCTCCGGGGCGGCAGCCCCACCACCTTCGACCGCCTCGCCGCCCTGC
>CAYWDR010000171.1:0-7741 GCA_964457075.1 uncultured Solibacteraceae bacterium
GAGCACGTCCTGCCCCGTGGAGAGCACGCTCTCCAGCCAGGTGCGGCCCGTGCCGTACTTGCGTCCGTAGACTTCCACCCACTCCACGAACTCCCCCCGCTCGACCATGGCGTCGAACTTGGCGTCATCCACGAAGAAGTAGTCCTTGCCGTCCACCTCGCCCGGCCGCGGGGCCCGGGTGGTGAAGGAGATGGAAAAGATGAGTCCGGGAACGCTCTGCACGAGGCGTTGGCTCAAGGTGGATTTCCCCGTCCCCGAAGGGGCGGACACCACGAACACACTGCCCCGATGCTCGAACACGGCGCCTCCTGGATTCATCCTAACGGCAAGCCTCCCCTTTCCGTTGAAATCCAGCCTCCATGCGCTAACGTTCAGCCTGGAGATCCGATCCATGGCATCCGAATCGACCCTGTCCCCCAAGGTCCTATGGGCCGGCCGCATCCTCAGCGCCCTGCCCTGCCTCCTGCTCGCCTTCAGCGGCACGATGAAGCTCGCCGGGCCCCCGGCCGTACTGGAGGGCTTCGTGAAGCTCGGTTACGGGGCCCATATGGCGAAGCCCATCGGCGCCGTCGAGCTCCTCTGCACCGCCCTCTACCTCTTCCCTCGCACCTCGGTGCTCGGGGCCATCCTCCTCACGGGCTACATGGGCGGGGCCACGGCCACCCACGTGCGCGTGGGCGAGCCCTTCCTCCCCGCCATCCTCGTCGGGGTCCTCCTATGGGGTGGGCTGTACCTGCGCGATCCCCGGCTCCGGGCCCTGCTGCCCCTTCGGCAATCCTGAACGCCGTCCGGTTGAAGGACCCGTTGATGGGGGCTAGCAGCATCCTAGAGACGCAGTTCGGCCCCCGTCGAACGGCTCCCATGGGAGGCCCGTGGCTGGGGCCGCGCCTGGGTGGCCCCAACGCGCTCCTCATGGAGCACGTGCCGGACGAGTTCTCGCAGGGTGTTGATCCGATACGGCTTGGGAAGAAAGGCGTCCGGTTTCGCATTCGCCACCATGCTGTTCGTGTACCCGCTGCTGAGGATCACCTTGGCCGAGGGGTCCATCTCGCGAAGCCGGAGGGTCGCCTCCACGCCGCCCAATCGGGGCATGGTGACGTCCATGATCACGAGGGATATCTCCCCTCGATGGGCTTGATACCGTTCCAAAGCCTCGACCCCGTCCTGGGCGGCGATGACCCTCAACCCAAACGACTCCAGCACCATCGCAAGCGTAGTCCTCACGGCGGATTCATCGTCCACGACCAGGACCAGGCCTTCGAACGAAGCCCCAAGCGCAGGTTGGTTTTCAACATTGGCCAATGGAAGCACCCCTTCCATGAGGAACGATTGTCAGAAACAGGCAAGGCCCCTTGCCGATCCAGAAAAGATGGGTCCTGCGGAGGGCCCAGCAACCTGAAATGCGCTGGGCCCCCCGAACCCTCGCAAAACCTGGCCGGCACGCCATTACAGCACCGTGGGAAGCAGTCCTGGCAAGCGTAGCCAATTCGGCTACGGTTCGAGAGCGGATCATCGTGATCTCTCCCGGGAACTATCTGGCTCACCTCGTTGGAACCGGAAAGCCGTAGCAGGAAATGGCGACTGGGCGGAGGAAGCATGGTCAGACCGAACGGCCAAACTATGCTTCCCCGACACAAAATAAGGCCCCTGGCGGGGCCTTTCAATTTGGTGGAGGTGGGGGCGACCAAACGGGTCATCTAAGACTTCATATAACGGTGGTTACAAAGTACAGGGCAGGTAGTTGCCCCCAGTACTGCCCCCACTGATGATCGGCTGTCTTTGGACGATCCGGCCACGGTGATGGCCCTTAGGGTCGCACCCTATAGCGCCCCCAGCTGTTGACGTCTACTTGACGCCAAATTGATCTCATATGTCCCGCTCCACCCTACCCAAGAAGCGTAGGAAGTTGAAGGAGGCCTGGGCGGAGTACTCCGCCAGCCACGGCCTGGGGGGCCAAGCGCTGCCCTTGGGCATAGGCGGCCCTCCGCACCTCGTCTAGACTCTTCCAAGGGTCAGCACCCGTTCCATTTTCCGGCTGCCGCTTGCGGCCGTGGATAGGAGCGCTCTTGCTCACCTACCAACCCTTTATGCCCCTCCACGGGCCTGCCTTCATCCTGGAGGGCCCCACCGGCATCCACTGGGCGCCGGAAAACAGCTGCCCCTGTTGCCGCGCCCTTACCCGCGAAGGTTGCGCCATCCCCCTGGACCTCACCTGGGGCGAAGTCGCCCCCCTCCGGCACATGGATAGCCGCCGCGCCGAAGCCTGGCTCCAACGCCATACGCGCGACGCCCTCCTCAAAGTCCGCCACTTCCGCTGGACCCTCCACCATCACCCTCCACTCGATGAAATCCGCGGCCATGGCTGGTGGAAATGCGTAGTGATCCTCCGTCATGAGCCCATCACTCTCGCCCTCGATTACCAGGACTATGGGCCGATGGTGGCGTGGGTGGCACTGCGGCCCTGAAATGCAACGAAGGCCGATGAATTAAGGGAGGAGCACACCGTCCCCCTTGCCCACCCCGGCCCTGACGACCCTCGAGGCCCACATGCAAGGCAAGGACAGCCTCCACGTCTTCCCAGGCTGGGAGGCCGGAGCACCCTACAGTGCCTTTGTGGTCCCGTGGCGCCTCCACAGAAATGGATGTTGACAATGGGGCCCGCCGATTAGACCCTTGAAGAAGTCCACTGCAAACGCATGGACCAAGCGCCTTGGGTAGCTCCCAAGAGTGCTTTGCTACAGTCGGAATAGTGGATGATGGTTGGTTCGCGCCGTGAGCGGAGATCTGATTTGATCTTGCCCGATCCAACTGCTACCGCCCTACCAGACTGATGGCCTAACAAAAAAGCCCACAGATTTCTCCCAAAAGAAGGCTCCATGATGGAGCCTTCTTTTTACTTTGTCCGCTTTGCGTTTGGAGCCCTTCCCCGGATACAGGCGTCTGGGGTTACGTTCACGTAGTTACTCACCTCCCAAACCTCGGTCGGAGTGTAGAGTGTCGCTTTGTTGAGGCTGGAGTTAACATTCCAGTGATACCCCTTAGGTAGCTGGAATCCTGCAATATGAATAGATTCGTTTCCATGAAGTTCATTGGTTTTCCAAATGAGGCTTCTAAGATCTTTACGATCATTGGTGCCGTATTGGTTATTAAAATCTTTACGGCTTTCATGTGATTTCAATGTCTTTGGCCAATGGCCTTCAGCCTTAAAAACATGAAAAGGTAGGCAGATTGGATCATGTGTGCTGCTGCAATTAATACTGATTGCCCACTTTTGGAACCCTGAGACCCAATTATGTGTTTCGCGGTCCCATCTCATTTTATAAAAAAATGATTTATTTAAACACAATTGTCGCAATGATAATGTTTGTTTGTAATTAATTTGCTCCCCGGTGCTAGGCTTCGTAGGTCTATCAAATAGGATAGGTCCTGCTGCGCCTGGGGGTTGAATACTAATCACAGCTACCCGTGCTTTATGGATTCGTAAGTAAAGCTCTTGAACATCAGTTCCAGAGATAACTCCTTGTTTATTAAATACTTTATATTCACGCAATACGGGGCGCCATTTATTTAGTTTACAAGCTTCAATTAAATTACCTATTAATGCTTTAATGTCCCTATGAGCGCTTTTGGACGGATAAAAAATCCATACCTCTATAGGGTTCATATCTTACCGTTGGCTTTTGCCCTAAGGATAACTTGGGGGCTGATCCGAAGATCGGCGAGTTCCTCATTAGTCATTATTGAAACAATAGCTGTAACCAATTTGCGTAAACTTTCTGAATCTGGAGTAGATACTCCTTGGTTGGGGGGCTGGAATATCTGCTCGATCGGTATGGAGTTTGAGGTTGCCCATTTAGTTAGGAGTTGTGAGATTTGCTTTTTTGAAAAGTTTATCCACTTGTAGCCCATCTGTTGGGACAGCCCAACGAGGGAGCCTGATCCATCCTCTAACCATTTTTTAAGTTGGTCGGAGGGGCCGTAAGCAGAGGTAAATTCCTTCATCCATTTTTGTCTTTCGGTAGGGTCAAGGACTGGGAGAGGGACCCCGTTTTCCACCGGTCCTTCAATCACCCTTTTTTGTGATATGTCCCAAATACACGCCCCATGAGGCGTTGAAGAAGTTAACAATTCCCATAAATCAGACCTAATTCTCCTGCTTTCAACAGGTTCAGCATCAGAAAGCTCTCCCCCATTATAAACAGCGACATCCCCCTCAAGGGTGACAAGGGGAGATAGGGTTGGTACAAGTTCCCATAGGTTTTCGAACCCAAAGTGCTGTTCAGAAAACTCATGATTAGTAAGTTGGAGTAGTCGATTTTTAAGGACAGCCAACTTCATTTTTTTCCAGTCGGGCTTCCCTTTGTCTCGAGCAGCTTTGAAAGCCGAAGCAATGAGAGCCTCAATTTCTAGTTTTTTGTCCTTTGATTCCATTTCCATCCTCAATCGACCCCACAGGTAGACCTACAAACATTCTGTTTGAGCGATGCCAGGGTACCCACTCTAGCGAAGGCTGAAAACAGTAGGGCTGAGCTTCTTCTATGTAAGGAAACTCGGGGGCTCCGTTCAGGTTCACGGGCCAATCTTGGATTGGATGGAAGCTCTTAGAGGTTATAGACGGCGGACCCCAAGCCGTGAACCTAATGGGGGCTTGGGGCGATTTACCCAAGCCACTCAGGCCACGGGCTTGATCAGATCCGCCCCCTCGTTCCGGACATTCCCAACCGCGGGGCCAACCTCATAGGCCTCGATCCATTCATCTGGGCAATGGCGGAGGAGGCTCATGAGGTCCTCGTGGCGGGCCTTCGAGTCCATCCATGCCTCGCAGCCATCCGGGCCGAGGATTACGGGCCAGCGGTGGTGGAGCTCACTCATCGCCGCCGTGGGGGCCGTGGTCATGATGCTGAACCCCTCGATGCGGCCCTCCTTGGGCCTATCGAAGGCCTTCATCAGGCCCGGGAACCACCAATGTGTGTCGGGCTCAACCGGATGGATGTAGTAGGGGCGCTTTTTGCCATTGATGACCGGCCACTCGTACCACCCGGACACGGGGACGAGCACGCGCTGGAACTGGGAAAAGTACCCAGGCTGCTCGGTCATGGTCTCCATCTTGGAGTTGATGAGCAGGCCCTTGGGGGAATCGATCCCCCACCTCCGCTTGATGGCGGCCCAATCACCCGACTCCTCGTGAACCGTGACGGCCCAATTGGTCGGGGCGAGGTTGTACCGATCCACGAAGTCCCGGACAAGGTCATGGATCGTCCGGCCGTTCGGGTCCTCTCGGATGATCTTCTTCAGCGTCTCCGCCACCAATCGGCCACACATATCCCGCCTCGCTGCCGCTCTCAGATTCAGTGATCTCCGGCCTATGCTAACGCCATACCCTGTGACTAACCTGTCCAGATGCCCCTGACGATCACCGAGTTCATCACCCGCTGGAAGGGCTCCGCCGGCGCCGAGAGGGCCAACAAGGACTCGTTCCTCCGAGAGCTCTGTGAGGCCTTGGACCTCCCCATCCCGGGGCCCAAGGACCTCTCCCCCCACTACTGCTTCGAGAAGGACCTACTGGCCACGAACTTGGACGGGAGCACCACCACCAAGTTCATCGACCTCTACAAGGAGGGGGCCTTCGTCCTGGAGGCCAAGCAGGCCAGCGAGGCGGGGCGCCGGGCGAGGGGCTACGACAAGGCCCTGGAGCAGGCCTTCGGGCAAGCCGTGAACTACGCAGTCCGCCTCAAGATCCGGCCCCCGTTCGTCCTCGTCGTGGACCTCGGCCATGGCTTCCACCTCTGGGAGGGATTCACGGGCAGCTACGGGGGCTACGGGGCCCGCCAGAGCTTCACCATGGATGACCTCCTCAAGCCGGAGCTCCAGGGCCTGCTCCGAACCATCTGGCTGGATCCCCAGAGCCTCGACCCCGCGCGGCGAAGAGCCAAGGTGACGAGGGAGGTGGCAAAGGAGCTCGGCCAGCTCGCGGCGAGCCTTGAGGGCCGCTTCCCGGCCCAGGCCGTGGCCAACTTCCTCATGCGCTGCGTCTTCACCTTTTTCGCGGAAGACGTGGGCCTCCTCCCCGAGCGGGAATTCCAGGACGCGCTGGATGGGTGGCGCAAGGATCCCTCCGATTTCGTCCCGGGCCTGGAGTCCATGTGGGACGCCATGAACCGCGGCGGCCGCTGGGGGAAGGTGAAGCTGCTCCGATTCAACGGAGGCCTCTTTGCCGAGAGCTTGGCCCTCGACCTGAGCCAGCGGGAAATCGAGATGCTATTCCAGGCCGCCCGATTCGATTGGGCTGAGGTGGACCCGAGCATCTTCGGGACCCTTCTGGAGAGCGCCCTCAGCCCCTTGGAGCGCCATCGGTTGGGAGCCCACTACACGCCCCGGGCCTTCATTGAGCGCTTGCTCCGCCCCGCCTTGGAGGAGCCCCTCCGCGGGGATTGGGATCTAGTTCAGGCCGAGGCGAAGCTCCTCCTTGGGGACGAGCCGGGTGAGCCCGAGAAGGCCAAGGCGCGAGCCCTCCTTCACGCCTTTCATCAGAAATTGGCCAACCTCACCGTGTTGGACCCCGCCTGCGGCAGCGGCAATTTCCTTTACGTGGCCTACGACCTCGTGAAGCGCTTGGAGCAGGAGGTCCTCAGCCGCCTCCAGGATTACGGAGAAACACGCCAGGCCCTCCAGCTGGACCAGGTGACCGTGACCCCCGCCCACTTCCTTGGCCTCGAGCTCAAGCCCTGGGCGGCGGCCATCGCAGAGCTGGTGCTTTGGATCGGCCACCTCCAATGGTGGCGCCGCCTCCACCCCACCGGGGCCCCGCCTGAGCCGGTGCTCCAGCGCTACGAGAACATCCAGAACCGGGATGCCGTGCTCACCTGGGAGGGCACCCGGGACACCGGGGAAACCCGATGGGACGGAGTTACGACCAAGGCCCATCCGGTGACCGGCCTCCAAGTGCCGGACGATACGGCCAAGGTGCCCATTTTGGAGTTTCTCAACCCCAAACCCGCGCCATGGCCAGCGGCAGATTTCATCGTTGGGAATCCCCCGTTTTTGGGGAACGCTCGCATGCGCGATGTTCTGGGAGACGGCTATACAGTTGCCCTCCGGGCCACCTACCCGGAGGTGCCCGACACCGTGGATTTCGTTCTCTACTGGTGGCATAAGGCCGCAGAAGCGGTGCGGTCAGGCCGGGCCCGACGCTTCGGACTCATCACCACCAACAGCATCCGTCAGGTGCGCCAGCGCGTTGTCATTGCCCACCATTGCAATGCAAAGAAGCACCCCATAAAGCTGCTCTGGGCCATCCCTGACCATCCATGGCCTGAGGACGGCGCCGATGTCCGAATCTCGATGACGGTGGGTGGTCTAGAAGGTACGGCTTCGATCGGTAGAGTGGCTGGAGAAGCCTCCGGCGATACCCCGGAGGCAGTGGCCAACTCTATTCGGGTCGAGAACCAGTCTGTGAAGGCCATTCATGAGGATTTGAGCTGTGGTGCTCGGGTTACTGATGTTCAGACACTTCGGTCTAACACTCGGGTTGTTTGCGAAGGCATGAAACCGCATGGAATGGGGTTTATTGTCACGCCCGAGCAGTGGCGTTCATGGGGAAGCCCAGAGGTAATCTTTCCTTATCGTAATGGGAGGGACCTGACCGATGCGCCTCGTGGCGTGATGATTATTGACCTACATGGTCTAACAGAATCTCAGGTATTAGTTCAGCACCCTGCTGTCTTCCAGCACGTATCCGAGC
>CAYWDR010000172.1:0-7662 GCA_964457075.1 uncultured Solibacteraceae bacterium
GCATGCCCGGATCCGAGGGGGGCCGAGGTGGGCAACCACCCCGGCCTACCCGACTCCCCGTGTAGCGGAGGACTTCGCCCTCCAGGCTCACGTAGCCGCTGGGCGCCAGACCCGCCGTGGTGTCCAGCGTCAGCGTGGCTGGATCCGCCGCCGCGTCCAAGGCCTCGGCCAGGTGGTTCCCGGCGCTCGCCACGGGCTCCAGCAGGTAAGGCGCGACGAGGAAGAGGCTCTCGTTGGCGTGGGCCCCGTTCCACTTCCAGAGATCGGGGAACTGAGCGGCCGGGACGAAGCAGGAGTAGTTCCCGTAGTTGGTCCAGCTCCAGGGCGTGGAGTGGAGGCCGAGGCGGCAGGCGGGAAACACGTCCTGTACCGCGTCCAGGTCGCCGCCCCCGAGCATCTCAGCGTAGAGCTGGACCCGCTGATAGGGCATGCCGCTGTTGATAAAATTCCATGGGGCGAGGTCTTGGAAGGCGCAGTTGAGGTGCCCCCCATGGAGGGGATGGGAGGCTCCCGAATCCGACGGTGGCGTCACGGGGTCCAGGTAGGTCCAGTTGCTCACCTGGATGAAGCGCGCAAGGTACTGGTGCTGCTCTCGGACAACCCATTCCACCTTCCCCGGGAACTTGGGATGGAGGGGGTTTCGATTGAGCAGGTGGTTCTCGCGAGGGTTTGTTGGGTAGGCCGGTACTTGATTGATTCGGAGCCGCCTCAGCTCATCCGGTGAAGCCGGGCGCAGAAACCGCAATCATTCCGAACGCAGACGCCAAACATTCTGCTGCGTCTGTCGTCTGCATGCATCGTTCCGCATCATTCTTTCTGACGCAGGCGTCAGACCCCAAATAACCATGAACCCCAATGCTGGCGTGACTTTCCGGGCGGTCGAAAAGTCCTGCGCCAAATAGATTCATTTCGTTCTCTCACATCGACAGCCCACTGGGCTGTCTCCGCGGGGCGCTCAGGGGCCCGCGGCTGCTCGCCGGTCCGATTCCGGCAGGCGGCATTCGGAAGGCCCCCATGCGGGGGCCGTGGATGTTGGAGCCGCCTGCCGGAATCGAACCGGCGACCTTCGGATTACAAAGCCGGTGCTCTACCAACTGAGCTAAGGCGGCGGGAGATCCAGTCTACCCGAGCGGGGGACTGGCCACGGAGGTCGGGCTGCTGGCCCCTGGGGGCTCAACCGGGGGGCGGGCGCGGGGTATGCCTGGTCTTTCGTGGAGGAACCATGCGGCGACGAATCTTTGCGGTGATGCTCGGGGCCCTGAGCCTCGCGGCCCAGGAGCCGGAGCGCTTTGCGCCGGGCGTCGTGTCCACCCAGGATCACGAGACGAGCGCCGCGTTCACGCCGGATGGGCGGACGGTCTACTTCAGCCGGGCGGACCCTTCCTTCCTCGACTCCGCCATCCTGGAGGCGGTGCAGGACGCGAAGGGCCGCTGGGGCGGCGTGCGGATCGCCGCCTTTTCCGGGACGTGGCGGGACACGGAGCCCTTCGTGAGCCCCGATGGGAGGCGCTTCCTCTTCGCCTCCAACCGGCCCGCCGCGCCCGGCGGCGACGCGCTTCAGGCGGATTTCGGGGGCCGGAAATTCGCGGGCTCCCACATCTGGTCCATGGCGCGCACGGCGAAGGGCTGGGGCGCACCCGTGCGCGTGGAGGGCAAGGTGAACAGCCTGCCCATGGTCTACAACCCCACCTGCACCGCGGACGGCACGCTGTACTTCTCCGGGCGGGTGCAGGGCGGCCCGGCCACCCAGCAGATCTACCTCGCCCGGCCCAAGGCCGGCGGCGGATGGGGCGATCCCGAGCGGCTGCCCTTCTGCGAGGAGGCGGTGCACTTCATGGATCCCGCCATCGAGCCCTCGGGGCGCTGGATGGTCTTTCTCAAGGGGGGCGCGGGGCTCCAGATCGTCTTCCGGGAGGGCGAGGGCTGGGGCAAGCCCACCCCCCTGGCCACGCCCAAGGGCGGGCCCCTGCTGGGCAATGCGCCCTGCCTGGCCGCAGGCGGCCGGGAACTCTACTTCGCGAGCCCCGTGAGCCAGCCCGTGGCCTTCCCCAAGGCCGATCCCGGACTGGCGGCCTTCACGGCTCGCCTGCGGAGCCCCGGCAACGGATCGAGGGACATCTACCGGGTTTCCCTGGAGCCCTGGCTGAAGGCGCGGGGCCTGTGATGCGGGGGCTGCGGATCCTTCCCCTCCTGCTGCTCCCCCTCGTCGCCCAGGAGGGCCCAAAGGGTCTTCCCTCGGAGCTGACGGCCTTCTTCGCCGGCGAGTGGACGGGCAAGGGGGCCTTCGCCAGCGGCCGGCCCATCGAGGCCGAGGCGAGCTTCACCCTGGATTTGGACGGACGCTGGCTCGTGTACCGCCACCGGGACAGCCCCCCGGGCCGCTACCAGGCCCTCGGTCTGTGGGGGCGGGAGGGGGCCGGCGGCCTCGTCATGACCCTTCACGACGGCGGCGGGGGCTTCCGCCGCTTCGAAGCGGAGGGCTGGAAGGAGGGGCGCGTCGCCTTCCTCCACCGCGCGCCGGGGGGCACGCGGCAGGAGCGCTTCCGTTTCGAGCGCCAGGGCGAGGCCTTCCGCATGGCCTACGAGATCAGCGCCGATGGGCAGGCCTGGCGCCTGGTGGATTGGCTGATCTTCCAGCGCAAGGGCTGAGGGCCAAAACCCAACCCCCCCGGCTCCCCTGCCGACGAGACAGGGGAGCGGCTCCCGGGGGCGGCTCGGGGAACCGCGAGGGGGCACGGTGGCGCTGAACGAGGATCTGCTGGAGGACTTCGACCAGGAATTGGCCCACACGCGGACGGTGCTGCAGCGCGTGCCCCAGGATCGGATGGGCTGGCGGCCCCACCCCAAGTCCTGGACCCTCGGCACCCTGGCCAACCACCTTGTCTGGCTCCCCACCTGGGTGCCGTCCGCCCTCCTGGAGGATTCGCGGGATCTGGATCGGCAGGAGGGGCGCCTCGAAATCATCGAATCCAAGCAGGCCCTCCTGGATCTCTTCGACTGGAACGTGGATGCGGCGCGCCGGGCCCTAGCCGCCTGTTCCGGCGAGGGCCTCCACGAACCTTGGTCCCTGCGGCGGGGATCGAGGATCCTGTTCACCCTGCCCCGGGAGCGGGTGATCCGCACCTACGTGCTCAACCACATCATCCACCACCGCGCCCAGCTGGGCGTCTATCTGCGAATGAATGACGTGCCCCTGCCGCCCATCTACGGCCCCTCGGCCGATGAAGGGGTCATGGACTAATCTTCAGCCCTTCGCTGCGTCCTGCTCCGCCTTCACCTCGTCCATGAACTTCTCCATCCACTTGGTGGAGAAGCCCCCGGAGATGAAATCCGGGTGGTCCATGATCTTCCGGTGCAGGGGGCCGGTGGTCTTCACGCCTTCGACGACGAGGGTGTCCAGGGCGCGCCGCATGCGGGCCAGGGCCTCGTCGCGGTCGCTGCCGTAGGCGATGAGCTTGGCGATCATGCTGTCGTAGGTGGGCGGAATCACGGCGTCCTGATGCATGGCGGTGTCCACGCGGATGCCGGGGCCGCCGGGGAAGTTCAGGGCCGTGATGCGGCCTGGGCAGGGCGTGAACTTCCAGGGATCCTCGGCGTTGATGCGGCACTCGATGGCATGGCCGCGCTGGATGACCTGCTCCTGGGTGAAGCTGAGCTTCTTCCCGGCCGCGATGCGGATCTGCTCCTTCACGATATCGATGCCCGTGACGAGCTCCGTGACGGGGTGCTCCACCTGCACGCGGGTGTTCATCTCCATGAAGAAGAAGTCGCCGCGCTTGTCGAGGAGGAATTCGATGGTGCCGGCGTTGTAGTAGCCCACGGCCTTGGCGGCCTTCACGGCCGTCTCGCAGATGCGCTTCCGCAGCTCGGGGCTGAGGGCGCCGCTGGGGCTCTCTTCGATGAGCTTCTGATGGCGGCGCTGGATGGAGCACTCGCGCTCGCCCAAGTGCACCACGTTGCCGAAGAGGTCGCCCATGATCTGGACTTCGATGTGGCGGGGCTCCAGGAGGTACTTCTCCATGTAGACCGCGTCATCGCCAAAGGCGATCCGCGCTTCGCTGCGGGCCGTGTTGTAAAGCTCGGGGAGTTCCTCGGCGTTGTTGCAGATGCGCATGCCGCGCCCGCCGCCGCCGGCGGAGGCTTTCACGATCACGGGGTAGCCGATTTTCCCGGCGGT
Organism: uncultured Solibacteraceae bacterium; assembly: GCA_964457075.1. GTDB lineage: Bacteria > Acidobacteriota > Holophagae > Holophagales > Holophagaceae > JAFDVN01. The sequence goes on from CAYWDR010000172.1 coordinate 4,178, forward strand.
CTCCAGGGCCTCTTCCACCGTCTCGATGACGCCGTCGGAGCCCGGCATCATGGGGATGCCCGCCGCCTGCATGGTGGCCTTGGCCTGGGCCTTGTTGCCCATGGTGCGGATGATCTGGGCGTTAGGGCCGATGAAGTTCACGCCGCAGGCCTGGCAGACCTCGACGAAGTGCGCGTTCTCGGAGAGGAAGCCGTAGCCGGGGTGGATGGCCTCGGCGCCCGTGACTTCGGCGGCGGCGATCACCTGGGGGATGTTCAGGTAGCTCTTGGCCGAGGGGGCGGGCCCGATGCAGACCTCCTCGTCGGCGAAGCGCACGTGCAGGGCGTTGCGGTCGGCCTCGGAGTAAACGGCCACCGTCTGGATGCCCAGCTCCTTGCACGCGAGGATCACGCGGAGCGCGATCTCGCCGCGGTTGGCGATGAGCACCTTCTTGAAGAGGGGCTCTTCCTTTCCGGGCGCGGGATGAACGAGGTGGCCTTTCCGGCGGATGGCGGCCATGGGCTACCCGATCCGGATGGCGAAGAGGCGCTCGCCGTACTCCACGGGCTGGCCGTTTTCCACCAGCGTCCGCACCACTTCACCGGAGATGTCGCACTCGATCTCGTTCATGAGCTTCATGGCTTCCACGATGCAGAGGGTCTGGCCGGGGCGCACGCGATCGCCGGGGTTCACGAAGGCGGGGGCGGTGGGGTTCGCGGAGCGGTAGAAGGTGCCGACGATAGGGCTGGTGATGTAGTGGATGCCCACCTCTTCCTCGGGCGCCGCGGCGGCGGCGAAGGAGGCGGACGCCACGGTCTGGGCGGGCACGTGGGCCACGGGGCTGCCGAATACCTGGGGCATCACGGGGGCGGCCATCATCACGGGGGCGCCGCCATCCTTGCGGATGCGGAACTTCAGCTCGCCGGCCTCGAACTCGAACTCCTGGAACGCTTCCTTGGAGACGAGGGCGATGAGGGCCTTGATCTCCTCCAGGCCGACGGGGCGGGAGGCGGCGGCGGGGGCCGGGGCGGCCTTGACTCGGGCCTTCGGGGCCGCAATCGGCTTCGCCGATTCGGTCCTAATCGCTTCGCGATTGGTCTTGGGAACGGCCGCCTTGGGGGCGACGGCCTTCTTGGCCACGGACTTCTTGCGGGCGGTGCTCATGAATATGCTCCGACGCTGTTGTGAAACAGGGGAAAGGGTGAAGTCTACCTCGGGTTAAAGATCTTCCGAAGGCTCTGCTTTTTCCGAGACCTCGCCGGCCGCGGGGGCAGGCGCCTTTGCCTTGGCCTTGGGACGGGAGCCGACTTCGTCCTTGCGGTACTCCTTGCGGGCGGCGTCCAGGATGCCGTTCAGGAACTGGGTTCCCTCCTGATCACCGAATTCCTTCACGATCTCCAGCGCCTCGTTGATGACGATGGGGAAGGGGATTTCCGTCACGTAGATGAGCTCGTAGAGGCCCAGGCGCAGGAGGTTGCGATCCACGGCGGCCATGCGGTGGATCTTCCAGTTTTCCGCGAAACGCGTGAGGGCCGTGTCGATCTCTTCGAGGTGGGAGTGCACGCCGTCCACGAGGCGGCGGGCGTAGTAGAAGGCATCCCGGTTGAGGTCCTGCAGGGCGTAGAAGCCCGCGAAGACCTGATCGGGCTGGTATCCCGTGAGGTCCATGGCGTAGAGCATCTGCAGGGCGTACTCGCGCCCGCGGCGGCGAACGCCCATTACTTACCGCCCTTCATGGGAGCGAGGTTGGCGCGGAGGTCCACCATCTCCAGAAGGCTCATGGCCGCTTCCCAACCCTTGTTGCCATGCTTCACGCCGGCGCGGTCGATGGCCTGCTCCACGCTATCCGTGGTGAGCACGCCGAAGGCGACGGGGACGCCGCTTTGCAGGGAGACGGAGGCCGTCCCCTTCGTCACTTCCGCCGCGATCAAGTCAAAGTGCGGAGTGCCGCCCCGGATGACGGTGCCCAGCACGCAAACGCCCGCGTACTTGCCGCTCTCGGCGGCCCACTTGGCGGCCAGGGGCAGCTCGAAGCTCCCGGGCACCTTGATCACGTCGATCTGGGCCTCGGTCCCGCCGTGGCGGAGGATGCAGTCCTGGGCGCCCAGCACGAGGCGTTCCACGATGAAGTCGTTCCAGCGCGAGCAGATGAGAGCGAACCGGTCGCCCTTCTGTACACGCAGATGTCCTTCAAAGATCGCCATGTGGAACCCCCCGCAAGGTGGTTAAGAGTTGTCAAATTTAGCACGGGCGCGGAAAAAAGCCAGCAATGGAAATCCGGCCGCACCTGCGTGCGTTCGTGGTGAAATCCCAGGAACCCAATCCTGGAGCCACTGTGCGAATTGCGAACGCGCCGCTCGCGTTGTTCGCACCGATGTGCGGGGCCGTTTTCGGCTGCTCGGCCTGCCCGGGGGCAGCTATGGCGCCACGGCCACCTATCCGGGACTGGGCTCCGACTTTCTGGGGCCGCTGGCCGTGCCGGGGACGGGGGCGCTGAAGGGCGTGGCGTTCCGGCTGGGCGGGGACTGCGCCACCACTTTGGGCCGGGTGCTCGGCATCAAGGGCAAGGCCGTCGAGGGCCTCCGGGTCTTCGCCCTCCGCGAGAGCCAGGACGCCGGGGACATCTTCTACGCGGAGGTGGCGGGGGATCGCTACCGCCTCTCGCTTTCCCCAGGCAGCTACACCCTTCGGGCCGAGGCCCCAGGGTGGTCCGCGGCGCCCGCAGGCCTGCAAGTGCCCGGTGCGAAGGCGAGTTTGGATCTCCGGGTCTTTCCCGAGAAGGGCACACTCCCGGCCCTGGCGGACGAGCTCGTTGCCATGGCGCGGGCCGATCAGGCGGTGCGCAACGAGGCGATCCAACGCCCGGGCGATGCGACCATATTCAAGGCCTGGCACGAGGTGGACACGCGCAACGAGACGCGCCTGAAGGCCATCCTGGCGGAGCACGGCTGGCCCACGGCCACCCTCGTGGGCCCGAAGGCGGCCAGGGCCGCCTGGCTCATGGTCCAGCATGCCAGCGCCCCCTTCCTCAAGACCTGCCTCCCCTTCATGAAACGGGCGGCGGAGCGGGGTGAGATCAGCCGGGGCTCCCTGGCCCTGAGCATCGATCGCGACTTGATGTACGACGGCAAGAAGCAAATCTACGGGAGCCAGTTCCGCACCAACGAAAAGGGCGAGTTGGAGGTCTATCCCATCGAGGACGAGGCCCACGTGGATGAGCGCCGCGCCGCCATGGGCCTGGGACCCCTGGCGCAGTACCGGGCGAACCTGATCCGGATGTACGCGCCGCAAACGGGTGGGAAGTAGGGCGAACGCCGTCGCGCGCGGTGCGGAGACTGACCTAAACGCAATACCGTTCACTTTGCAGCGGTCCTTCAAGAAAAAGCTGGACACAGAGATCACAGAGGAAAGCACGGAGGACACAGAGGCCTCCCGACCCACTCTCGCGAACAGACCCAATCCTGGGCCGGGCCCGGGCGGCCTCTGATGGGCCGCCTTGGCCCGGC
>CAYWDR010000173.1:0-7476 GCA_964457075.1 uncultured Solibacteraceae bacterium
CCTTCGCCCACGAGGTGGGCACGCCCCTGAACCTCGTCACGGGCCACCTCCAGCTCCTCCAGGGCCAGGAGGATCTGCCCGAGAAGGCGCGAGAGCGCATCGGCATCATCCAGGCGCAAATCCAGCGGGTGGGCGATATCGTGCGGCGCCTCTTGGATATGACGCGCCGCCCGCAGATCGCGGAGGTGGAACTCTCCGTTCCCGCCTTCCTTTCGGAACTCCAGCAGCTGTGGAACCCCACCCTCGCCAAGCACCGCGCCCGCATCGAGGTGGAGGTGCCCCCGGCCTGCGTGATCCGCGCGGACCGCAAGCAGATGGAACAGCTCTTCCTCAACCTCATGAACAACGCCCTGGACGCCATGCCCGAGGGGGGCCTCATCCGCATCCGCGCCGAATCCGAAGGGGCCGGCCGCTGGCGCTTCCGCTTCGAGGACACGGGCACGGGCATCCCCGAAGAGGTGCTCCCCCACATCTTCCGCCCCATGCTCACCACCAAGCCCGAGGGCAAGGGCACGGGCCTGGGCCTCCCCATCTGCCGCGACGTCGTGCGCGGCCACGGCGGCGAGATCCGCGCCGAGAGCCGCGTGGGCGAGGGCACGGTCATGGTGTTCACGTTGCCGGCGGTCTAGGAGCTGCTAAAGGTCCACGACCTCCACCTGCGCCAGGGGTTCTCCGAGGAAGCGGCTGCCCACCTCTTGCAGGCGGGAGCTGGCGTCCGTCAGGAGCACCGTGAGATCGCCCCGGGGCGAGGCCGTGCGGAAGCCGAGGGAGCCCTTGAGGAGGCGCTCCACCGCGTGGGCGGTGACCTCGCTGCTATCGATCCACTTCGTGCCGGGCCGCGCCCGCTCCAGGCTGGGCTTCAGCACGGGGTAGTGGGTGCAGCCCAGCACGACGGATTTAACGTCGAAGGGGAGGGCGTTCAAGTAACGGCGGCAGACGCTTTCCGTGAGGGGATCGTCCAGCCAGCCCTCTTCCGCCAGGGCCACCAGCAGGGGGCAGGCGAGGCTGTGGACGACGGCCCCGGGTTTGTGGCGCCGGATGGCTTGGTCGTAGGCGCCGCTTTGCACGGTGGCCAGGGTGCCCATGACGCCCACGGGACCCGCCTCGCCGGCGGCCGCCTCGGCGCCGGGCTCGATCACGCCCACCACGGGGCAGGGGCTCGCCGCCTGCAGGGCCGGCAGGCCATGAGCGCTGGCCGTGTTGCAGGCGATCACGAGGAGTTTGGGATCGAAGCGCTGGAGGGCCTCGCCGGCCTGCAGCGTGTAGCGCTCGATGGTGTGGTGGCTCTTCGTGCCGTAGGGCACCCGGGCCGTATCGCCCAGGTAGATGATGTTCTCCTGGGGCAGCAGCTGGCGCAGGGCATGGACGACGGTGAGCCCGCCGATGCCGGAATCGAAGACGCCGATGGGGCGGTCGGCCCGGGGAAGGATGGGGGAAGGGACCATCCCTTCAAGCTATCAGAGCCCCACCCTGCACCCGCGGAAGCGCTCCGTCAGCCCTCCCAGAAGCGCGCCGGATCGGAAAGTATGCGGGGCAGGGCGGGAGGTCTTGAGCCTCTCACCGGGTGTCAACAAGGTCACAATCTCCACAACCTTCGCAACGACGGTCAATTTAATCATTCTAATAAAATGAGTTGGATAAACGAATGTCGAAGGTGCCATCACGGCGCCCATTCAAATGGGAAGGTAGATGATTGCGTATTGACCAACCTAGACTAGACTAGTTCTGCAGAGGCGGACCATGTCCAAGGTTGTGAACATCTATGAAGCCAAAACTCACCTGTCCGCCCTGGTGGACCAGGCAGTGAGTGGGGATGACGTGATCCTCGCTCGCAACGGGAAGCCGCAGGCTCGGATCACCTCCCTCGTGCCGATCAAGCACAAGATCCAGTACGGGCTGCTCAAGGGGAAGCTCACCATCCCTGACGATTTCGATTCCCCGAACCCGGACATCGAAGCGATGTTCTATGGGGACACCAAGTGAAGCTGCTGCTGGATACCCACGTTTTTCTTTGGCTGAACGCGGACGATCCGAAGCTCACCTCCAAGGCTCGAAAGCTGATCGACGAGGCTCAAGAGGTCTTCGTATCGTCCGCCTCCTTTTGGGAGTTGGCGATCAAGATCAGCCGTGGAGATCTCGCCGCGGATCTGGACGATCTAAAAGCCGCGCTCTACAGCAACGCTTTCACCCTCCTTCCCATCACCATCGAACACGCATGTGCCACTGCGGCACTTCCCTGGCACCACAAGGATCCCTTCGACCGGATGCTGGTGGCGCAAGCGCGTGTTGAGCCCTTGCAATTGCTCACGGCTGACCGTCAGCTTGTGCCCTACTCCGACCTCGTCATTCTCGTTTAGAAGGCGCTATTGCCAAAAGGCAGCGCGCGCACGAGCTTGAATCCAAATTGATTGAGTGAACCCCCTGAAACGCACATCAGGGGGTTTCTTTGTTAGAGGGCATGGGATGTCCTTAGATCCAGACCCACGCATGCGTCGGGCTGGGGAGACGGAAGGGTGAAAGCTTGCGTTGAATTCAGAACGCATTACCATTAGTAATGGGGTGAGGGCCATGCTGATCGCCACGTCCAAAGTCACGAACCAAGGCCAGATTTCCGTCCCGGCGGAAGTGAGGCGGGATCTGGGCATCCGGGCTGGAACGGAGCTGATTTGGGACAGGCGGGAGAACGGGGAGTACGTGGTGCGGCCCAAGCGGCTCACGCTGGCGGAGCTGCACCAGATGGTGGGAAAGCCCACCGTCCATCTCTCGGACGAGGAGCTGCGGAAGGCGCGGCACGAGTTCCTGGGCTCGCGGATGAAGCGTCTGGATTCCAAGAAGGGTTGAGACGATGGCCGCGATTGACACGAATGTCCTGGTGCGCCTGGTGACGCGGGATGATGCCGCCCAGTATGAGAAGGCGAGCGCGTTCGTCGCCAAGCACCAGCCGGTGCTGGTGACCCAGCTATCACTGCTGGAGCTGGCGTGGGTGCTGATTAGCCGGTACGGGCTGGACAAGATCAAGGTCGGCCAGGTGATGGCCGCGCTGCTGGAGATGGTGGAGCTGGACGTGGAGCAGCCCGCCATCCTGGAGGCTGCCCTGAAGACCTGGCAAGGGTCCAAGGCCGATTTCGCGGATTGCTTCATCCTGGAAACGGTCAAGGCCGCCTCGGAGGCGCCCCTGGCCACGTTCGATGCCACATTGGCGAAGCTGGACGGCTGCAAGAGGCTCTGAGCCCCACCGCCCGGCTTTCCCGTCGCGGAAGGGATGTCCACCCAGCCTTTTCCCACGTACCATCCCAGTCTCGAAATCCGCATGGGAGTCCACCGTGTTGAAACAGCTCGGCCTGGGAATTCCGCATCCTGCCCGGGAGTGTCTTTTCTCCTGTCTTGCCTTTTTCACGGGGATTCAATCCGCTTCGGCTGGAACACCCTTTCCCCAATCCGTGGAGAGCGGCGGGGTGGCGCGAATTCCAGAGAGCGATGCATCGAAGATGCCTCAACAGGTCCGCCTCCTGGTTTTGACGCCTGGGTCGGATGAGGTATTTATTGGGCAATATCAAGCCCTAGCCGTGGATGAGGGCCTCTTAGATTTCGACCTTGTCCTAGTGCGCCTGGATACCTCTGTCGAGCAAACCAGGACCGCGATCGGCCTGAAGGGCCATGAGGCCCTCGATCCCCGTTGGACCCTTCTAGGGACTGACGGGGCGGTATTAGGTCAAGGAAGGGGTGTTCCAGAGGCGGCCACCGTGGTGCGGGCCCTCATGGGCGCGGGCATCCATTCCCCCTTTCCGAAACTCCGGGCCTATGTACGAGCCCACGGGGGAAACCTATCCGCCCGCCTTCGACTGATCCAGCAGCTGGCGCACAGGAGCCGGCGAATCCTAAAGAGCGAGGCGGCCCCGAAACATCCGCCTCAAGATGCAAAACTTCACGGCGAACTGGCACGGCAGGTTCAGGATTACATGGCTCAAACCGGCTGGCCGGAGCGGGCCGAAGGCCTTGCTCAGACCCTGGCGATGTTGGGTGCCGATGTGCCGAGCCCCACCCTGCGTTCGGCCTTCGAGGCCTGTCTTCCGGCCATAAGGGTGCGTTGCGCCCAAGATCCTGCCGATTTCGGAGCCTGGTCCCTGCTCTTGCGCATGGCCCAAGCCTCAGGCCAGCCTGCCCGCGTCCCGGGCCTCGTTCAAGGGGGCTTTACCCTCCCGCCTGGCTGCGCGTATCTCGAGATTCCCCCCCGGCTGCCAAGCCTCCTCCTGGAGGAGGCGCGGCGTACGGCCCGGTGGGCGGATGCCGTGCCATCGCTCAAGGCCTTTTGGGGGGACGGGGGCAAGCGGTCCATCGCCTCCTATCTTGGGCCGAAGGGTATCTCCAGCCGGGAGACGATGGTCATGCGGGCCGGGCCGGCGTGGAAGGCCTTTGCCTTGCCTTGTCTGGAGGCGATGCTCCGGGCAGGACAAGAAGGGGAGGCGCTCGCCCTCCTGGAGGAATTGAATGAAGGTTGGAGCACCATGGATCCTTTTGGCGCCTCTGCGAAGCTGGCCCGCGAGGCGGGCCGCCCCGGCTTTGCGAAGGTGCTGGAACAGATGCGTGGACCCCTGGTTCGGCCGGTCGCTCCTGGGATCCTATCCGCCCAGGCCACTCTCTTCGTCGAGGAGGCAGATCGGGGAAAGGGCTGGGCGTTGGCGGATCAACTGGAGATCCTCGGCATCGAGGCCCGGGTGCAGCTGGTCGATGCAGCCTGGAAGCCCTTCCTCTCCTGGGATCTGCCCAAAAAGACCTGGGCCCTGGTGGAGCAAAAGGGCCGAATCTTGGATTCGGGTCTTGAATGGGAGGCACCCGAGGAGGCGGCCCGAAGGTGGGTTGGGAAGGGACTCGAATCGGATGGAGAACGGGCGCGCAGGATCCTGCGAGACCGGCCCGAGGATCCGGAGGCCCTGGCGCTGTTGGCGGCGAGTCTGGTCAGGGAGGCCAACGCCCTGCATCGCACGTCCCGCCGAGGAACGGCCGGCCAGGGGAAGGAGCGTTACCAAGCCTGCCTGGGCGAGTATATCGAAACCGCCGACCGCCTATTCAGCGGGGATAGGCTTCCACGATCCCTATCCTGGGTTTTGTCCAGGCCAGATGGCAGCGCCGGAACGTTTGACGAGCCGTTCGAAGCCCTCTGGCGAAAAATCGCGAAGGTACTAGAAGCACGTCTGAGCCAGGTTCCCGAGGATCGCCTCTATTGGGAGAATTGGTGCCGTATCAAGGGTCTCCAGGGCTTGCCTTGTCGCCCGGCCTTTCACCCGGACGAGGATCTGCGGGAACTGGGCCTGGGTCCGTTCCCTCCCGAGGAGGTGTGGCCAAGGTTGTTCGAGACCTCCTCCCAGGCCAAGTCTTGGGGCGACGTGGCGGAATGGCTGTTGCCCATCCTGGAAGCGGATCTGGAGGCGCACGAAGGTCCCAACCAACGCATCTCGCCCACTTCCGCGCCCTGGAATCGCATCGCCAAGGGCCTTCCAATGCTCGTCACTCACATGCTCGAAGGCGGGGAATCCGAGCGGCTGGAAGCCTTCTTGGCCCGATGCGCCTCGGGCGGAATTCGGGGGCTGCCCTTGGGCAGGGTCTCGTCTGCCCTACAGGAGAAACACAAGGAGCGCTTTGTCTCTCTCCTCCAGGCCCTCGAATGAACGAGGCTCGAATGGGCCTCACGTGCGCGTGGCCAGGATCGCGATCCAATCCCCCTCGTGGAGGACCTGCTCGGGCCGGAACCCGGCCGCGGCCAAGCTCACCAGGGCCTCGTCCTCCTGGGCGGCCAGGATGCCGCTGGCGATGAGGGTTCCGCCGGGAGCGGCGAGTTCCGCCATGCGGGGCAGCAGCTCCTGGATGGTGATGAGGAGGATGTTCGCGACGAGGCCCGCATAGGGGCCCTTCACTTCGGGGCTTTCCAGGGTGCCCACGAAGCCCTCGAAGGGGCGCTTCCCCTTCAGCACGTCCGCGTTCATTTCCAAGAGCTCTTCCATGGCGGGGCCGCAGTCGGGGTCGATATCGAAGGCCTGGATGCGCCCGGGGCAGCCCAGCAAGTGGGCCGTGAGGGCGAGGATGCCCGTGCCGGCGCCGATATCGAGGAGGGGGCCCTTGAGGCGGCCCGCCTCCTTCAGTTGCTCCAGGAGGGTCATGCAAAGGCGCGTCGTTTCATGGCCGCCGGTGCCGAAGGCGAGGCCAGGATTGACGACGACGGCCGTGCGCCCCTCCGGCGCGGCCTCCGCCTCCCACACGGGCTTCACCCAGAAGCGAGCGCCCACCGGGAAACTGCCGAACCCCTCGCGGCTCTTAGCTAACCAATCCTCCTCGCGGAATCGTTCCGATTCTTGGAGCTGAACCCCCGCGAAGCGGTTCAATCCCCCCGAATCAGGCAACGCCTGATTCGGGGGGAAATAGGCCCAAAAGGCCCTCGGAGGATCCGCCTCCCGGTAGTAGGCCGTCGCGCCTTGTTCATCCAGCCACTGGCAGAGGGCCTCCTCGGCCGCTTCGGGCACGGATAGACGCCAACGGGTGTGCAGGGCTTCGCTCACGGGAACCTCGGACCCTCCAGGTTACCAGCTGGGCATCAGCCCTCTCCCGCCTCGTCCTCTTCCAGTTCAAGGCGTTTCATCTTTTCCAGGAAGGTGGTGCGTTTGAGGCCCAGGAGCTCGGCGGCGCGCTTCTTATTGCCCCGGGTGATGGCGAGGCTTTGGAGCATGAGCTTCTTTTCTAGATCGCTCACCACTTGGTTCAAGTCCATGCCCTCGGGGGGCAGCTCCGTCACCATGGCGGGGAGTTCCGATTGGGAGGTGGAGAGGGGCACGACGTTGGAGGGGATGGGGCCGGGCGCCGGCAGGAGCTGGTCCGTCGTGGTGCGCTCCATGAGGAAGGCGAAGTCCTCGCGGGTGAGCACGGGGCGCGTGGCCGTGAGGATGATGGCCCGCTCGATGGCGTTCTCCAGCTGCCGCACGTTGCCGGGCCAGGGGAGGCTCATGAGCAGCGCGTCCACGCTGGGGTGGATGGCCTTGGGGTAGAGGCCGTGCTCTCGGGCCTTGCGCGTGAGGAAGTGCTGGGCGAGGAAGGGCACCTCCTCGCGCCGCTCCCGCAGGGGCGGCATCTGGATGGGCACTACTTCCAGGCGGTAGAAGAGGTCCTCCCGGAACCGGCCCTCCTGCACCATCTTCCAGAGGTCCTGATTGGTGGCGGCGATGACGCGCACGTCCACCTTCACGGGCTGGCCGCCGCCCAGGGGCTGCACTTCCTTTTCCTGCAGGACGCGAAGCAAGCGAACCTGGGCGCTGAGGGGCATGGTGCCCACCTCATCGAGGAAGATGGTGCCGCCGTGAGCCTCGCGGAACTTGCCGGGGGTGTCCTTGCGGGCGTCCGTGAAGGCGCCCTTCGTGTAGCCGAAGAGCTCGCTTTCGATGAGGTTCTCGGGGATGGCGCCGCAGTGGACGGGCACGAAGGCCTCGCCCT
>CAYWDR010000174.1:0-7427 GCA_964457075.1 uncultured Solibacteraceae bacterium
GATGCTCACGGATACGGCGTTCTTTCGGAATCCGAGGTATCACACGGAGCGGGATAGGCCGGAGCGCTTGAATTATTCAAAGATGGCTCAGGAAGCTCAAATGTTAGTCCCCATTAATATGGAGCAACAATGAAATTGCAATACTACTCAATCAAAAATTATAGAAGTATTTCAAGCGCAGAAATTGATGAGCTAGGAAATTCAGTGATATTAATCGGGCCAAACAATGAAGGTAAATCGAACATATTGCAGGGATTATATACCTGTTTAACAATATTGACTTCCGACCGCCCAACCATTCAAAAAGAGCAAGTTAAACTAAGAATTGATAAATTGTCATATGACTGGCAAAGGGATTACCCAATCTCAAGACAAGATAAATATCCAAATGGAGAATCAGTCTTTCAGCTTAATTTTCAGTTATCAGAGGCCGAGCGAAAAAAATTCAAAAAAATCACAGGTAATAGCTTGAACGATAGTCTTCCAATAGAACTTAGATTTGGACAAGGTTTATTCGCAACCTTTAAAGTCTTAAAAAGGGGCCCTGGCGGTTCGACCCTCACAAAAAAGCCAGATAAAATTCGCGAATTTATTGCAGACGTTCTTGATTTTGTGTATATACCGGCGATTAGAACAGCGGACACTTCAATTGAAGTTGTTTCTCAGCTAATCGAACGTGAATACAGAATTTTAGAAAACGACCCGAGTTATATTGATCTACAAAAAAAGATAGAAGCACTGCAACAACCAATTCTAGACGACATATGCGAACGTCTAAAAATGACGTTGGAAATGTTTATTGGGAAATCCGTGAATGGCATTGAAATTAATGTCAACACTCGTGCTCGGGCTAGATACCTAAGCCGGTCATGTCAAATAACCGTTGATGATGGAACGCCAACACTCCTAGAACGAAAAGGAGATGGTGTTCAAAGCTTGGTGGCAATTGGGTTGATGTCGAGTGCAATGCAGTCTACGAAACACAATAAGGATATAATAATGCTTATTGAAGAGCCTGAGTCGCACCTCCATTCAAGAGCAATTCATCAATTACGTGAAACACTTGATAACATTAAATCAAACGGGCAGGTTTTTATAACAACTCATTGCCCACTGTTAGTTAATCATGAAAATATCCCATCAAATGTGATTGTTTCAAACAATAAAGCCAGCTATGCCAAATCCGTATCATCTATTAGGGATGTACTTGGAGTGAGAGGCTCGGATAACTTGGTTCATACGTCTCTTATTGTAGTGGTTGAAGGTCCAGAAGATGAAATCGCCATTAGAAGTCTATTGTCACATTACTCAGAGCGGATAGCTCAGGCATTCAAAAGCGGGAATCTGGCGATTTACCCCATAGGCGGAGCATCCAAACTTTCTCACACACTCCAAATGCTAAAACACAATATTTGTAATTATATTATAGTTCTTGACGACGATTTGGAAGCAAGGCGAGGGTTTGATGTTGCCCAAAAAAATTTGCTAGCCTCCCACGCAAATACGATGTTTATCAAATGTCTCGGGCTTCCTGAAGCTGAATTTGAAGATTTACTAGCCGAGTCTCTATATAAAGATCATTTTGTGGATAAGTACGGTTTGGATATATCCGGCTCTGCATTTAAACACAAGGCGAAATGGAGCGAGCGAGTGCGAAAGGGCATGGAGAAATCAGGCAAATCGAGCCCTAGTGGCGAAGCTTGGCCAGAAAGAGATGAATATGAAACAAAACGGATCATCGGCGATCTTGTTGCAAAATCGCCAGAGAGTGCAATTCATGGGTCAAAAATTGAACTGTTTAAAAATATTGTTTTAGCGGTCGAAGCTAAGTTGAATTCCATTGTTGCCTGATGGTCAGGACGGCCAATCTTTGTTTTTTCTTAAAGGGAATGAAAAAAATCACCAAAGATAATGTGTCGGGCAAATTAATAGATTACTATTGAATGATTCCCGTGTGGGACACCCCAGAAAGGAACCCCCATGGCTCGTGTGAATTACGCCTTCGCCAAGAAGCAGCGCGAACAGGCGAAGAAGGCTGAAAAGGCGGCGAAGAAGCAGCGCAAGGCGATCTTGGCGCAGGGGGCGGAGCAGGAGCAGGAGCAGGAGCCTGTAGAAAGCACCGAAGGCACCGAGGGCACGGCGGCCCCTTCGGAGACGGACGAGGCCTGAACCGAAGGCGCAAAGGGCACGAAGCGGATGAAGCGTTTTGCCAAGTGGATTTGGGTGGCCTCGATGCCGCTGTGGGCGCAGGCACCGGAGGGGTGGGCCCGCCGCGAGGCCCTCGGCGCGGGGATGCCTGAGGGCGCATGGGCGGGCGCGGGTCTTTGGAGCGCCGCCCAGCGGGGTGCTCCCGCGCCGCTGGTGGAATCCCTTGGGCTGGGGAACGGCCTGACGGGCCATGGCGTTTACGCCGAGCTTGGTTGGAAGGGCCCCCGGTTCGAGGTGGCGGGGCGCCTCATGGCCTACCGGGATGACGAGGGGCGGACCCATGCCCACATCTCCCAGGGGCACCTCTCTTACCGGAGTGTGGGGGGGTGGAGGACTTCCCTAGAGCGCGAACCCCTGGTGTGGGGCTATGGCTTGAACGGGGGGTACCTGCTGGGGGAGGCTTCGGCGCCCATTCCCAAGCTTCGCCTGAGCAGCCCTATGAAGGCCCTATCGCTTTTCGGCGCGCCCTTGGGGTCCTGGAAGGGGGAGATGTTCCTCGGGGAATTGCAGGCGGGGCACGTGATGCCGGAAACGGCCCAATCCCCCTCCTTGAAGGCCCGGGAAATGGCCGTGGCGGGGACTCCCCACCATCCCTTCCTATCGGGGCTGCGGGCCGAGGCTGCGATGGGGAGCGGCATCGAGTTGTACATCAATTGGATCAACCTCTTCGGAGGTACGCTTAATGGGCGCCGGATGGATGAGGGGTACGGCGCCAAGGACTACATCACGGCCTTTCTGGGGCTGAAGGATGCCTCGGTGGAAGGGGACTTCGACCTTCAATCCGGCGCCTCCAACGCGTTCGAGCAGCCCAAGGTCCGCAGCGCCTCCAACTCGGACGTGGGCATCCGGATCCGGTTCTTCCCCCTGGAATCCCTGCTGGGGGCCCGGGACGTGCGGGCCTATGTGAGCCGGGGTTCCAAGGGCGAGCACCTGAGTTACGGGCCCGTCACCCACCGGCCCGGCTATTACATCGGCAAGGATCTCAATTCAGACTGGCGCTCCGTCAAGGGATCCAACCCGGGAGCGATCTGGAACCGCGGATATCGATACACGGCGCCCACTGCGGTGGTGCCCAATGACGGCGTGGGCCTCCTCGTGGATTGGGGGGCGCTGAAACTGGGGGTCGAATACCTCGATACGGTGAACGTCCGGGATTTCTCGGCCGGCGCCTACGGCGGTGATTCCCCCCTCTATGGCCATCGATCCTTCACCCATTCGACCTACCTGGTCGGCTTTTATGAGGATGGGGACCCGCTGGGCTCCGCCCTGGGGGGCGAGGCCCGCTACACCACGATCCACGTTGAGTGGGAACCCTCGAAGCGGTGGCGGCTGCAAGGGTGGCTTCAATCCGGGGACCGGCCCTTCCGCGACGAACTGGCCGATTGGCGGCTCGATCATCCCGGGAAGACCCCCGTTCGGGACCGCTTCGTGCAGCTGCAGGGCGTGCTGGTCTATTCCGGCGCCCACGGGCTGACCCTTCGGGCGGGGGGCAGCGTCCAACGCCACTCCGCCGTATCCAACGTCCAGGGCGAACACGGCTATGGGGTCCGCGGCTACCTCGAAGCGGGATGGCGCTGGGGGTTCGGGGCCCCATAACGCCCGCGGGGATCGGACGAAGCGGCTCCGGCGCCAAAAGGCATGCAGGCCCCGGCCCCCGCCGATACCAACACCCAGACCCGGAGCCGAGGCCATGGCGGAACCCAAGAAAGCGCCCTTCGATGAGGCCGAGTACCTCTTGGAGGTCCCCCTGAAATGCCCCCAGTGCCAAGCCGAGATGACCCACGTGCAGGTGGTTCGCCTGCTGCGCACCAAGGTCAGCTTCGTCTCCACCCTGCCGAGGCGGGGCCACGTCATCATTTGCCCCGGCTGCCAGGGCATCCTATCCGCGGATTTGGGGGGGATGGCTTAGGCCCGCAAGCAGGGCGGCCTCGCCGGGCTCGGCCGGGCGCCGCGGACAAGCCGCCGAGGATCACTCGGGGATGGGGAATTGCCCACTCAACGCGAAGACCTCCCCTTGAATCCCCTTGAGCGCCGCGTCGTCGTCCTTGGACTTAAGCACGCGATCGATCCAGCCGGCGATGAGGGCCATCTCGGCCTCCTTCATGCCCCGGGTGGTGAGGGCGGGGGTGCCGAGGCGGATGCCGCTGGGTTTGAGGGGGGGGTTCGGGTCGAAGGGGATGCCGTTCTTGTTGGTGGTGAGGCCGGCCTTATCGAGGGCCTTCTCGGCCTCGCTTCCGAGGAGGCCCTGGGCGTAGACGTCCACGAGCATGAGGTGGTTGTCCGTGCCGCCGCTGACGATGCGCCAGCCCTTCTGCTGCAGCCCCGCCGCCAGGGCCTGGGCATTGGCGATCACCTGGGCGCTGTAGGCCTTGAACTCCGGCTTTAACGCCTCTGCAAAAGCGACAGCCTTCGCGGCGATGACGTGCATCAGCGGGCCGCCCTGCACTCCCGGGAACATGGCGCGGTCCAGATCCTTGGCGTACTTCTCCTTGCATAGGATCAGGCCGCCCCGGGGACCACGCAGGGTCTTGTGGGTGGTGGTGGTCGTGAAATCGGCGTAGGGCACGGGGCTGGCGTGGTGGCCCGTGGCGACGAGACCCGCGAAGTGGGCCATGTCCACCATGAGGAGGGCGCCCACCTCGTCCGCGATCTCACGGAAGGCTTGGAAGTCCCAGGCCCTTGGGTAGGCCGAGGCGCCAGCGACGATCATCCGGGGCTTGTGGGTGCGGGCGAGGCTGCGGACCTCATCCATATCCACGCGCTCATCGCTCTTGCGAACATGGTAACCATTGAAATGATAAAGGATACCACTTGAATTAAGGGGGTGGCCGTGGGTGAGGTGGCCGCCGTGGGCCAGGTCGAGGCCCAGCACGCTATCGCCGGGCTTCAGCATGGCCATGTAAACGGCCATGTTGGCTTGGGCGCCGCTGTGGGGCTGCACGTTGGCGTGCTCGGCGCCGAAGAGCTGCTTGGCGCGGTCCCGGGCGAGGTTCTCAATGACGTCCACGTGCTCGCAGCCGCCGTAGTAGCGCCGGCCGGGGTAGCCTTCCGCGTACTTGTTCGTGAAGTGTGAACCCATGGCCTGCATCACGGCCGTGGAGGCGTAGTTCTCCGAGGCGATGAGCTCCAGGTGGTGGCGCTGGCGCCCCATTTCCGCCTGGAGGGCGTCGTAGATGGCGGTGTCGGCGGACTTCAGCGCTTCGTACATGGGGTGGGCTCCAGGGGGGGATTTTCGCATAGGAAGGAAAGGGCAGAACACGCAGATCGCGATAAACGAGGGGGAAAGGCGAACGCAGAAGACGCAGAAAATCGCAGAAGGACGCAGAAAAAATATGAAATGAACCCAAAGGGAAGGGCATGGGTACCCAGGCTTGACCCATTCTTCTGCGGTTTCTGCGTTCTTCTGCGCCTTCTGCGTCTGCTTTTAGTCCACTATCGGAGACCGTCCCCGAGTTGTTTTCCTTCGTCCCTGCCGCACCCCCTGGGACAATGGAGCCATGCGCACGGACTTCCTCCCCCCCCACGAAAGCCCGGAGCTGGAGCGCTTCGAGCATCCCCTGGCCACCCGATATGCCTCCAAGGGCATGGTGCGGTTGCTGTCGCCCCTCTACCGGCAGCGGGTGTGGCGGCGGCTTTGGATCGCCCTGGCCGAAAGCGAGATGGAGCTGGGCCTGCCCATCACACCGGCCCAGGTGGCGGAGATGAAGGCCACGCAGGACGACGTGGATCTGGAGGATATCGCCCTCCACGAGGCCGCCCTTCGCCACGACGTGATGGCCGCCATCCACGCCTGGGGCGATCAGGCCCCCACGGCGCGGCCCATCGTGCATCTGGGGGCGACGAGCTGCTTCGTCACCGATAACGGCGATCTGCTCATATGCCACGAGGCCCTGCGCCTGTTGCGGTCGCGTTTGCAGGACGTCATCGAGGCCCTCGGGAAGTTCGCGGGCCAGTGGAAGGATCAACCGACGCTGGGCTTCACCCACTTCCAATCCGCCCAGCCCACCACCGTGGGCAAGCGGGCCTCCCTGTGGCTGCAAGATCTCCTCTTGGATCTTGAGGATCTCGACCATCTCATCCGCACCACGCCCGTGCGTGGCGTGAAGGGCACCACGGGCACGCAAGCCTCCTTCCTCGAACTCTTCGAGGGTGATGGCGCCAAGGTGGAAGCGCTCGAAGCCAAGTTCTGCGACAAGGTGGGCATCGCCGCCATCCCCGTGAGCGGCCAGACGGCCACCCGCAAGCTGGAGGATCGCATCGGCCAGGTGCTCTGCGGCATCGCCGCGTCGGCCTCCAAGTTCGCCTGCGATATGCGCCTCCTGCAGCACCTGAAGGAGGTGGAGGAGCCCTTCGAAAAGAACCAGATCGGTTCAAGCGCCATGCCCTACAAGCGCAATCCCATGCGCAGCGAGCGCATCAACAGCCTCGCCCGCTTCGTGCTGGGCCTCATGCCCTCCACTTACCAGACGAGCGCCAATCAGTGGATGGAGCGGACCCTGGACGATAGCGCCCACCGCCGCCTTGCCATGAGCCAGGGACTGCTGGCCGTGGACGCCATCCTCGTGCTCTTCCGCAACGTGGCCTCGGGCCTCGTGGTGTACCCGCGGATGATCGAGGCGCGCCTCAGCCAGGAGCTGCCCTTCATGGCCGCCGAGGTGCTGCTCATGGAGGCCGTGAAGCGCGGCGGCGACCGCCAGGATCTCCACGAGAAGTTCCGCCTGGCGGCCCTCGAAGCGGGCAGGGCCATCAAGGAGGAGGGCCAGCCCAATCCCCTATTGAAGCTCCTCGCCGCCGATCCCGCCTGGAAGATGACGGAGGCGGAACTCGCCGCCATGCTCGACGCGCGCCGCTTCACGGGCCGCGCGGGCGCGCAAACGGAAAGCTTCCTGCAGGGCCCCGTGGCCGCGGCGCTGAAGGATCACAAGCCCGCGGATGAAGCGGCTGTGCGGGTTTGAATGAATGAACCACCAAGACACCAAGAGCACCAAGAAAAGCAAATGAGGCTTGGCTTGATGCTTTTCTTGGTGCTCTTGGTGTCTTGGTGGTGAAAAAGGAGCCATAAATGCTGAAACTCGCCGTCATCGGTGCCCAGACCCTGCTGGGTCGCGAACTCGTCCAGGTTCTGGAGGCCGCGGAGGCTTCCGTCCTGCCCCTCTCCACGGGGCCCCTCACGGTGGAGCAGGAGGAGAGCGACATCGTCGTCTTCGCCCCCACGCCTG
>CAYWDR010000175.1:0-7387 GCA_964457075.1 uncultured Solibacteraceae bacterium
GTGCAATTATAGAGCTTCGACGCGGATCATGTCGGAAAAACTCGCCATCCTCGCGCCCAACTCCTCGTTTGTCAAACTCTCCAGGCGTTCGGTACTGAACCGCTCCACCGTAAAGCTCGCCATGACGGAGCCTGCGAGTGTCGCGTGCTTGAGCGCCGCCACATCCATACGCCCAAGCCGTGCCAACTGGCCCAGGAATCCTCCGGCGAAGGTATCGCCGGCCCCGGTGGGATCGAAAACGTCCTCCAGCGGATAAGCGGGGGCGGCGAAGATCCCCTCGGGCGTAAACAGGGCCACACCATACTCGCCCCGTTTGACGACCAGGGTGCTGGGGCCCATCTCCCGGACGCGCCGGTAGGCCTTCAGGAGGCTGTGCTCCCGGGTGAGTTCGCGGACCTCCGAATCGTTCACGAGGAGGATGTCCACTTCCTTGAGGATGCGGGCCAAGGGTTCGGAGGCCCCCCGAATCCAATAATTCATGGTGTCCAGGGCGATCCACTTGGGCCGCGCCTTCATCTGCTTGACCACCTCCAGCTGGAGGATGGGGTCGATGTTTCCGAGGAAGAGGTAGTCGCTCTCTCGAAAGGCGTGGGGGAGATCGGGCTTGAAATCGGCGAAGACGTTCAAGTGGGTCTCGAGCGTCTTGGCCTCGTTGAGATCCCAACCGTAGGCCCCCCGCCAGTGGAAGCTCTTGCCTGCCTTGTGGACGAGGCCGGAGAGATCGATGGGCCGGTGCTCGAAGGAACGCAGCTGCTGCGGCCCGAAATCCTCGCCGACCACCGCCACCACCCGAACCGGCACGAAGCGGCTTGCACTCAAGGAAAAGTAGCTGGCGCTCCCCCCCAGGACGCGTTCCCGCCGCCCAAAGGGCGTCTCCACATCATCAAAGGCCACGCTTCCAACGACCAAAAGACTCATCCCATCTCCATGCAAGGGAACCCGAACCCTATCGGGATCCACTGTGTGAACGCAAATTCAATCCTTTTTGGATCGGGTCAGGGCAGCAGGTAGAGCACCCAGGCCTGGGTGCCGCCCATGGGAACGGGCGCCTGGGCGAAGCGGGTGACGCCCGGCAAGCCTCCAGCCGAGACCAAGGCGAGGAAGCCCTCATGGAGTTCGGCCCCCGCCCCAAGGTTCACCAACAGGCTCCGCCAGCGGAGGTATTGGGCGTCGGCCACGCGATCCTTCACCCGCTCCAAGGCGTCCTGCAAGCTGTGGCCCTTCAAATCCAAGCTGCCGTCCACATCGATGGCCATCCCGGCCGCCAGCTGGATGCGCTGGGGCAGCCCCGGACGCGGCAGCTCAGGGGGCGGAAAGGGCAGCTCGGGCTCCGGGGCGGGCGATTGGACGGGTGCCGGTTCTGGCGCCGCAAGCTCGACCGGATTCGCCTTCGGGGCCACCGGCGCGGGAGCCAGGGCCGCGGTGCGAAGCGGGCCGGTCTCCATGCGCTTCAGGCCCTTCAGCCCTGCCAAGGCATCCTGAAATTCCGCGGGAAGGGGCTTCTCAGAGGCCTCCGCCTCCACCGGGATCGCCGGGCGCGCCTCCGTGGGCCGGGGAGGCGCCGTGGGGGCCGGGGCTTTGCTTCCGCCCATCATGGCCAGGAAGAGGGCATCCTCCTCCTCGATGCTTCGGGGGGTCGCCTCCGCGGGCTTGGGCACGGTCTTCTTCGGGGGAGGGGCGGGTTCCTCCCGCAACTGAGCCTTCAGCTTCGCCAAATCCTGTTTCCAGACCATATCCAACCTCGTCACCCTTCAGGTTAGGCGAAGATGGCCCGTGTTGCATGTGCGCAACGCCTGAGGCGCCCTGCCCCATGCCCCGATGGACACCTGATCGACTAAACCTATATTCGGCTTGGCCTTAACCCGGTGGCACCCTTTTGGCTTCGTTGCACACACACCCCACGGAGGCCCCATGCGCCGCTTGATGCTCCCCTTGCTTGCCCTGGCCCTCGCCCTTCCGGCGCAGGCCCAATCCCCCCATGTAGGCTTCGGCCTCACCCTGAACGTCCCTACCGGGACGTTCAGTCAGACTAAATACCCCGCCTACACCGCCTCGAACGGGGATCTGATCGGCACCCAGACCGTCGGCTACGACACGGGCCTTGGGGGCTATTTCACCCTCAGCTTCCCCGTGGACCGCACCTTGGCCTTCCGCCTGAACTTGAGCGGCGGCTCGGAGGACGGCTCGGACACGGCCACGATCACCCCCAGCACGAGCTCCGCCTATCCCGATCGCCAAAACCTCCGCCACAGCATGTTCAGCATCGGCGGCGATGTGCAGGTCTTCCTCCAGGGCGGCGCCCTACGCCACTCTGGCACCTATTTGGTCGCGGGCATCGCGGCGGACTTCGAGCGTTTCGACCAGGGTTACGGAGACTTGGATGCCTACGATTCCTGGGGCTATTCCAACTCGGATGTCACCACCGAGCGCAAATCCCGTATGGGCGGCACCGTAGGCTTCGGCCACAGCTTCGGCCGGGCCATCAAATTCAATATGGAGTTCACCTACCACACGAGCCTGACGGGCAAGGGCGAACTGGATCCCCCCGCCGCCAACATGGTCCGCCTGGGGTTCGGCGTCGTCTTCTAGCTCTTCAACCCTCTTCAAAAAGGGCGCCCGTTCGGGCGCCCTTTTTGAAGAGAAGTGAAACTCAAGCCTTCCGGGGTTTCTTCTTCGCAGGTTTCGGTTTCTCGGGCTCCTCGTCGCGGCCCATGAGGGCGTTCACGAGGCGCTGGAGATCCTTGTTGCCGGCGTCGAGGCGCTGGAGACGGCGGGCGTAGGCGAGGCGTTCGAGGCGGGGGCGCGTATCGTCGGCCTTCACCTGCTCCACCTTCGCAACGACGTAAGCGGCGCTGCCGCCGGCTTCGGCGGTTTCGGCCTTTTCCTTGGCGAGGAAGGCCTGCCATTCCTCCACGGACTTGCCGCAGGCGGCCTGATCCTGCTTGAGCAGGTCCAGGATGCCGTCCATGGCCTTGAGGCTCTCTTCGCTGTGCTTGATGGCGGCGCGGTGTTCTTCCATGAACGTGCGCAGCTGCTGGCGGAGCTTGATCTGTTCTGCGGTGAGGCCCGCGGCCTCCTCCAGCTCCTTGAAGCGAGGCTCCTGACGGGCCACGGCCTCTTGCGAGGCCTTGATGCGGCTTTGGTGATCGCCCCGGAGGCGCTCGAAGGTGGCCTGGGCGGCCGAGAGGTTCTCCGCGGCCGTGGCCTTCGCCTTATCCAAGTGATCCAGGGCGTCTTCCCAGGCGCCTTCGCCCACGCAGGCCTTGGCGGCCAGGCCGCGCAGGGCCACGAGGGCATGCAGATCGTTGTAATTGGAGGGGCTCACCGCCTGGCCATCCCGGGCGAGGACGCCCTCCGCCGCCTTGCGGACGGCGGAGGCTTCGCCCTGCGCGAGCATCGCCTCCCAAGGGCCCCGGTATTCCTTGAAGCGACTTTCGAGGGAAGCCACGGTGGCAGGCTGCGCCTGCCCCTGGAGGCTTACGAAGGCCGGAGGGAGCAGGAGGAGGAAGGCGAGCTTCACGTCCGTCCCCTTACTTCTTCTTGCCCTTGGGGGCGGCCTTGGGAGCGGCCTTCACCTTGGGGGCGGGCCCCTTGCCCTGGAGGTAGTCGAGGTACTTCTGGGCGTCCTTGTTCGCGGGGCTGATCACCTTGACGCGATACAGGGAAACGAGGGCCGCCTCCTTGTTCACGGGCTTGAGGCCCACGGCGTTCACCAGGGCGGCGGCGTACTTGGCCTTGTCGCCCTTGAATTTCAGGAGTTCATCGCCCTCGTCCTTGAGGCGCTTTTCCACTTGGGCGATGGGGGTATCGAAGTCGCGGGACTGGGACTCCAGATCCTTCATGGGACGCTCCAAAGAGGCCATCACCTTTTTGGAGTTCTCGACGTTGCCCTTGAAGGTGGCCTCGTTGGACTTGAGGAAGTCCAGTCGCTGGATCTGCTCGGGGGTGCGGGTTTTCTCGTCCACCCCTTCGAGGGTCTTCATTTCTTCCAGGGACTTCGCCGCCTCTTCGCCCGCCTTCACCCAGGTGGCCTTGTAGGCGCCAAAGGGCCCGAGGGCTTCCACGTGCAGCTCCTTCGCCAGGTCCCGTGCCTTCTCGGCGGCATCCTTGGCGTCCTCGAAGCGGCCGCCCGAGATGGCGGAGTTGTACATCATCCGGTGGGCGTCCAGGAGGGCGTTCCACTCCTTGATGCTGGCGGAGGCGGTCTGGATATTCGTCTTATCGAAGGCGGGCTTGGCGGCAGGCAGGAGGGCCTTGGCCTTCTCATAGGCCTCGACGGGGTTCTCCCCCTTCAGAGCCTCGATGGTCTTGGACTCGGCGGCCACCTTCTGGGCCAATGTCTGAGGAGTGGGGGTCTGGGGGGCGGGGGCCTGGGCCACGAGGGCGGCCACCGCGAAGGGAAGGGTCAAGAGAGGGCGCATGGAGGCTCCGAACGGAAAACGATAGGTTATACGAGCACTGGCCCCGGCGTCTTCCCGAAGGAAGGACGCCGGGGCCAGCACCCCAAAGAAGAGGGTCAGAAGGGAATATCGTCGTCGGGGAAGCCGCCGGCGGCGGCCGGGGGCGGGGTCATGCCCTCATCGTCGAAGGAGGAGGAACTCCCGCTGCGGGATCCGTAGGATTCCCGGGCCCCGCCGCCACCCTCGTCCATGCGCCCCAGCATTTGGAAATTATCGCAGCGGATGTCGGTCATGTACTTCTTCACGCCGGCCTGATCCTGGTATTCCCGATATTGGATGCGGCCCTCGATGAGCACCTGCTTCCCCTTGCGGAGGTACTTTTCGGCGATCTCGGCCTGTTTGCCCCAAGTCACAATATTGTGCCACTCGGTCTTGCTCTGCTTATTCCCGTCCCGATCCTTCCAGGTCTCCGTGGTGGCCACGGAGAAGCGGCACATCGGCTGGCCGCCGGGGGTCATCTTCATCTCGGGATCCTTCCCGAGATTCCCGATGAGCATCACTTTATTGAGCGACCCGGACATGATCGACTCCTTCCGAACCGGCGGAGCTCTCCGCCGTACCCAGTCCACAGACCATCTGTGCTGGTAGGGTGTTCATCATCCTCCCAGGGGGCCCCATGTCAACCCTCCTCATCACCTGCCGCGATAAAAAGCGCGTCGCCCACTATTACGTGCCGGCCCTCAAGGCCGCCGGGTGGCATGGCCGCATCGAGCTGGTCGGCCCCAGCGACCCTCGCCCCTCCCTTGAAGGCGTGGCGGGGCTCCTCCTCTGCGGGGGGGCCGATATCCACCCGGAGCGCTGGGATGCCAGCGAGGCCGTGCATCCCAAGGCCGAGCCCGATCCCGAGCGCGACGCCGCCGAGATCCCCCTCATCCAGGCCGCCTGGGAGAAGAACGTCCCCATCCTCGGGATCTGCCGGGGCCACCAGATCCTCAACGTGGCCCTCGGCGGCAGCATGATCCAGGACATCCCCGACCACTTCGGCTGTGCCTCGGAGCTCCATCGGCACGGCAACCCAGAGGTGCCCGAGGTGCGCCATGAAGTGTTCGTCACCCATGGTTCCCGCCTCGCCAGCCTCCTGGGCAGCCACAAGGTGCCCGTGAACAGCCGCCATCACCAGGCCGTGAAGGAAGTGGCCCCGGAGCTCCAAGCCACCGCCTACCACCCCGGCACCCTCAAGGACGGCGTGCCCCTCATCGAGGGCATCGAGGCCAAGGACCCCCACCGATGGGTCGTGGGCGTGCAGTGGCATCCCGAAAACCTCGCCGTGATGCAGGGCCACGCGGGAGACGCCTCCCGAGGCCTCTTCACGGGCTTCATCCAGGCGGTGGAAGCCTTCGCCGAGCGTTCGGCCGAGGTGGGCGCGTGAGCGACGTCCTCCGCTTCGAGATCCGCGACCGCATCGCCACCCTCACCCTCAACCGCCCCGACAAGCTGAACGCCCTCGTCCCCGAGATGGAGGAGGGCTTCCGCGAGGCCCTGCGCCGCAGCGCCGAACCCGAGGTGAAGGCCCTCTTCCTGAGGGGCGAAGGCCGCGGCTTCTGCGCCGGCGGCGATCTCGGCTGGATCATGAAGGCCGTCTCGGAAGAGCGCTGGAGCGAACTGAACGCCCTCCTGCGCCTGGGATCCGATGTGGCCCACGGCCTCGCCACCCTGCCCAAGCCCGTCATCGCCGTCGTGCAAGGCCCCTGCGCCGGCGCCGGCCTCAGCCTCGCCCTCAGCGCCGATCTGCGCATCGCCACCCCCGACGCGAAGTTCTCCATGGCCTTCGTGAAGATCGCCCTCCACCCCGATTGGGGCGGCAGCGTAATGCTGCAGCGCCTCGTGAACCCGGGCACGGCGGCGGAGCTCATGTTCGGCGGGGATGCCATCGACGCCTCGCGGGCCCACGCCCTAGGCCTCGTCAATCAGGTCGTGGATCCCGAAGTGCTAGAGGATGTCGTCAAGATCACGGCCCAACGCTTCGCCCACGGCCCCGCGGGCGCCTTCTCCCGCATCAAGCAGACCCTCCTGCGCAACTCCGGCTTCACCCCCGAGCTGCTTCGCATGCGGCTCGAAGCCGAAGGCGAGCAGATGTCCCAGGCCATCCGCACGCCGGACGCCGCCGAGGGCATGAGGGCCTTCCTCGAAAAGCGCGCGCCGAAGTTCGCATGAGCCATCACGATTCCGGCTCGCCCGTGGGCTGATTCACCGCATCCATGCCTTCAGCCCTCGCCACCGGCCTCGCCCGCCGCCTGCGCTCCGCCGGCGACCCCGGCCGCGTCCGCGGCGCCCAAGCCTACATGAAGACGGCGGATCCCTTCTTCGGCGTGGGCGCCACGACGCTTCGCGGCGTGCTGCGGGAGTTCTACGCGGGGCACGCCCCCGCGGATGCCGCCGAGTGCCGCGCGCAGATCACCGCCCTTTGGGCCCTGCCGGAGCGCGAGGCCAAGTACGCGGCCATCGAATGGGCCCGTCACTTCAGGGCCCACGTCACCCTCGACGCCCTGCCCCTCTACGAGCGCATGATCCGCGAGGGCCGCTGGTGGGACACGGTGGATGCCATCGCCACCCACCTCCTGGGCCGCCTCCTCCTGGAGCACCGCCGCGAGGTGAAGCCGCTCATGGAGACGTGGATCAAGGATGAGGATCTCTGGATCCGCCGCGCCGCCCTTCTCGCCCACCTCAAGCACAAGGCGGCCACGGACGAAGCCCAGCTCTTCGACCACTGCCTCCTCCTCGCCCCCGAGACGGACTTCTTCGCCCGCAAGGCGATCGGCTGGGCCCTTCGCGAATACAGCAAGACGGCGCCCGAGGCCGTGAGCGCCTTCCTGGAGGCCCACCGGCGGGAATGGTCGGGCCTCACCTACCGGGAGGCCCGAAGGTGGTTGGGCTAAGTCGTCGTCACAAAATAACCTTGTCGTCCCAAAGGCGAGAACGACATAAGG
>CAYWDR010000176.1:0-7386 GCA_964457075.1 uncultured Solibacteraceae bacterium
GCTGCTCGAAGCTGCGGATGTTCTCGGGAATGGTGCGGAACACGGCCGCCGTGGCCCCCCGCTGGCTGAAGACGTTGGCGCGGAAGCGGGCCACTCCCTGGAGGCCGAAACTGAAATCAACCTCCAGATCCTCCTCCAGGCGGTGCTTCTGCTGATCCGTCATCACGCTGTAGCAGAGGAAGCGGGTCTGGGCCGCGTCGAGGGGGGGGAGCTTGAGGGGCACCATGCGCCCATCGATGCGGATCTGGGGGCTCGTCTCCGTGGTCACATGGAGGTCGGTGCCGCCGTACTCCACCATGGTGCGGAGGAGCTGCTGGAGGGGGACGGGGTAGGAGACCTGGTCATTCACTGGGGCACCCGGGGCGGAAAAGAAAAAGAGTCGACAGAATGAACAGAATAAAAAGATTAATTAACAAAATGGGAACTGGCTGGGTCTTCGGAAGTGCTTTTTGTGGAATTCCAGCTTGGGCGCTCCGAAGTTCAGGAGGAGGCCTTCAGGCACTCCGGTCGCCGTGAGGTAATTCACTAATTGGGCATGGTGGGGTTTGACGAGCCCCTCGACCGCTTTCAATTCAACGATGAGTGTGCCTTCCACCATGAAATTAGCCACGTAGTGGCCAACGGACTCCCCAAGGTATCGGACGATCAAGGTGTGCTCCTGCTCGAAGGCGATCTTCGCGAGCCGAAGCTCGATCGCCAGGGCATTCGCATAAACCCGCTCCATAAAACCCGGCCCCAAGGATGAATGAACCCGCATCGCGGCGCCAATCACCTTCCCCGCCAAGTCGTATGACCCGGGCACCTCGTGGACTCCTTGAACCCGTTCTAGTTCTCTCATTTCATTCTGTTCATTGTTTTTTTCATTCTGTTCATTCTGTCGACTCTTTTTCCTTTTTTTGTTTACTACAGCACCGTCTCCCTGCAAATTTCCTCGATCGTGCTCACCCCGTCGATCACCTTCCGGCAACCGGAGCGGCGCAGGGTGATCATGCCCTCCTTCACCGCCTGCTCCCGCAGTTCGATGGCGGAGGCGCCGGTGAGGATCATGTCCTTCAGGCCCTCCGTCATCTCGAGGACCTCGTAGAGGCCCACGCGCCCCTTGTACCCGCGCTTGTTGCAAGCCTCGCAGCCCACGGGCCTGTAGAGCTGGAAGCCCCGCTTGATCTCCTCGTCCGTGAAGCCCACCTTCTGCAGGGCCTCCGGGGGCATGGGGTGCTCCTCGGGCTGTTTGCATGCGTTGCAAAGGCGGCGCGTGAGGCGCTGGGCGCAGATGATGTTCACGGAGGTGGCCACGAGGAAGGGCTCCACGCCCATGTTCATGAGGCGGTTGATGGTGCTCGGCGCGTCGTTCGTGTGCAGGGTGCTGAGCACGAGATGGCCCGTGAGGGAGGCCTTGATGGCGATCTCCGCCGTCTCGAAGTCCCGGATCTCCCCCACGAGGATGATGTTGGGATCCTGCCGGAGGAAGGAGCGCAGGGCCGCGGCGAAGTTGAGGCCGATCTGTTCCTTCACCTGCACCTGATTGATGCCCGGGAAGTTGAACTCGACGGGATCCTCCGCCGTCATGATATTCACATCGGGCGTGTTGAGTTTGGCGATGGAGCTATAGAGGGTGTTCGTCTTGCCGGAGCCCGTGGGGCCGGTCACGAGCACCATGCCGTAGGGCTTGCAGATCTGGCGATCCCAGCTCTCCAGGCTTTCGGGCTCGAAGCCCAGCTTGGTGAGATCGAGCATGAGCTTGTCGCTGTCCAGCAGCCGGAGCACGATCTTTTCACCGAAGAGGCAGGGCAGGATCGACACGCGATAATCGATCACCTTCTGCTTGCCGCCCATGTTCACGCGGAGCTTGATGCGGCCGTCCTGGGGCAGGCGGCGCTCGGCGATGTTGAGCTTCGCCAGGATCTTGATGCGGCTCGTGAGCGGATCCTTGAGGGAAAGCTTGGGCCTCATGACCTCCTGGAGGATGCCGTCGATGCGGAAGCGGATCCGGTAGGTCTTTTCGTAGGGTTCCACGTGGATATCGCTGGCGCCCCGCTTGATGGCGTCGATGAGCACCATGTTCACGAGTTTCACGACGGGCGCGTCCTCGCCCATCTTCTTCATCGTGATCGCGTCGCCCTGGTCCTCCTCGTCGGCTTCATACTCGGCGTCGGCATCCAGCTCCTGCTGGAGGCTCTCCAGATCGAGCATCGCTTCATCTTCCTGGAAGGCGCCCGCCGCCGCCTGAGGCTCGCCGCCCCCGCCCCCGGTGGATGTGGCCGCCTGGCCACGGCCGCCCTGATCCGTCCGGAGGGTCACGCCCGCGGAACCGCCGTAGTAGCGTTCCACGGCCCGAAGCAGGCCCATCTCCGAGGAAACGACGGGATCCACGTTGTAGCCCGTGTGGAAGCGGACGTCGTCCATGGCGAAGATATCCGTGGGGTCGGACATGGCCAGGGTCAGGACGTTGCCCGTCCGCTGCAGGGGGAGCACCTTGTGACGCTGGGCCAGCTCCGCGGGAATCAAGGCGATGACCCCGCTCTCGATGGAGGGCCACTGGTCCAAATCCGCCGCGGGGACGCCGTACTGCATGCCCAGGAAGCTCACGATGTCCTGATCGGAGCAGAACCCGTGGCGCACGACGATGCTCCCGAGCTTGCCGCCCTCGCGGCGCTGGATCTTGATCGCGTCATCGAGCTGACCTTCGCTGATGAGGCCAGCTTTGACGAGCATCTCGCCGAGCTTGCTAACCAATGGGACCTCCGGAGGGGTGTTGCATGGTATCACCTCGGCTTCCGCGAAGGCCTACACAAGTCGGGATCTATTAGGAGATTCCCGCTATCATCCCCCCATGTCTTCCCAGGATGCCCCGCGGCTTCAATTGGCTCGCCAGCTCGTGCGGGATAAGGGCCTTTCCCGCAAGGATCTGAAGCTCCTGCGGGAGATCATGGCCGAGGGCGCCGAGGATCTGGTGCCCGTCGGCGAGGCGGCGCCCTCCCCGGAGGAGCCCCGCGATGAGCTGGCCTCCCTGCGGCGGGAGTTGGGCATCTTCCTGGCTTTCCTCCAGCACTTCAGCCCCCGCCGCCTCGGGGAGGCCAGGGATGCCATGGGGCTCGTGCTGCAGCACTCCCTCGCCACCCTCCGCTCCGAGGCCCGGAACGCCCACCTCAGGCTGCTGGAGGCCCATGAGGAGCCCAGTTGGGTCGTGAAGCTCCTGGATCTCGTCGCCTCCTTCCGAGCCATGGCCCTGGCCCTCTCCAGCGAAGCCCAGGGGCCCCTTCAGGAGCACTGGCAAGGGTTTCTGATGGAGCACCAGGGGCCCATCCGGGAAATCCTCGCCGCCCTGCAGACCCAACCCGACGGCGCCATTCTCATGGCCCGCCTCAGCGACCGCATGAAGACCCTCAACCGGACCATCCAAACAGGCCAGGGGCGCCTGCCTGAATCCATCCGGCGATTCACCGAGGCTCTGGAAGAGGCCATTCCCATGGATACCCAGGAAAGGGTGGCCCCCCTGCTCCTCTTGGAACACGTGGTCGAGAACCTTCGCCTTTCCCTCGTCCGCCCGCTCGATCGGGGCATCCACTGGCCCGCCGTGGAGCAGATCCGGGGCAGCCTGCATTGGCTTTGGAACCACCTGGGCTGGCGCCTCCCCCGCATCGAGGAGGAAGTGCTCGGCCAGGCCCTCAGCTCCGAGGCCCGCAAAGCCCTCTCGGCCCTCCGCAAGGAATCGCCCGGGGCCTTCCGCGTGGTGGCCCGGGCCTTGGCCAGCCACCTCGCCGTGCTGGATCTCGTGGATCGCACCGACGGCCTTCTCGGCGCTCCCCTGGAGGCGCGTTACGCCGCCGTGCCCACCTTCCTCGTCGTTGAGGCCGAGCTGGGCCGCCTCGCGGAGGGCCCCTACCACCCGGACGCGGCGGACCTCCTGGACGAGAGCTCCCCGGAATCCGGCCGCCTGCGCGCCTTCCTCCGCCAAGCCACGCTCAGCCTCCGCCAGGATCAATCCACCGTCCGCAGCCTCCTCCAACAGGCCCTCTCCACCGCCGACGGGGACGCCCTTCCCCAGGCCCTGGAGAACCTCCGGGCCCTCCTCAGCAGCCACCAGAAACAGGTCATGGGCGACCTCGCTGGCCTCTTCTCCCCCGATCTCCGGGAGAAGCTCTTCCCCGGGAGCCCCAGCGCCGTTGAGGAGGGGGATCGCCTCCGGCAGCGCCTCCAGCGCCTGTGGGAAAGCCTGCAGCCCGTTCAAGAGCAGGTGCAGGTGCATCTTGAACTCCACGACTGGGCCCGGCTCGCCCTCTCCATGGGGCAGGCCCTCCAGCATTTGCAGGCCTTCCGCCGGGGGCCCGAATTCGCCCTCCTCCGCAGCCATGACCGGGAGGAGGCCGAGCGCCTCATCACCCAGTGCGGGCGCCTGATGGAAAACCCCCCGGACGTGCCACGGGCCCTGCGGGAGGCCCTGGAGCTGCTCACGGAGTTCATGCGCTTCCTGGAGCTCTTCCTCCTCCGCATCAACGCCCGCGGCCCCCTCATCCGGCACGATCTGGAGACGGCCCGGGAGGCCCTGCGCTACGTCGTCCAGCTGAAGCAGGAGACCGGTGGCCCCGAGCACACCCGCCTGGCCCACAAACTCATCCAAACGGCCAAGCGCCTGGGCGTGCGCGACCCCCAGGCCGTGACCCTCCTCAAGCGCTGGGTGCGCGCCGAGCGCAGCACCAAGGACGTCGCCCAGCCCCTGGAGCAGCTGGACCGGCATCTGGAACGATTGGCGGTCCGACTTGAAGCGGCCCTGGTTTAGCCCCCCCGATCCGATACCGAAGAGGAGCCCATGAGACGAATCCACTGGGTGCAGGCGGCCCCCGGCGGGGAGGGCCTCCGGGAGGCCCTCCTGGCCCAGGGCTACCTGCTTTCGGAGGAGCCCCGGATCGGCAGCACGGTGCTCGTGGCTCGAAAGCCCGACGTCGCCCTGATCCCCGCGGATGCCAGTGAAATCCTATGGTGGGTTCAGGAGGCGACCCCCGAGGAGACCAGCCGCGTGCTCGCCCTTCGCCCCGGATGGGTGGTGCGGCAGTCCAACCGCCTGGAGTTGGCTCTCGAAGCCCTGGACGCCCTGCGCCGGCGGGAGCTCGGGAGTGAAGGCTGGCTCCGGCAGATCCTCCACCTGGCCACCCTGCCCGAACTGCTCCGCCTCGTCATCACGCGGGCGGTGAAATCCACCCGGGCCAGCGCGGGAGCCGTATGGATCCGGCACGATGACATCTACTACCAGCGCCAGGGAGGTGGATGGCCCGAGGCCCCGATCAGCCGGGAGGAGGCCCGGGCCATGATCGCTTCCGGCGAGGCGCTGGAACTCTGCCCCATGGAAGCCGTGGGCATCCTCGCGCTCAAGCATCCCAAGAACGAGCCCGAACCGCTGCTGGGCTGGCTGAAGGACGTGGAGCCGCTCCTTGCCAACGCCTGGCACCTGGAGGAAAGCCGCGCCCTCAGCTTCCGGGATGATCTCACCGTGGCCCAGAACCGCCGCTGCCTGGAGGAGGAACTCCCGCGGCTCGTGCGGGAGAGCGCCGCCAAGCGGGAGGGCCTCTCCCTGCTCTTCCTGGACGTGGACAACCTCAAGGAAGTGAACACCCGGCACGGCCACCCCGCGGGCAGCCGGGTGCTGCAGACGGTGGCGGAGGGGGCCCAGCGCGTCATCCGCGCCCACGATCGCATCTACCGCTACGGCGGCGACGAGTTCTGCATCCTCATGCCCGGCACCTCCGCCCAGGGCGCCGCCAAGCTCGGGGAGCGCCTCCTTCGAATCCTTGGAGAGCAGCCCATCCCCACCGAGGCGGGGCCCCTGCCCGTCTCCCTCAGCATCGGCATCGCCGCGTTTCCCGAGCACGCCTCAGGCGCGGAGCGGCTCCTCGCCCGGGCGGACCACGCGCTGTTGGAAGCCAAGCGCGCCGGCAAGGGGCGGGTGGTGGTGGTGGGGTGAGGGGAAGGATGAAGGCGGAAGGATGAAGGATGAAGGAGGCTAGCTCCGCGATAGCGCCAGGCCTCTCAACTCCTCCTTGAGGACGTCCAGGTTTGGCTGGAGCGCGCGGGGAACGAGGGGCCGGGAGGCCGTTTCCGCCAACCGGGCGGGCATCGGAACGCTCCGGCCCAGCACGGGCTCAAGAGCCTCCTGGAACTTCGCCGGATGGGCCGTGGCGAGGAAGACGCCGGGGGCATCCTCAGCCTGGAACCGCCTCAGCACGGCGCTGGCCACGGCCGTGTGGGGATCCGCGGGATAGCCGAGCTCCCATAGGCGGCGCAGCTCTGCCTCCGTCTCCCCTTCGGTGGCCCAGCCGGCCCGAAGATTGGCCCTTTCGCCGCCCAGCAGGGCCTGGGCCCGGGGCCAGTTGCTGGGATCGCCCACATCCATGGCGCTGCTGAGGGTGGGCCGGCTGGGGCGGGCTTCGTAGCGGCCGGTGGCGAGGAAATCCGGCACGGTGCGGTTGGCGTTCGTCGCGGCCACGAAGCCCGCCACGGGCAGCCCCCAGCGCCGGGCCAGCAGGCCCGCCGCGAGATTGCCGAAGTTGCCGCTGGGCACGGCGATGAGGGGTGGCCGGCCCTCGCCCGCCCGGCGGAGGCGATGCACGGCCTCGAAGTAGTAGAGGCTCTGCGCCAGCCAGCGGGCGGGATTGATGGAGTTGGCGCTCACGAGCCCCAGCTCCGCCGAGAGGGCCGCGTCCCGGAAGCAGGCCTTCACCATCCCCTGGCACGCGTCGAAGTCGCCCCGCACGGCGAAGGCGTGGACGTTGCCGCCCAGGGCGAGCTGCCGGGCCTGGAGGGGGCTCACCCGCCCCTCGGGGTAGAGCACCACCACCTGGAGGCCGGGCCGGCCGTGGCAGGCCGCGGCCACGGCGGCGCCCGTGTCGCCGCTGGTGGCGGTGAGCACGACACGGGGGCCTTCGGCATAGGCGTCCAGGCAGGCCGCCAGGAAACGCGCCCCCACGTCCTTGAACGCGAAGGTGGGGCCATGCCACAGCTCGAAGGCCCAGCGATCCGGCTCCACCGCCGCCAGGGGCAGATAGAGATCCATGGACCAGGCCCATTCGCGGGGCACATCCCCTCCCAGCAGACGCCCGAGGATCACCGCATTCCGGGCCCGCCAGGGCAGCGCGAGCAGCTCCTCCACGTCGGGCCAAGGCGCCAGCTCCGCCGGCATCCACAGGCTGCCGCCCGGCGCGAGATTGCCGAGCACCGCCTCCCGGAAGGGAGCGCGCAGGGCGGGGTTATGCAGGCTCTGCCACACGCTCATGCCGCCACCCGCGCGCCTTGGGGATCCAGTTCGCAAAGGCGGACCACGCACTTCACGCCCTCCAGGGCCCAGGCGCGGGCCATGGCCTCGCCCACGGCCCGCGCCTCGCCGTGCCCCGTGAG
>CAYWDR010000177.1:0-7321 GCA_964457075.1 uncultured Solibacteraceae bacterium
TGGGGATCTGGCCGAAGCGGTCCTCGAGATCGAGCTTGTAGAGTTCGAGGTCGCGCAGGTCCTTGAGGCGGCTGACGCGCTTGTAGGCCACGAGGCGTTCGCTGGCCTGATCCATCCAGCGGCGGCCCAGCTGGGCTTGGCCGAGGTCGAGTTTGACGGCGAAGGTGCCGCTGGGTTCGCCCTTGAGTTCCTGGAGGGTTTCTTCGAGGAGTTTCAAGTAGAGTTCGAAGCCGATGTCGTGGATCTGGCCGCTCTGCTCGCCGCCCAGGAGGTTGCCGGCGCCGCGCAGTTCCAGATCCAAGGCGGCGATGCGGAAGCCGGAGCCGAGTTCCGAGAAATCCTCCAGGGCCTGCAGGCGCTTGCGGGCGTCCTCGCTGATCTCGCCGCGGCCGGGGATGAGGAGGTAGGCGTAGGCGGGCACGTCGCTGCGGCCCACGCGGCCGCGCAGCTGGTAAAGCTGGCTGAGGCCGAAGGTGTCGGCACGGTGGACGATGAGGGTGTTGGCGTTGGGGACGTCGAGGCCGTTCTCCACGATGGTGGTGGCCACGAGGACGTCGATGCGCCCCTCCATGAAGCCAAGCATCACCTCCTCCAACTCGTGCTCCGCCAGCTGGCCGTGGCCGATGCCGATGCGGGCCTCGGGCACGAGGGCGCGGATGCGGTCGGCGATGCTATCGATGCTCTCCACCCGGTTATGCACCACGTACACCTGGCCGTTGCGGCGCAGCTCGAACTGGATCGCCGTCTGGATGAGCTCGTCGCTCCAAGGGGCCGTCACCGTCTCGATGGCGAGGCGGTTCTTGGGCGGCGTCTCGATGAGGCTGATCTCCCGCAGGCCCGTGAGGCTCATGTGCAGGGTGCGGGGGATGGGCGTGGCGCTCATGGCCAGCTGATCCACGTTCACCCGCAGCTTCTTCAGCTTCTCCTTGTGGGCCACGCCGAAGCGCTGCTCTTCGTCCACGACGACGAGGCCCAGATCCGCGAAGTGCGTCTTGGAGCTGAGGGCCTGATGCGTACCCACAAGGATGTCCACGCGCCCCGCCTCCAAATCCCTGAGGATCACCTTGTGATCCTCAGGGGAGACGAACCGATTGACCTGTTCGACTCGAATAGGGAAGGCAGCGAAGCGCTCCTTGAAGGTGCGGGCGTGCTGGAAGCAGAGGATCGTCGTGGGGCAGAGCACGGCCACCTGGCGGCCGTCGAAGACCACCTTGGCGGCTGCGCGCATGGCCACCTCCGTCTTGCCGAAGCCCACGTCGCCCACGAGCAGGCGATCCATGGGGCGCTCGCCCTCCAGATCCTTCTTGATGGCCTCCGTGGCCTCCAGCTGATCCGCCGTGGCCTCGTAGGCGAAGCTCGCCTCGAACTCCGCCATTTCGGGGCCGTCGGCCTTGCAGGCCATGCCCTTCTCGGCCTTGCGCTTGGCGTAGAGCTTGAGCAGCTCCTCGGCCATGTCGCGGATGGCCTTCTTCGCCCGCCGCTTCACCTTGGCCCAGGCGGCGCCGCCCAGCTTATCCAGGGGCGGCAGCGTGCCGCCCTCGGATGTGTACTTCTGCAGTAGGTCCGCCCGCTCCAGGCTCACGGAAAGCTGGCCGCCATCCGCGTAGCGGAGCTTGAGCACCTCGATCTCCAGGCCGCCGATGCTTTGCGTTTCGAAGCCCAGGAACTCACCGATGCCGTGATCCAGGTGGACGATGCGGTCGCCAGGCTTCAGATCCCGGAAGTCGCTGAGGAAGGCCGCGGCGGCGCTGCGCTTGGGCGCCGCGGGGAGGGCCCGGCGGCCGAAGGCCTCCCGCTCCGTGAGCAGCAGCACCTTGGCGTCGGGCAGCCAGGTGCCCGTGTCCAGGCCCAGGTGCAGGGCCCGGCAGCCGGGCTCGGAGCCGCGGGCCTCCACGAGGTCATGGTCGCCCATGATCTCCCGGAAGCGATCCCGCATGCCCGAGGTGGAGCCCGCGAGGAAGGTGCGGACGCCCATGTGGGTCTGCTGCTGCAGGTGGCCCGTGAAGTCCGTGAGGCGGCCCTGGAATTCCAGGGGCGGCTGGGCGGGGTAGGCGAGCGTCGCCTCCGCCTGCCACTCCACGAGGAGGGCGGTCGAACGGCTTTGATCCTTCTCGGCGAAGCGGTCCTCGAAATCGGGGCACACGACGCCACCCCGCCGCAGCACCACGAGGCCCTGCTCGATGCGCTCCCGCTCCTGGGCGATGAGGGCCTCGCGCCACTCGTCGTGAAGCGTCAGCCGAAGGCAGGGCGTGACCCAGTGGACGAGCTGGCCCTTGGGCTGGGAGAGGAGGGGATAGAACAGCTCTTCGCCGGGGAAGTGGCCGTGGGTGGCCAGGCGCTGGCGGCGGAAGCCGAGATCCTCCTCGGGGTCGTGGGATTTGCTGGACTTCGCCTTCACCGCGTCCAGCAGCGGCTGGTCATTCGCCGTTCCCGCGCCCCGCTCCCCCTCGTAGCGGGGATAGAGCGTGAGCATCTCCAGCTCGTCGCCCGTGCGGCGCTGGGAATCGGGATCGAAGGGCGAGAGCCGCTCCAGCTCATCCCCGAAGGTCTCCAGGCGCAGGGGCTTGTCCAGATGATCCGGCCAGAGATCGACGACGAGGCCGCGGGCGCTGAACTCGCCGGGGCTGGAAGCCAGCTCCGTGCGGCGGTAGCCCAGGGCCACGAGGGTTTCCAGCAGGAGCTCCCGGGGCACTTCGGCGCCCTTGCGCAGCTCCAGCTTCTGCTTCTGGAACCATGTGGGGTGGGGCAGCTTCTCGAAGGGGGCGAGGGGTCCGGTGACAAGCACATGGACCTTGCGCTCCAGCAGGCCCACGAGCGTGGCCAGGCGATCCCGCAACACGAGACCCGGCGGGCTGCTCTCGCCGCCCGCGTAGGGGGCCATGCCGGGGAAGTGGGCCACGGTGGCCTGGGGAAGAAGGGCGGTCAAGGCCTTGGCCAGATGCTCGGCTTCCGCTTCGCTGGGGGCATCCACCCAAAGGGGCTCGATCCGCCCCTCGCGCGTGATGCGGCGGGCCAGGAGCACGGCGAGCGCCGTGGGCGAGGTCCACCGCAGGCGTGCGCCGGCCTGGAGCGAGGCCGCGGGGCCATCCACCAGGCGGAGCAGTTCCTGCAAAGATCCGAGGTCGTGCGTATCCATCGAAGTTCCAGTTTGACTCATGGCGCGGCAAGACGGTATGGATTCCCCATGACCCGATTCCGACTGGCCCTCCTCCTGCTTCTCCCCGTGGGCTTATCCATGTGGGGGTGCTCCGTTCTCTTCCCAGCGCCCCACGCGCCGCGCCCCCTCTCGCCCGCGGCCCTGGCCCTCGTGGCCAAGGCCATGGAGGGTCTCGATCCAGCAGTCCCCCTCGTGGACCACCACGTGCACCTCATCGGCAATGGCCGGGGGCGCAGCGGGATCGAAGTGAACCCCGCGATGTTCAGCCCCTTCCACCCGAAGAAGCGGTTCATGACCTCGGCCTACCTGAGCGCCGCGGGCGTGCCCAACGATGCCCACTTCGACGAGGCCTACGTGGCCCACCTCGCGGACATGGCCAAAGGCTTCGGCCGGCCCCTTCGCATCCATCTGCTGGCCATGGATCGCAACCACCGCCCCGATGGCACGGTAGACGCGGAAAACACCGAGTTCTACGTGCCCAATGACGCCGTATTGAAGGCCGCGGAGGCGAACCCGGGCCTCTTCGTGCCCGTGGTCTCCATCCATCCCGCCCGCCCCGACGCCATCCAGGAATTGGAGCGCTGCGCCGATCGCGGCGCCCGCTTCCTCAAGTGGCTGCCCAACGCGCAGAACATCGATCCCTCGGATCCCAAGTACGACGCCTTCTACCGGCGCATGGCCGAGCGGCAGGTCACCCTCCTCACCCATGCCGGGGAGGAGAAGGCCGTGACCATCGCCGGGGCCCAGGCCATGGGCAATCCCTTGAAGCTGCGAAGGCCACTGGACCTCGGCGTGCGCGTCATCATCGCCCACGGCGCCAGCCTGGGCGAAAACGAGGACCTCGACCATCCGGGCGCCACGGCCACCAACTTCGACCTCTTCACCCGCCTGCTTTCAGAACCCCGCCACGAGGGCCGCCTCTTCGCGGATCTCAGCGCCATCACCCAAGCGAACCGGATGCCCGGGCCCCTCACGGCGATCCTCGAACACCCCGAGTGGGCCCGCCGCTTCGTCAACGGCAGCGACTTCCCCCTGCCCGCCATCGACCTCGTGATTTGGACCCGCAGCTTCGCGCGGCAGGGCTTCATCACCAAGGATGAACGCAAGGCCCTCAACGAGATCTGGAGGGAGAATCCGCTCCTCTTCGATTTCGTGCTCAAGCGGACGCTCCGGCATCCAAAGACGGGCGCGAAGCTGCCCGCGGGCGCCTTCCTGGGAGCGTCACAAAGTCTCGAGCGCCTTCCTTAGGATCGAAACCAGATCCGAATGCCGGTAGGGCTTCTGCAGGAAGCCCGCGAGCCCGCGGCCCACGAAGGCCTGGGCCGCGTCCGTTTCGCTGTATCCGCTGCAGAGGATCACGGGCACCTTGGGATCGATGCGTCGCATCTCCGCGAAGGCCTCGCGCCCATCCATGTGGGGCATGGTCAAATCCATGAACACCAGGGCAAGGTCTTGATGGCGCGATCGGAACACCTCGACGGCTTCCCGCCCATCCGTCGCCTCAAGAACCTTGAATCCAAGGCTCTCCGTCATCTGACGCGCCACGGCCCGGGCCGCCGCCTCGTCATCCACCACGAGGACCTGGCCCTGCCCCCGCCAGGACTCCTCCGGCTGGGTTCGAACGGGCGCATCCATCGACGGGGCCAAGGCCGGGAGGAAGAGCTTGAACGTGGAGCCCTTGCCCAATTCGCTGTAGAGCTTCAGGCTCCCCTTGTGGCTGCGGAGGATGCCCATCATGGCCGAGAGCCCCAGCCCCCTCCCCGTGAACTTGGTCGTGTAGAAGGGATCGAAGATGCGGGCTTGGGTCTCCTGGCTCATCCCGCATCCGGAGTCGCTCACCTCGAGGGTGGCGTAGAGTCCGGGCGTGAGGGGGAAGGCCGGGGCCAGGGTCTCGATGTAGGCCTCCTCCAGGAATTGGAGCCCCGTCCGGATGGTGATCAAGCCGCTCGTCTCCTCGCCGATGGCCTCGGAGGCGTTGGTGACCAGATTCATGATCAGCTGCTGAACCTGGGAGGGATCCGCCATCAGCTTGGGGCCCACTTCCGAGAAGTCGTACCGGAGGGCGGCCTTCTTGGAGATGGACACGGAAAGCAGCTTCGTCATCTCGGCCACCGCCCGGTTGAGGTCGACCTCGGCCACGACGAAATTGCCCTTCCCCGCATAGGCCAGCAGCTGCCGCGTGAGATCCGCGGCCCTCAGGGAGGCCTCCTCGATCTGGGCCAGGTAGATGCGCCCCGGGCTCTCCACGGGAAGGACCAGAGACCCTAGATTCGCGTTCCCGAGGACGGACGTGAGCAGGTTGTTGAAGTCGTGGGCGATGCCCCCCGCGAGCACGCCCAGACTCTCCAGCTTCTGGGATTGCCGCAGGGCTTCCTCAATGCGGCTCCGGTCCGTGATATCCCGGGAGGCGATCAATACGTGGGCCAGTCCCCCCGGCCCATCCTGGATGGGCACGATCAGGGAATCGAAGACCCGCTCCCCATCGGGCAGCATGGCGCGCCGTTCGAGCCGGCACTCCTTGCCATCCCGAAGCGCCCTTTGCAGGGCCTCCAGGACGGGCTCCACGGGGGGAGGGATCAGCTCCTCGACCGGCCGCCCCGCAAGGGATTCCCCCGTGCGGCCCATCATCGTGACCCACGCGTTATTGCAGCTGACCACCTTCAAGGCGCCCCCGGGGGCCACCTTCAAGAGCATCAAGGGGTCCTGGGTGGATTGGTAGATGAGGCGCAGGGTTTCCTGGCTTTCCTTCAATTCGCGGGTCCGCTCCGCGACGGTGCGCTCCAGCTCGTCTTGGTTGGATCGCAGCTTCTCGTTGATCTGGGCGAGCCCCTCCGGCGTGGGGAGGTCGAGGGCCTTGGGCATGATCTGGATGAGGAAGACGGCCGTGGGGAGGCTCGCGATGGCCGTGATGATCTTCACCCCGCCCGCGAGCCGGAAGTAAGCGTTCCACGTGTTCAGGATCTCCATGGCGTGGGTGAGGCCGCAGGCCACGATGAAGGTGGCGAACATGAGGAACATCCAATTGAAGGCCAGATCCCGCCGCCGCCGGACGAACCACCACAGCGTGGCGCCGATCGTCAGGTAGGAGAGCGTGATCACCGCGTCAGAGATGACGTTGGACCACACCACCCAGGGTTCCCAGGCCCAGCAACGGCCGTGGGGCATGAACTCGGTGTTGTCGAAGAATTTCCGGAACCACTCGCCCATGACCGCGCCCCCGATACACGCAGACCATAAGCCCGGGCTCCGGCCGTCGCCAGCCGGAATCGGGGCCAAGGAACCCGAGGGGGGAATCCACGGGTTCCGGAGTCGCTTATCCCTTAGGCTTCAAGGGCGGCCTAGTAGAGCGCTTCCGAATTGCCCTTGCGAAAAGATCACCACGAAGGCACGAAGGGCGCTACGCGCCTTGCACGAAGGCCACGAAGCGCTCCCCTGAGCGATCGGCAAGGCCTTCCGGGCCTGCGGCCCAAGGTCCAGCGAGGCTGGACCTTCCTTCGGGGGCAATGGCAGCCGGGTCCTTGAAGCCCCGGCTGTCATTGCCCCCGAAGGGGATGGCCGGGAATGGGTCGGCACCCCTTCGTGCCCTTCGTGCGCCCGAAGGGCGGTTTCGTGCCTTCGTGGTGGGACTTTTTTGTCCTGTTGATTAGGAAACGTTCTACTAGTGGCGGTGGATCTGTCGGGGGAACTTGGCCCAGGCGAGCAGGCGGCCCAGGTTCCAATCGTCGAGGATCTCGTAGAAGACGGGCACGACGATGAGGGTGAGCAGCGTGGAGGTGATGATGCCGCCCACCACCGCCCGGGCCATGGGGGCCCGCATCTCCGCGCCGCTGCCCAGGGCGAAGAAGAGGGGCAGCATGCCGAAGATCATGGCGAAGCTCGTCATGAGGATGGGCCGGAGCCGCGTCATGCCCGCATGCACGAGGGCCTGCGTCCGGTCCATGCCGTCCTTTCGGTGCTGGATGGCGTTGTCCACGAGGAGGATGGCGTTCTTCGTCACGAGGCCCATGAGCAGGATCAGGCCGATGCTCGTCATGATGGAATTGGAGTCACCGGTGACGAGGAGCATGAGCACCATGCCCACCATGGAGAGCGGGAGGCTCAGCATGATCGTGATGGGCAGCTTGAAGCTCTCGAACTGGCTGGCCAGCACGAAGTAGATGAAGA
>CAYWDR010000178.1:0-7244 GCA_964457075.1 uncultured Solibacteraceae bacterium
AGGAGGGGGCCTCCACCCTCACCATGCAGCTGGTGCGCACGGTCACCAACAAGCGGCAGCGGCAGATCAGCCGCAAGCTGAAGGAGGTCATCGTCGCCCGCAAGCTGGAGAGGGCCTACACGAAGAAGCAGATCCTCGAGATGTACGCCAACGAGGTCTACTTCGGCGGCGGCCGCTACGGCATCGAGGCCGCGGCCCAGTTCTACTTCGGGAAGAGCGCCCCCCAATTGAACGTCGAAGAATGCGCCCTGCTGGCGGGCCTCGTCCAGAACCCCAACTGGTACAACCCCTACAACCCGGATCCGAGGGCTCGCATCGGCGCGAAGGCGAGAAGGAACCACGTGCTCGTGCGCATGGCGAAGGAGGGGTTCCTCAAGGCCAAGGAGGCGGAACTCCTGCTGGACCGCCCCATCCGCCTGGCCCGGGAGAACGCCCGGGAGGCCGAGGTGGCTCCCTACGCGGTGGAGGAAGTGCGCAAATACCTCTACGAAAAGTACGGACGTGAAGCCGTGCTGAACGGCGGATTGGAAGTGACCACCACCATCGATTCCACCTGGCAGGAGGCCGCCAACGAGGCCATCCGCCAAGGATTGAAGGCGGTGGACCGCCGCCGGGGTTTCCGCAAAGACAACGTGCAGTTCCTGGAGAACGCCGACGAGGCCAAGCTGCCGGGTTGGAGCCGCTATTTCGAGGTGGGCGACATGGTGCGCGGCGTCATCCTCGGCTGGTCCGGCGGCAAGGCCAGGGTGAGGGTCGGGAAGGCGGAACTCGATGTGCCCCAAACGGCCTTCTCCTGGGCGGGAAAGGAAGGCCTCAAGGCCCTCGTGAGGGGGGCGGCGCCGTGGTTCACCGTCAAGAAGGCCGAGGACGGCGTGCCCAAGGAACTGGAGCTGGATCAGGAGCCCTC
Source organism: uncultured Solibacteraceae bacterium (assembly GCA_964457075.1). Classification (GTDB taxonomy): domain Bacteria; phylum Acidobacteriota; class Holophagae; order Holophagales; family Holophagaceae; genus JAFDVN01. The sequence goes on from CAYWDR010000178.1 coordinate 908, forward strand.
CGTGGAGGGGGCCCTCCTCGCCCTGGATCCAAAGTCCGGCGAGGTGCGGGCCATGGTCGGCGGTTGGGATTACAACCGCTCCAAGTACAACCGGGCCTGGCAGGCGGAACGGCAGGTGGGATCCACCATGAAGGCCTTCGTCTACGGCGCGGCCTTCGACCGCGGCATGACCCCCGCCTCCATCGTGGAGGACGTGCCCACCCGCTTCCTGGACCCCTCCGATTACGCGGTGATCACCAAGGCCGATGGCACGAAGGAATACAAGGCCCTCCGCAAGGATGTGAAACCCTACGAGCCCAAGAACTACGAACGGGATTTCTGGGGCCCCATCACGGTCTGGGAGGCCCTGCGCGACAGCCGCAACGTGGCCGCCGTGCGCACCTTGGACGACGCGGGCGTCTTCAATGTCATCGACTTCGCGAAGAAGGCCGGCATCTCGGGCAGGATTCCGCCCTATCCGAGCATGGCCCTGGGCAGCGGCGATCTCTACCTCAAGGATATGGTTCGGGCCTACGCCACGATCTCGAACCAGGGCCTCCAATGCCCGGCGCCCTTCCTCATCCGCAAGATCGTGGATCGCAACGGCAAGGTGCTGGAGAAGCACGAGGGCTCCGCCACGGAACAGGTGCTGGACAAGCTGACCTGCTTCCAGCTGATCCAATGCCTCCAGGGCGTCGCCCAGCACGGCACGGGTGCCCGCAGCAATGAGCTGAACTGGCCCCTCGCCGGCAAGACGGGCACCACGGATGACCACACGGATGCGTGGTTCCTGGGCTTCTCCACGAAGCTGACCTGCGGCGTTTGGGTGGGCCTCGATGAGAAGAAGACCATCTTCCGGGGCGCCGACGGCGCGAAGGTGGCCCTCCCCATCTGGGTGGACTTCATGAAGACGGCCCTCCCCGCCAGCGGCGAGCGGGAGGAATTCCCCGCGCCCGAAGGCATGGACTGGGCCGACGTCGATAACTACACGGGCATGCAGGCGACCTCAGCCACCACCGAGCGAGTGTTGAAGCTCGCCTTCAAGCCCGGCACCGCACCCAAGAGCGGCAGCGACGCCGAAAGCATCCAGAAGATCAAGGAGGCCCGCGACAAGGCCGCCGCCCAGGCGCAAGAGGTACGGATCTTCGGAAGCACGAAGGCCGTGGAGGAGCCTAAGCAGCCGGATCTCAACGCCACGGATCCGAATGCAAACTAAGCCGGGATGTTCATGACGGCTACGATCGTTAGATCTTTTCTCGCTTCGGCCTATCTCTGGCAAGTTGTTTGGTCGGATTGACGCCTTTCGATGGGTGCCTGCATGGCAAAGGAATCCTCCATCTCGGACAAGATCCTGGAATGGGCCAAGACTCTGCCCCCATGGCAGCAGGATGCTCTCCGTCATCTCTTCCTTCAGACCCGCCTTTCCGATGATGACAAGGCGGATCTGCGGCGCCTGATGCTCAAGGAGACCCCTCCGGCGATTCTTGGCGTCAGGAGATGGGGATGGATGCGTTCACCCGGGACGAGGCCAGGGCCACCAAGGTCCTCAAGTCGTTCTACCGCAGGTCTGGGTTCCAGTCCGTTCCGGGGACTCCGCTGATGATCGCCAATCTGGAAGGAGTGCTGCCATGAGTCGGAGCTACAACATCTACTGCGATGAAAGCTGCCACCTAGAGCACGACAACTCCACGGTCATGGTGCTTGGAGCGGTGTGGTGTCCCACGGACAAGGTGCGCGAGGTTGCGGTGCGGCTTCGTGAGATCAAGGAGTCCCAGGGACTTTCCCCCGGGTTTGAGCTGAAGTGGACGAAGGTTGGTCCCGCCAAACTCGCCTACTACCGAGAGATGGTGGACTACTTCTTCGACGACGATGACCTGCACTTCCGTGCCCTGGTCGTGCCCGACAAGGGGAAGCTGGATCACGCCGCTTTCAACCAGGACCATGACACCTTCTACTACAAGATGTATTTCGACTTGCTCAAGGTCCTCTTCGACCCTAGCGCCCAGTACCACATCTACCTGGACATCAAGGACACCCGAAGCCAGCACAAGGTCGAGGCGTTAAGGCAGGTGCTCCACAACGCTCACTACGACTTCCAGAGAAACATGGTCCAGAAGATCCAGCATGTCCGGAGCCATGAGGTGGAACTGCTCCAGGTGGCGGATCTTCTCATCGGGGCAGTCTGCTACGCCAACCGTGGACTCCAGGGGAGCGCTGCGAAACTAGCCCTGGTCAACCAGATACGGGAGCGCTCTCGGTACTCGCTTACACGCAACACCTATCTCCGCGAGGACAAGATGAACATCTTCGTCTGGAATGCCCAGGAGTCCAAGTGATGGCGCAGGATTGCACTCCGGATTGGCTTCCGTCCCTGATGCCCTTCGAGGGCTTCGATAGGAATTGGAACCGTTACATGGAAGCCTTGTATGCGGTGTTCCGAGAGGACTTCTGCCACTCGCGCCCGGTTTTCCAGGGACGCCCCCTGCACCTCAAGCGTCAGCCGATCAGCGATGGAAAGGAAGCCACCTTCTGGCATTTCATTCAGGAAGGGCCTGTGGAAGCTGACCGACTGCCCGATCTACGCCGCTGTGAGCGCATCCGCTGGCCCAGACCTGTGATCGAGGCGCACTCCGTTGAGGGCCGGATCAAGCTCTGGTGCGAGGTTCGCACGGGGCGAGGAACAGGGAAGGAACCTCGGTGGCACTTGACGCTGCCGGACTTCAGCTACCTCGTGGTGCTCGCCGACCGGGGCGAGTTCCTGCTGCCTTGGACGGCCTACCCTGTGGAGCATGACCACGAAAGGCGGAAGCTCGAAAAGCGCTGGATCGCCTACCGCACCACACCATAACGAGCTGGGGCCGCCCTCTTGCGAGAACGGCCCCGTAACTCCTGCCGCACATGGTGGCTGAGCTGGTACCAGGATATGTCCAGAGGGAACCGGACGCAAGGACCGTAAGCGCCGAGCGAACCCCACTGCGGCCCGATGGATTAGTACTCCGCGGTTCAAATTGAGAAGCGCCGGCCCACGGAATGGGCCGGCGCTTCTCATCCCGGGGAGCAGGTGTCTACTTATCCCGCTTCTTGGGCGCGAAGGGCTTGCCCGTAGGCCGGGGTCCGGGCTTGGGGCCAGATTTGAAGCCGGGCTTCGCGGGCCGTGGGGGCAGCTCGCCGGAGGCCTTCTTGGCCTGCCATTCGTCCTCGGGGATCCAGGGGCGGCGGGGGCCTTCGTTGCGGTCTCCGGGGCGGCCTTCGCTGGCGCGCTTGGCCTTCCACTCCTCCTCGGGTACCCAGGGGCGGCGGGGACGCTCGTCGCCACCTTCGGCGGCGCGCTTGGCGCGGAACTCTTCCTCGGGGATCCAGGGGCGGTTTGGGCGATCCTCGGAACCGTAAGGGCGCTTGGCGCCAGCGGAGGCGAAGGGCTTGCGGGAGGCGGTGCTGTTCACGGGGGGCACGGCGTAGCCTTCCGGCTCGTCCTCGCGCAGGAGGGCCAGGAGACCCGCCACCACTTCCACGGCGTCGGTGTCGCCGATCAGACGCTTGGCGTCCTTGCGATGGGACGCATCGGCGGCCTTGGCGATGCGCTCGCGAAGGTGGCTTTCCTTGGCGGCGCGGAGCTCCTCGGGGCCTGGCACGGTGCGCCAGGTCAGCTCCAGTCCGCCGCGGCGGGCCCAGGCACTGAGGATGCGGGATTCCTTGAGGTTCACGAGGGCGAGGCTGGTGCCCTTGGCGCCAGCCCGGCCGGTGCGGCCGCTGCGATGGATGTAGCTCTCCATTTGCGTGGGGATGGCGAGGTGCACGACGAGGGGCAGGCCGGAGATGTCGATGCCGCGGGCGGCCACGTCGGTGGCCACCATGTAGCGGAGGCGGCCCTTCTTGAACTGTTCCAGGATGCGGGCGCGGGTGGCCTGGGCCAAGTCGCCGTGCAGGAAGCCGGCGGGCAGGCCGGAGGCGGTGAGTTCTTCGGCCACTTCTTCCGTCTGCGCCTTGGTCTTGGTGAAGATCAGGGCGGAGCTGGGCTCGTCGTGGAGGAGCAGGTTCACCAGTGCCTTCACGTGGAAGTTGTCGGCCACGATCACGGGGGTGTGGGCGATGTCCTGGTGGGCGGCGGCCTCGCCGGCCTCGTTCAGCTGGAGCTTCACGGGGTCCTTGAGGAAGCGCTGGGCCAGCTTGGCGATGGGGGCGGGCAGGGTGGCGCTGAAGAGGTAGGTCTGGGGGTTCTTGGGAACCTTGGCGAGCACGGTCTCCACGTCTTCCAGGAAGCCCATGTTGAGCATCTCGTCGCACTCATCGAGCACGACCATGCGCACCTTGGAGAGGTCGAGGCTGCCGCGATCCAGGTGATCCATCACGCGGCCGGGGGTGCCGACGACGATCTGGGCGCCGCGGGAAAGGGACGTGAGCTGGGGGCCGTAGGCCATGCCGCCCACGAGGAGGGCTAGATCCAGGCGCTGCAGGGAGCGCAGCTCCGTGGCCACCTGCTGGGCCAGCTCGCGGGTGGGGGCGAGGATGATGGCCTGGGGATGGGCGCCGGGCTCCAGGCGGTGCAGGAGGGGCAGGCCGAACGCGAGGGTCTTGCCCGAGCCGGTGCGGCTTTGCACGAGGAGGTCGCGGCCCTCGCGCCCGGGGGCGAAGGTGGCGGCCTGGACGGGCGTGGGGCTGGTGAAGCCGCGGCCTTCAAGGGCCGTCAGCAGACGCGCGTCGAGACCGAGCTCGGCGAAGGTAGGGGTGTTCACGTTGTCTCCCGGGGCGTGTCCCGCTAACGAAGCCACATGCTTCCCGGGGTGGGCCCAAACAGTGAGTGTCCCATGGAGACCTTGAAAAACCTAGCGATTTTAATGATTTGGTACGCTCTACGCATGACGACTCTGTTGCTCATCCGCCATGGCATCGCTGAAGACTGGGCTCCGGGCCATCCTGATTCGGAGCGCGCCCTCACGGACGAGGGCTGGGAGAAGACCCGCGCCGCCATGCTTGGCGTCATCTCAAGGGGCCTCACGCCGGATCGGGGCATCAGCAGTCCCTATCGCCGGGCCATGGAGACGATGGCCTGCCTCAAGGAAGCGGCGGATACGGGTTTCCCCGTGGGCGTGTGGGAAGGCTTCACGCCGGAAGGGGATCCTCGCGCGGCGGAAGCCTGGCTCCGGATCCTGATGAGGGGGGCAGGGGAGGATGAGCGCATCGCCATCACCAGCCACCAACCCTTCCTGGGCCTGCTCATCGCCCAGCTCACGGGGCGCGATCTGGAGATCAAGAAGGCCAGCTGCACGGTCCTCGAGTGGATGGGTGGCGGGTGGCGGTTCAAGCACCACTACACGCCCTCTCAGCTGAGGGCGGAGTGATGAGGCCCGGCCGTCCCGAACCCACCTTCGCCACGCTGCCCTCGGGGTTGAAGCTGCACTACCGGATCCAAGGCCATCCAGGGGGACCCTGGATCGTGCTTTTGAATGGGCTGCTATCGGATACCACCATGTGGGCGGGGGTCCTGCCGGGCCTCAGCCAGCGCTTCCGGGTGCTCACCTTTGATAGCCGGGGCCAAGGGAAGAGCGACGCCCCCGAGGCGGGGCCCTATCCCACCGCCCAGCTCGCCGGGGACACCTGGGAACTGCTCCGGGCCCTGGGGGTCGAACGTCCCTGGCTCGTGGGCTTGAGCAATGGCTCGTCCATGAGCCTGGAGCTGATGGCCACGCACCCCGGCGCCTTCGCCGGAGGCATCCTTACCTCCAGCGTGGCCCACATCGACTTCGCGATGGCCCTCAAGGCCGAGCACTGGGCCCGCTGCCTGGAGATCGGCGGCCCCCTTCTGCAATTCGACGCCGTGGCTCCTTACCTGTGGGGCGACCGTTTCCTGGAGGCCCGACACGGCGTGCTGCGCGCCTACCACCAGGCCGTGACGGGCCAGTCGACCCACCACCATGGGGCCCTGCATCAGATTCGGGGCATGGTCACCTGGGATATCCGCGATCGGCTGGGCGCCCTGCGCGACCCGCTTCTATTGATGGTCGGCGCCGAGGATCTCCTGACGCCACCATGGAAATGTCTGGAAACAGCCAAATTGATTGTAAATTCTCGATTTGAAGTGATCCCTGGGATGGGTCATGCCTACCCGGTGGAAGATCCTAAAGGCTTCGTGGCCCGGGTCATCGACTTCATTACTTGAGGCACGGGGGATCTTGGCCGATTAGGGAATCCAAATTACAATCGAAGCATCCCATTCAGTGCTTTGACTCAACCCTTCTCGGGGTCCCCATGGCCAGCAAGACCGCGGCTCCAGCCGTTCAAAGCCTCCAGGAGCTCAAGGAGCTCTCCATCGGCCGCCTCGCGGAGATGGCGAAGGAGCTGGGCGTCGAGAACCCCCTGG
>CAYWDR010000179.1:0-7238 GCA_964457075.1 uncultured Solibacteraceae bacterium
CCTTCTCCGTGAGGCGGCTCATCTCGGCGCCCAGGAGGATGAGGAAGAGCTCGCGCGTCATGAGCTGCACCCCATCGGGGTTCGTGAGCTCGGAGACGAAGATGTTGAAGAGCTGCTTGAGGCTCAGGGAGCGCAGCACGGCGAAGCTGGCTTCCTGCCACTTGCGGGGCGGGTGCTGCAGCGCGCCGAGGAGGGGCTCGGGGAAGGGGCCTTCGATGTAGAGGGCCGTGAATCCGAAGGGCTGATCCTCTTGGTGGCGCTTCAGGGTATGGCCAAAGCCGGGCAGCAGCAGGGCCAGATCGCCCCGCCGGATGATACCCTCCTCCCGATCCTCCGCCGTGAACACGCGCACGGCCGTGCTGGGCTGGATGAGGGTCCAGGCGTCCCGGCCGGGCATGGCCCGAGGGGGGACGGGATCCTTTTTCAGCTGCACCAGCTTCAGGGGGCCGCTCGTAAAGATCTGGGTGTTTTTCGAGTCCTGATCGTTCATGGCGGTGGAATAAAAAGAGGGAATCGTCCCTATCAACGGATAGCGTGACAGGAAAATTTCCTTGGGACCCGATATTTTTTCGTAGGAATCCAGCCTGGTTTGGCCGCTTCGCGTCCAACTCAGGTAGTGGGGAAGGCCCTAGACTCGCATCAAGAGGCTGATTTGATTGGGGTTCGTTCGAATCGCAAAAGCCCCGGCTGGAGCCGGGGCTTTTGCGAAGGTGAAAAAGATTCCTAGAAGGCGATCTGGAACGCCGCTACCAAGGTGTTGCCGCCCTGCTCGGTGGTTTGGCCCGCGGCGGCCAGGGGGGCGAGGAAGTTCTTGGAGCGGGCGATGTAGTTCAGCTTGAGGTTGGCGGCTTTCAGGCTCTCGGGCTTCAGGGCGTAGAGGTAGCCCACGGTCATCTCGCGGTACTTGGGGGTGTAGTCGGCGTTGCCCACCTTGTAGGGATTGGCGGCGGTGTACCACTGGTCGCCGGAGTTGTAGTTCATCAGGTCGTAGCGGCCCACGAGGGTGTGGCGGCCGAAGGTGTAGGCGCCCGTGAAGACGAGGCCCTGGAACTTCTGATCCAGGTGTTCGCGGCCGGCCGTGGTGAACCCGGCATTTCCGACGGAGGCGAATCGGCGGCCGAGGAGGCCCGTGATGTACTCGACGGAGGCGTGAAGGTCGGCCGTTTGATAGGCGTAGTAGAGGCCGAAGTTCGTCGTCTTGTCCTGGTTGTCGAGCACCTGCGCGGCGGAGGGGGCCTTCGAGGGGAGGGCGTTGGTGAAGGTCCCCGCCACGAGGGGGCTGCCGGCCTTGTCGTTCATGTTCGTGGTGCCCTGCAGGGCGTAGGCGCCGAACTTGTGGTCCTTCACGGCGGTGAAATCGACGCGGGCGACGAAGTCCTTTTGGGCGTTGTTGTCGTTGCCCTTATCGACGCCCAGGGGGCTGCCGTTGAAAGCCCCGAAGACGAAGCGGCCGCCGAAGGTCTTCGAATCGCCGAAGTTCACGAGGGCGGCCGCGCCGCGGTTGCGGACGTCGCCCATGGTGCGGCCCATCTGGCTGCGCTCCACCAGCAGGAGCTCGGCGGAACTGTTCAGGCCTTCGTAGGTCTGGAAGACCTTCATCTGGCCCACCTTGAAATCCACGCCGAAGGGGGACTTGTAGGTGATCACGGCGTCCTGAAGGATGGTGGGGTTGGAACCGGACGTATTGATGGAAGGGTCGATCATGACCTCGTACTCCACCTCGTCGAGGACTTTGCCGCTGAACTTCAGCTCGGCGCGGCGGATGGCGAAGCCGTTTTCTTTGAACTCGCTCCGAAGGTTGTAGTAGCTGCGGTTGCCGCTCGTGGTGGCGAGGGTGCTGCTATTTGTCCGCAGATTGGAGTCGAGGAGCTGGTTGTACCAAACCTGCACGAGTCCGGTGATCTTGGGGGCCTGGGCGGAGGCGGGGACGGCCACCAGGGCCACGAGGGAGAGCAGGGATGCACGCTTCATCAGGAATCTCCTAACCGGAACCGCCGGTGGCCCCAGGTTGGGGGGCCGGTGTGAATCCAGCGTGAACGCAGGTGGGCATTCCGGCCGAGGATGTGTGATTTCCGCGTAACGGCGTACCCGGGCTGGTTCATGAAAGCTTGGGGACCCACCGGTGGCTTCGAAGGGGGAGCTTCCCCTCGGCATCCACGGGAATCCCCTCCGCGATGAGCCGGCGGGCCTGTTCCAGGGCGCCCCAGGGCCGGCCTTGGGTTGGAATGTGGCCTTGGGCGTTGACGATCCGGTGCCACGGCACCGTGTTCCCCTCCGGCAGGCCCTTCAGCACCATCCCCACCTGGCGGGCCCGGCCGGGAAAGCCGGCGAGGAGGGCCACTTGGCCGTAGGTGGCGAGCCGTCCTTTCGGCACGCGGCGGACGACTTCCAGGACTCGCTTGGGGAACTCCGGAGGCAGCTTCCGCGCCGGCGCCTCAGAGGCGGGCATGATCCGGCTTTTCGGCCACGGGCATGCGGCCCCGGAAACCGGCCTCGTAGCTATGCCAGTGGTCCAGCTCCGTTTCGGGCCAGGCCCAGCACCAGTAGCCGTCCCCGCTATCGAAATCCACGAGCCAAAGGCCCTTCACGTCGGCTCCGAGGTCGCGCATGGCCTCGCTCCAGCTCTGCACGAGTTCCTGCAGCCGCTCCTGGAGGGATTCGACGCGGGCGTCGTCTTGGGCGGCATCGGCCTCCTGGATCTCCAAGGCGAGGCTCTCGGCCAGGCGGAACACGGGTTCCGTCATCGCCCTCACCTGGGGCATCCGCGTGCGGGCCTCCTCGAGGGTGAACGTGCGAGCCATGAAACCTCCCATGTCCCATGATAGGTGCATGAGGTACCTCCCGCTCCTTTCCAGTCTCACGGATCCGGCCCCATGGCCGGCGGACGTCGAGCTGAGCTGGGAGGGCGGCCTCCATCCGGGGTGGACCCATCCGGGCCGCGCGGTTCATGCTCTCCACCTGCCCGCCCAGCCCTTTGGCGAGGCCCTCCTGCGGCAGGCGGGCCTCGCTCTGAGCCGGGGGCTGCATCCGGATTTCCTCGTGATCGCGGTGGAGGCCTTGCCGGATCGGGCCTCGGGGTTCGCCCTGCTCGGGATGCTGGAGATGCTGCTGGAGGTGGTGCAGGGTCGCGTGAAGATGGCGCTGCGCGTGCATCCCGAGGCCCAGGCCGCCGTCCTCACGCTGCTGCGGGAGGCCCGGGCCGAGGCCGTGGGTTTCTGCTTCGCGGGCGGCGATCCAGAGCCCATGGCCGACCGCCTCTGGTGCGCCGTGGGCGGCGCCGGCCTCGAGCCCCTGCGGGCCCTGGGCTACCGTTGGAACGTGGCCCTGCCCGCCACGGATCCCGAGGCCTTCCAGTCCGAGGCGGCGCGCCTCGCGGAGGCCCACCCCGCCGTGCTCTTTCCGGAGCGGTTGCCGGGCACGATGCTGGGCCGGCCCGTGGTGGAGGATTCCTCCGTCACGCTCGGGGCTCACTGGGAGCGGCGATGACGCTCCTCGTGATCGCCGGGGAGGCCAGCGGGGACCTCCACGGCAAGGAGATCCTGCGGGAGCTGAAGGCCCGGCGGCCGGGCCTCCGCATCGTCGGCGCGGGCGGCGAGGGCATGACGCCCTACCTGGATCTCAAGCTGGCGGACGTGTCGGATCTCGGCGTCGTGGGCTTCGTGGAACCCCTCGTGAAACTGCCCCGCCTTCTGGCCCTGCGTCGGCGCATCCTGGACGTGGCGAAGGCGGAGGGCATCCAGACGGTGCTCACCATCGACTACCCCGGATTCAACTTCAGCCTGGGCGCCGCCCTCAAGGCCGCCAACCCCGGACTGACGCTGCACCACTACGTCTGCCCCCAGGTGTGGGCTTGGAAGAAGGGCCGCATCCCCACGATGGGGCGCCTTTTGGACGTGCTCTACTGCCTCTTCGATTTCGAGCCGGCCCTCTTCGAGGGGTATCCGGTGGAGGCCCGCTTCGTGGGCAATCCCCTCGTGGAGGTGGTGAAGGCCGAGGTGGATCGCGGCACCTTCTTCCAGGAAACGGGCCTGGATCCGGCGCGTCCCCTGGTCGCCCTGCTGCCGGGAAGCCGGCGATCGGAACTCTCCCGCCTCTTGCCGCCCATGGCCGGGCTCGTGCGGCGCTGGAAGGCGGAGCGGCCGGAGGTGCAATGGGTGCTGCCCGTGGCGCCCACCCTGGGCGATGGCGAAGTGGCGGCGCTGCTGGGCGGTCTGCCCGTGCTTCGCGTGCCCGCCGGCCTTACCTACGCCGCCCGCGCCCACGCCGACGCGGCCTTGGTGGCCTCGGGCACGGCGACGCTGGAAACGGCCCTGCTGGGCACGCCCTTCGTCATCGTCTACCGCCTCAACGCGCTCACGTACCAGATGGCCCGGCACTTGGTGAAGCTCCCCTTCATCGGCCTCGCCAATATCGTGGCGGGGCGGGAGGTGGCGCCGGAGCTCGTGCAGGGGCAGGTGGAGCCGGAGGGGTTGTCCAGGGCCCTCGACCGCCTGCTGGAACCCGGAGAATCGGCCCGGCGCCGGGAGGATCTGGGCACCGTGAGGGCGCACCTCGGAGAACCGGGGGCGGCGGGGCGGGTGGCGGAGCGGATCCTGCAATCGATCCATTCGTGAGGCATTAGCGCCGGCGGATCTTCCAAGGCTGGACAATTCCGCCCTCAACCTTCATCCTCAGGGCATTCCATCCGGAGGAGCGGCTTGAGCATCTGGGTCACCGGCGTAGGCGGAGTGGGTGGCTGGATCGCGCATCAGCTGGCATCCACGGGCGAGGACATCAGCCTCGTGGTGCGCCCGGGCACCGAGGCCCGGTGGCGGGAGACGGGCCTCCGGCTCATCACGGAGGAGGGGCCTCGCCCCGTGCTCCACCTGGCCGTGGACGAGCACCTCGAGCAGCTGCCCCCGCCCACCCTCGTCGTGGTCTCCGTGAAGATGCCGGATCTGGCCATGGCCCTCCAGCGTCTGGCCCCCCACCTGCCCGAGGGCACGCCCGTGCTGCTGTTGCAGAACGGATTGGGCGCCGGTGAACTGGCGCAGGCCATGCTCCCCAATTGCCGCATCATTCACACGCCCGTCTTTCTCATGGGCTGGATCAGCGCTCCGGGCGAGGTCACCGCCTATCTTCCGCGCCGCATCCTCCTGCCGCCGGACGAGGCCCTTCAGGCCCCCTTCCGCGGGGCGGGCTTCGAGGTGGAGGTGGTGGAGGACCTGCCGGGCGCCCTCTGGCGCAAGGCCGCCTTCCTCATCGCGTTCGCGGGCCTGGACGTGGAGTTGGGCCAGGGCGCCGCCGCCGTGGCGGCCGATCCCCGTTTCAAGGAACTGGTATCGGAGCTGAGCCTCTTCGCCTCCGTGGAGGGCCACCCCCTGCCCGAGGGCACGGTGGACGAGATCCTCGCCTTCACCCATGGCCTGCCCAAGGACGCCCACAGCAGCCTCTACCGCGACCTTCAAATGGGCCGCGAGGGCGAGTGGGAGGATCTCATCGGCTGGTGCCAGCGCCGCGCCCGCAGCCGCTTCCTGGATCTGCCCGTGCTCATGGGGCTGGCCAAGCCCGTACCGGCGAGGCCGGGGGCCTGACTAGAACATCCAAGTGAACCCGGCGCTCACACCGGTGGCGCGGACGTTGACATCCACGGGGCTCCAGAAGGCCTTCACCTCCATGGAAAGGTGGCTGTTCCATCGAAGGCCCACACCACCCTGGGCGCTCAGCTTGGTGCCGCCGAGGCGGGTGTCGCCGCTGGAGGCGCTCGTGGTGATGCGCCAGTTTTGGGCGCCGAGGGCGGCCATGAGGTAGGGGCCCTTGAGGTCGTCGTTGGGGCGCCACACCAGCTCCAGAGCCAACATGTAGGCGAAGACCCGGGTGCTATTGCCGCTGAGCCCGAGGGAGTCGCCCTTGGGAAAGTAGTCGAACTGCACGAGGGGGCGAAGGGAGACGCCGCGCAACTCCTCCTGGGGCAGATCCACGAAGCCGGCAAGGGAGAGGCCGTTCTGCCCGCCGTTCAGGTCCCGCAGATCGCCCATGGGGGCCTGCAGATGGATGCGGAAGCCGAGGTTGGCCCTATCCTCGGGGGCCTGCCCTTGGAGCAGGGAAGGGAGGGCGGAAAGCAGGACGGCGAAGCGCCAGTGGCGAAGGGTCATGGGAGCTCCAGATAGGGTTCCACCATGTTGTGCCAGCGCCCCTGGGCCTTGAGGATCCGCTCGGCCACTTCGCGCAGCACGCCCCGGCCGCCGGCGAGGGGGAGGGCCCAATGGCAGCGCTCCCGCACCTCCGCCACCGCGTCGGAGGGGCAGCAGGCGAGGCCCACCCTCAGCAGGATGGGCAGGTCGTGGAGGTCGTCGCCCACGTGGGCGATCTCGTCCAGGGCGAGGCCGTACTTGGCGCAGAGCTGATCGAGGATGGGCTTCTTGTCGAGGTGGCCCGCGAAGCAATCCTCGATGCCGAGATCCGCGGCCCGGTGATCCGTGGCGGCGCTCTTCAAACCGCTGATGAAGGCCACGGGGATGCCGGCCCGCTGGAGGAGCTTGATGGCCACGCCGTCCCGCACGTGGAAGGACTTCGTGTGGCCCGGCTCCCGGCCGTAGGCGAGGGCGCCCGTCGTGAGCACTCCGTCGATGTCCGTGCAGACGAGGCGGATGCGGGCGGCTCGGGCGTCGACGTTGGGATCCATCCGGGGAGTGTAACCTGGAGATTCCGGCCTGCGAGGCGCGGCCGAAGGACGAGGAGCACGCATGAACGGTTTCATTCCCGTGGAAGAGGCGAAGGGCCTCATCGACCAGGGCGCCGTGGTGGTGGACGTGCGCACCTTGCCGGAGTGGAACGAGGGGCATGGCCCCAGCCTTTTCCTTCCGCTGGATCAGCTGGAGGCGCGGTTGCCGGAGCTGCCGAAGGACAAGCCGCTGCTTTTCGTCTGCCGCAGCGGGGCCCGCAGCGGCCATGCGGCGAACTGGCTGCGCGCTCAGGGCTATGACGCCCACAATCTGGGGCCCTGGCAGCGGAACCCGCTCGTCGAGGGTTGATCTCCGGGGCTGCAAGGGATTGGAACTGAGCGAGGGCGGAAGGCGGCCCCCGGGGCGCCGGATCCGGGGGGTTATGCGTGGCCGCGGTGGTGGAGGACGATCTGCTCCACCGTCTCGTGCAGGCTGAGGTGTCCGTTATCCAGCTCCCAGGCGTCGTCGGCCTTGCGCAGGGGCGCCACGGCGCGGGTGCTGTCCTGGTGATCCCGCTGGGCGAGGTCGGCCTGC
>CAYWDR010000180.1:0-7230 GCA_964457075.1 uncultured Solibacteraceae bacterium
AAGCCCGAAGCCCGAAGCCCGAAGCCCGAAGCCCGAAGCCCGAAGCCCGAAGCCCTACTTCCCCACCACCCCCATCAACCCGCACCGCCCCACGCCCGCCAGCCACAAGGCCGCGATGAACTCGCCATTCACGTCCACGCGGAGGCTGTGGTGGGCGTATTTGCTGGGGGTGCTGAGGGGCGTGGTGGAGGGGGTCCACTTCCCGAGGGCGAAGGTGCGAAGGAAGACGCCTTCGGCGCCGCCGGTGGCGGCGGGGGCGGGCTGAGCCCAGATGACGGCGCCGCGGGCGTCAGGGGAGAGGGCGAAGGCGTGGGCGCGGCCCGTGCCCATATCGCCTTCGAGAGGCTCGGGGCGGGGGGCCCACTTGCCGGATTGGAAGGATCTGGAGAAGAGGCGGGTCACGCCGGCCGCCTCGGACTGGCGCCACACGGCGAGGGCGGCGCCGCCCTTGGCCATGGCCACCTTGGGCTGGCTCAGGTCCTGGGCGGAGGCGAGGCGGGTGGGGCCGTGCCAAGTGTGGGCCGTGGCGCTGAGCACGCAGGCGTCCAGGGCCACGCGGTCGCCATCTCCCGTGAGGTAGAGGAGGGCGGCGTTGCCCGCCTCGTCCATGGCGAGGTCGAGGTCGCGGGCGAGGGCGTGGGCGATGCCCATGGGGCGGTCGCTCCAGATGCGCTCCTTGCCGAAGTAGTGGCTGGCCACGAGGCCTTCGAAGCCGCCGCCCTGGTGGTTCCATACGGCCAGGGCGGAACCCTTGGGGCCGGGCACGAGGCCCAGGGGGGTGGGATGGCCCAGGGGGCCGTCCAGGCGGGTGGGCAAGGGATCCCAGCCCTGGGTGCGGGTGTCGAAGGAGAGGGCCTCCACGAAGGTGCCATCGGCCGTGCGGCGCACCCACGCCAGGAGGGCGTCGCCCCGGCGATCGACCACCGCCTGGAGGGAGAGGAGTTCCTCGGGCACGGAGAGGGCCGTGAGGGTCTCCCCTTCGAGGCCCCGGGTGAGGAAGCGGGCGAGGACGCGGGTGAGGCCCGCCTCCCGCACGGTCCACACGGTGAGGAGCGCCTCCTCGGCGCGGACGAGGATGGGATCGCTCACCTGGGCGCCGGGGGTGTCGTGGAGGGTGACGGGCTCTCCAGGCTCGCCCCGGCCTGAAAACGGGACGGCCATGATGGCGGTTCCGGAGCGCCAGACGGCCGTGGCCCGCCCCTGGGCGTCCAGGCTCAGGGCTGGGGCTTGAAAGGACCCCTGGGCCAGGAGGCGGGGGGGGCGCCAGGCGGAGCCGGGCGTGGGCGCCGGGGCCTTCTTTCCGGCCAGCTTCTTCAGGGCGTCAAACACCATGGGTTCAACCTATCAGGAGCCTCGTCATGCGAGGCCTTACAAAGCCAACCCTCACAATCCCAACCGCTGCTTCAGGCTATGGGCCGCGGAGCGGCTGGCCTCCAGCTCCACGCCCTCGGCCACGAGGACGGCCCGGCGGCCGCTGGGAAGGCTGCGGATGCCCAGCACGGCCTCGGGGCGGAGGAGGAGGTGGCGCTGGATGCGCATGAGGCCCGTGCCGGGGAAGGCCTGCTCCACCTCGGTGAGGCTCACCCAGGTGGTGCGGAATTTCTGCTTGCCGGCGTGAACCCACACCACCTGATCGATCACCTCGAAGTGGCTCACGCGCTTCAGCTCCAGGAGGAGCTTGCCCTCGCCGGCCTTCACGGGGAAGCGCACATTGGCGGCGGGCAGGAGGGCCTTGAGCTCGCTGCCCGTGCGGCGGGGCACCTGCTCGCCCTGGAGGCGGGCGAGGGTCTTATCGAGGCGCTCGGCGGTGACGGGCTTCACGAGGAAGTCCAGGGCCGCGTGCTCGAAGGCCTGCACCGCGTACTCGGCGTTGGCGGTGACGAAGACGATGGCGGGGGGATTCTCCAGCTCCGCGAGCACCTCGATGCCCGAGAGGCTGGGCATGTGGATGTCCATGAAGAGGGCATCCAGCTGGTGCCCCTCCTTCATCCACTCCAGGAGGGCGTGGCCGTCCTCCAGCTCGTTGAGCACCTCGCAGCCCGCCTCCCTCAGCAGCCGCCCGAGGCGGTTCAGGGCGACGGGTTCATCATCGGCGAGGGCGACACGGAGGGGCATGGGGACCAGGGGAGTCGAGTGGGTTGCGAATCTTTGTCAGCCTAACTCCCAGGCCGTGATATTCCAATGGTCGATGTCTCGCCACTGGCTGGATCGTGTGCTGGCCCTTTTGACAGGGTGGGGGGCGCTGGTGGGCGCCCTCCCGGCGGGTCTCCAAGCCCAGGGCCTGGGCACCCACGCCTTCCAGGGCTACGGCAGCGAGCAGGGCCTCTCCAGCCTCTCGGTGACGGCCCTGGCCCAGGATCGCGAGGGCTATCTATGGGTGGGCACGGAGGAGGGGCTCTTCCGCTTCGATGGGCGGCGCTTCCGGGGCCTGGGCGAGGCCGAGGGGCTGCGGGAGGCCGTCACGGAATTGCGCCCCGCTTCGGATGGCACCCTATGGGTGGGCACCCAGCGGGGCCTCCTGCGCTGGGATGGCCGGAGGCTGGAAGCCTACGCGAAGGCTAGGGGCCTGCCCGAAGGAGCCGTGGAGGCCCTTTACGAGGACCGGCTGGGGCGGCTTTGGGTGGGGATCGGCGGCGCCTGCTTCCGGGGCGGGGCCGATACCGGATTCGCCCCGGTGGAGAACTGGCCCGGCGGTGTGGCGACCTTCGCCCCTGCCCGGGGTGGGGAGGGATTTTGGGCGGCCACGGCCCAGGGCCACGTCCTCAAGGTGAGCCTGGATGAGGCGGGCAGGCCCCGCTGGAACCTCCGGCGATCCCCCGACGGGGCCGCGCCGGAGGCCATCCAGGGGCTGGTCGAGGATGGGGCGGGCCGCATCTGGATGCGCTCCCGCCGGACCTTGCTCCGCCTGGCCCCCAACGGCGCCGTGGAGGATCTGGGCGGCCGCCTTCCCGCGCCGCCGGCCGCCCGGGCCCAGCTCTTCCTGGATGGGCGGGGCCGGATCTGGATTCCCACGGCCGCGGGCCTCGTGCAGGTGGAGGGGGATCAGTGGATGCCCCTCCGCCTGGAACAGGGGCGGTCCAATGCCGCCGCCCGCAGCGTCTTCGTGGATCGCGAGGGCGTGGTGTGGGTGGGAGGCGAGGATCTCTTCAGGGTGCTGGGGGGCGAGGCCTGGACCTCCCACCGCGGCGCCCAGGGCCTGCCCAGCCACGAGGTGGGGAGCCTGATGCGGGATTCTTCCGGCACCCTCTGGGCCGGCACCACCCACGGCCTCGCGCGGGGCAACCCCGCCGGCTGGGGGGCCATCGCCCCCACGGCCTCCATGAGCCTCCAGGCCATGGCCAAGGGGCCCGACGGGCGCATGTGGGCCGGGGGCCGCCCGGGCCCGCAGCTGTGCTGGTGGGATCCCGGATCCCGGGCCTTCGGCATCCAAAAGGTGGCCCGCCTGGGGGAACTCGGCGGCACCCTCACGGCCCTCCTCTTCGACGGCGAGGATCGGCTTTGGGCGGGCACCCAGGAGCGGGGCCTCTTCCGCGTGGAGGGCTCCGTCTCGGGCCTCCAGGCCTTTCCCGTCCCCCTGCCGCCCCAGGGGCGGGCCAATGTCCGTGTCTCCGCGTTGCTGCTGGATCTGATGGGCCGCGTGTGGGTGGGCGGCAGCGAGGGGCTTTGCGTGCTCATGGATGGCACCTGGCGGCGCTTCGGGGCGGAGGAGGGCCTCGCGGGCGGCGAGGTGCGTGCGCTCGCCCGGGGCCGCGACGGCTCCGTGTGGGTCGCCTTCAAGGGCACCATGAAGGTGCACCGCGTGAAGGTGTGGGATGGCATCGAGGTGCTGGAGCGCGTGGATCTGGGCGTGGGCCTGCCCCCGGGGCAGGTGTCGAGCCTGGCGGAGGATCCCGCGGGCACGCTTTGGGCCGGCAGCAACCTCGGCGTGCTCACGTGGGACGGGACCCGGGTACGCCGCCAGGTGCGAGGCGATGGGCTGCCCGGGGACGATTGCCTGCCCGGCGCCCTGTGGATGGATCGCAACGGCGACGTATGGGTGGGCACCCGGGGCGGCTTGGCCCATTTCGAGGCCGCCGCCGCGCCCCGCCCCGGACCTCCTCCCAAGGCCGTGTTCACGGACCTCCGGTTCGGCGGCCGCGCCTTCGAGGCGCTGCCCGGCGCCCCCGTGGAGGTGAGGGGTGCCGCGAGCCCCGCCGAGTTCGGCTTTTCCGCCCTTAACTTCCGCAACCCCTCGGCCCTCAGTTTCGAAGTGCGCCTGAGCGGCGCGGAGGATTGGCGCGTCGTGAGCGGCCCCGTCACCTATCCCAGCCTGAGCCCCGGCCGCTACGTGCTGGAGGCCCGGGCCCGGGATGGGGATGGCCCTTGGGGCGCCACGGCGAGCCTGCCCTTCCGCATCGTCCCCGCCTGGTGGCAGACCTGGACCTTCCGCGCCGTCCTCCTCCTCCTCGCCGCCTGGATGGCCTACCGCACGTGGCTTTGGCGGCTCGCCAGCCTGGAGCGGCGCACCACGGAGCTGCGCCGGGTGGTGGAGGCCCGCACCCAGGATCTGCAGGCGGCCCTCGTGGAGGCCGAGGCGGCCACGAAAGCCAAGGGCGACTTCCTCGCCACCATGAGCCACGAGATCCGCACGCCCATGAACGCCATCATCGGGCTCACCAACATGCTCCTGGAGACGCCCCTGCGCCCCGAGCAGCGGGACCACGCCACCTCCGTGCGCAAGAGCGCCAAGGCCCTCCTGGCCATCCTCAACGACGTGCTGGACTTCTCCAAGCTGGAGGCGGAAAGGCTCGTCATCCACGCCGTGCCCATGGATCTGCGCGAGATGCTGGAGGAGACCCTGGATCTCCTCGCCGTGCAGGCGCAAGAGAAGGGCATTGCCCTGATGCTGCGCTACCCGCCGGGCCTTCCCCGGGCCTTCCAAGGGGATGCGGATCGCATCCGCCAGGTGGTGCTCAACCTCGTGGGGAACGCCATCAAGTTCACGGAAACGGGCTTCGTGCGCGTCGCCGTCGATCAGATCCCGGGCCCTTCGAGCCAAGGGGGCGGCCCCGAGATGGAGGTGTCCGTGCAGGACACGGGCATCGGCATCACGGAGCTCCAGCAGCAGAAGCTCTTCGAGAAATTCAGCCAGGCCGATAGCGGCATCGCGCGCCGCTTCGGCGGCACGGGCCTGGGCCTCGCCATCTGCCGCAAGCTCGTGCAGCGCATGAACGGCCGCATCGGCCTGGAGAGCCGCGCGGGGGAAGGCAGCCGCTTCTGGTTCAGCCTGCCCCTCACGCCGGGCGCGCCCATGAGCGAGCCCCATCCCGGCGCCTGGGAGGGGCTTTGGGTGCTCGTCGTGGATCCCCTCCCCGCCAGCCGCGACCTGCTCACGGAGCTGCTCAGCGGGTGGCGCGTGGAGCACGCCGCCTGCGCCACGCCCGCCGAGGCCTGGGATCTCATGGCCGCCCAGCGCCGCGCCAAGCGCCCCTTCCACCTCGTGCTCGCGGACGCGAGCCTCGACCAGGCGGCCGTGCTCTCCAGCGGCGAAGGGCCCGAAGCGGTGATCCCCATCCTGCCCGTGCATCAGCCCGTGGATGTGCAGACCCTGCGCGTCCACGGCTTCCGGGGCGTGCTGCACAAGCCCGTCTACGCCTTCGCCCTCCAGGATGCCTTGGACGGCGGCGTGCTCGTGATGGAGGGGCACGCCCCCGCCTGGCTCTCCGGGGAGGAGGAGGACATCACCGCCGTCCACCGGCAGGATGCGCTTCGGAGCACCCGCTTTTCCGCGCTGCTCGTGGAGGACAACCCCCTCAACCAGAAGGTGGCCCGCCACAACCTCGAGGCCCTGGGCGCCGACGTCGCCCTCGCGGAGAACGGCCGCGTGGCGGTGGATCTCGCCCGCCAGCGCCGCTACGACGTGATCCTCATGGACGGCCAGATGCCCGGCATGGATGGCGTGCAGGCGGCCCAGGCCATCCGCCGCCTGGAGCTGCAGGCGGGCACGGCCCGGGTTCCCATCGTGGCCATGACGGCCCACGCCATGCAGGGCGATCGGGAGCGCTTCCTCGCCGCGGGCATGGATGCCTTCCTCGCCAAGCCATTCGAGAAGGAGGATCTCGCCGCCGTCCTCACCCCTTTGCTGGGCGATAAGCGCGCCCAGCAAAGCATTGAAGAGATATCCCTGATCACCTTCGGTGGTTTTTCATCCCCGCAGGCGTCCGCGGGAGGGGCCGAGGCCATCGACCGGGCGAAACTCATGAATGCGAATGCGGATCCGGCGTCGTTGCAGGAGCTCATCGATCTGTTCCGGCGCCATGCGCCGCCCCGCCTCCGCCAGTTGCGGCCGGCGCTGGAGACCCGCGACGCCGAAGCCCTGCGCGCCTCCGCCCATGCCCTCAAGGGCTCCTGCGCCTACCTCTACGCCACCCGCCTCCGCCAGCTCTGCGGCGAGCTTGAGGAAGCCGCCGCCCTCGCCAATTTCCATGAGGCGGGCTCCGTGCTCCTGGATCTGGAACAGGCCTACGAGGAGGTGGAGCAGGCGCTGCGGGCGCTGGAGCCGGCGGGGAGCGGGGTGCCAAAAGAAAAGGAGTCGCCCGGATCAACCGAATGAATCGGGGAATGAACGCAGCCGAGGGAGGTATCGCATGTTGAACCGCGTGCTCGCCGGTATCGACTTTTCCGAGGGCAGCCGGGAGGCCCTCGCCCGGGCGGCGGCCTGGGCGGATCGGCTCCACCTGCCCCTCCTCGCCATGCACGTGGTGGAACACCCCGAGCGGGAGCTCTTCCGCCTCTACGCCCCGATGGGCGACCCCGCCTGGTTCCACGAGTTCGAGCCCAAGGCCCAGGAATTGCTGGATCAGTGGCTCGCGCCCTACCCGAACGCGAAGGGGATGATCCGCCACGGCAGCGCGGCGAAGGCCCTCATCGCGGAGGCGGACGCCCGCACCCTCGTGGTCGTCGGCCAGGTGGGCCACGGCGCCCTGGAGACCCTATTCGGCGGCACCGCCGAGCGGGTGATCCGGGGGGCGCTGGGGGATGTGCTGGTCGTAAAGGCGTCCGGAAGGGGCTGAGGGTCTACACCCGCTCATGCGGCAGGGTCGGCAGCGGCGCGTACAGCGTGGCCTTGGGATCCACGTAGTAGAAGTTGCTGATGCGGCCGCTGTAGGCGCAGGCGTACTGCTGGATCTGGTCGGCGAAGCGGGTCTGCTCGTAGCCGTCGCGGAACATGGGGCCCCAGAGGGGGCTGAA
>CAYWDR010000181.1:0-7178 GCA_964457075.1 uncultured Solibacteraceae bacterium
CGAGAGCCACGGCATGCTGCTGGCGGCCAGTGATAACGCATCCAAGCCGTACCTGGTGGCGCCGCCGGCGGATGCGATGCCAGGGTTTCTGGTGAAGTAAAAACCAAACCGGTGATGAACAGTGATGAACAGTGATAAAAGCTCGAAGGCCCATCACCGTTCATCATTTTTCATCACTGTTCATCACTGGTTTCTTTTTTGATTCCTCCATGGCCACTCCCGTCTTCAGCCTCAATTCGGAAATCCTGACCGACGCCCCCCTGGCCGTCGTGCTGGCCCGCTTGACGGACCCCGCCTCGATGGCCTGCCTGCGCCCCTTCGGCCCCTGGTCCATCTCCCCAGAGGGCGGAGGGCTGCAGCTGGCCTGGACGCGGCGCCGGCTGGGCTCCGAGGAATCCGGTCGAATCACAGTGAGCGCCGATGAAAAAGGGGCCCGCCTGGCCCTGGATGCCCAGCACCGCGGGTGGACGGCCTTCGGTTCCTTCGGGCTGCTCCGCTGGCATTCGGATCAGTTGCTTGAACGGATCGTGGAAGAGCTGTGAAGCCCTTGCTTGGACTAATCCTCGCGACGATCACGGCCATGGCCGGCGAACCCTGGCGCGAAGGGGATTTGCTCTTCCAAACCAGCCGCTCCTCCCAGAGCGCCGCCATCCAGGCCGCCACCCACTCCAAGTGGTCCCACATGGGCCTCCTATTCAGGAAGGAAGGGCGCTGGATGGTGCTGGAAGCCGTCCAACCGGTGAAGTACACCCCGCTCCAGGCCTGGATCCGCCGAGGGGAAGGGGGGCACGTGGAGGCCAAGCGGGTGAAGGCTTCCGTCCAGAGACTCACGGCCTCGGACCTCGCCAAGCTCCAGCGAACAGGCGAACGCTTTCTGGGGCGCCCCTACGATCTCACCTTCGAGTGGGACGACCGCCGCATCTACTGCTCGGAATTGGTGTGGAAGGCCTATGAGCGGGCCCTGGGGTTGAAATTGGGGCGACTTCAGACGCTGGCCGACTCCGATCTCTCGGCGAGCGCCGTCAAGCGTAAGATGGCCGAACGATTTCCCAAGGGCCTGCCCATCGGCATGTCCGTCATCAGTCCCCAGGCCATGTTCGATGCTCCCGAGCTCGAGCCCGCCTGGTCCCGTTGAGGTATCGATGAAGCCAGTCCTCTGGATGAAGTCCTCCTGCACCACCTGCCGCAATGCCAAGGCGAAGCTGGCGGAACTGGGCATCGACGCGGAGATCCGCGATTACTTCAAGCAGCCGCTGGAAGCCTCCGAGTTGGAACGGCTGCTCCCGCCGGATCCCGCCCCCATGTTCGGCACCAAGAGCCCCAAGTACAAGGAGCTGGGCCTCCGGGATCGCAAACTCTCCAAGTCCGAGGCCATCGCGTTGATGGTCTCGGACAACAATCTGCTGAAGCGCCCCATCCTCGTGCATCCCAAGGGCACCGTGATCGGATTCGATGCCGCGGCCTACGCCGCCCTCGCCGGAAAGGCCTGATATGAAGTTCATCAGCTGGAACGTGAACGGCTTCCGCGCCGTGCTCAAGAAGGGGTTCATGGAGTGGCTGGAGGCCGCCGATCCGGACGTGCTCAACCTCCAGGAGATCCGCTGCGAGTGGGAGGAGGTGGATCTCGCCGTGCGAAAGCAGCTGGAGAGCGCCTACGACATCTGCTGGTTCCCCTCCACGCGGAAGAAGGGCTACGCCGGCGCCGCCACGCTCACCAAGAAGGAGCTGGGCTGGAAACACACGCCGGGTCTGGGATTGGAAGAGGTGGACGCCGAGGGCCGCATCATCGTCTCCACCAAGGACAAGCTCACCTTCATCGCTGGCTACTTCCCCAACGCCTCCGCGGGCCTCGTGCGTCTGCCCTTCAAGCGGCAGTTCGCGAAGGATCTGGCCGAGATCGTCAAGAAGCGGCACCAGGCCGGGGAGCAGGTCATCCTCGTGGGCGATATGAACGTGGCGCCGGAGGAGATCGATCTGGCCCGTCCCAAGGACAACGTGAAGAATCCCGGCTTCACACCCGAAGAGCGGGAGGACTTCAAGCTCTACCTGGGCGCCGGTCTCCACGATGTGCTACGGGAGCGGAATCCCGGCAAGCCCGGCCTATACACGTGGTGGACGGCCCGCGGTGGGGCCCGGGAAAAGAACGTGGGATGGAGAATCGACCTTTTCCTCATCAGTGGGGGGCTCAAAGGGCAGGTGAAGGACACCACCATCCACGCCGAAGTACTCGGATCGGATCACTGTCCCATCAGCCTGGTGCTGGGGTGAAGGCCGTCCCGCGGCGGATCGCCGGGGCCCCGTGGCGCTGATATCTGAGAAGCAGGACTCAATGATCAAGGGCCCTCAGGGGGCCCTTGGTTTCGTCGTGATCGGGGTGCGGCCTACTTGGGGATGCCCTTGAGGATTTCCTTTACTTCGCCCGACTTCTTGCCGTTGGGAGCGAGCTCCAGGTACCTCTGAAGGGCGCCCCGCGCCGGGCCCATTCGCCCATCCCCCAGCTCAAGCAGGGCGAGTAGATAGTAGGCATCCGCATACTTAGGGTCGATGCGAAGGGCATCCTCCACATGCCCGCGGGCCTCCTTGCCCTTGCCGGCGTTGAATGCCTCGACGCCCTTGTTGTAGGCGGTGTCGGGATTGGGGCCCGTGAGATTTTCCAGCAGGGCTTTGTACTTGTTCTCGTTGGCGGAGTCCTTCCGGGATTTGTAAATGTCCACCAGGGCGATGAGGGCGTTCTGGTCGTCGGCCTTGCGGTCCAGGGCCTTCAGGAGGAGCGGTTCAGCCTGGTCCTTCTTCCCCACCTGAAAGTAGGTGAGGCCGAGGATCCGCTCCACCAAATCCACCTTGGGCTGCAGGTCGGCCTTGGCCTGCTCCTCATTGGTCTTTTCAAGGGATGACTTGAGCGACTGATAGGCGGATTCAAAGGGCCCCAAGGCCTCCGCGAAGCGGCCCAGCTTGTAGAGCTCCAGGTTGTCATTGAAGAGGTTGAGGCCTTCCACTTCAAGCTTCGTGCCCTCATCGGTGGCCGGAGCACCCGCTCCAGGCGTGCCTGCGGGGGCCTCACCGGCCTTGGTCAGCTGAAAGTCCTTGATCACCGTCTCTCCGATGGGAACCTTGATCCTCTCAACCCTGCCGATGAATCCTTCCGCGCTGAAAGTGACTTCGAACTCCTTGGGCTCAAGCCCCGCTTGGGCATACTGGCCCTTGGCATCGGAGACGATGGTCTTGGACCAGTTCATGTCTGTTCGCTTGATGACGACCTTCACGCCCTTGATGGGCATGCCGTCCTTGCCGGTGAGCTTGCCCGTGATGCGGCCCGCGTTCTGGGCCGCCATGGGAAGGGCGGAACTCAGCACGAGGGCGGGCAGGATGAGGGAGAGGGGGCGGGTCATGGGTCGAAACCTCCGATAGCCTTATCGTCCACACCTCATGATGTGTCGGCAAGCGGCCGTAGGTCACAACAATGGGCAGGGATGTGTTAGCCTTGCCTGAAACTTCCACGTTAGCCCTATGGGGAGTGCATGAATCCAGCCCCTCCTGAGCCTTCCCTCACCTCCCTCGCGCATTTATTGGCTGAGCAGGCCCTGCTGGCCCTGGGAGTGCCCCATCCCATGATGAAGGAGACTCCGCCGGCCAACCCCGCGGCGGCCCGCTTTTACGTCGATCTCCTGGGAGTGCTCAAGGAAAAGACTGAAGGCCGCCGCTCTGAAGGCGAGACCTTGGCCCTGGAGGACATCCTCCACCAGCTTCGGATGAGGATCCTGGATCTCGAACCCGCTCCTGGAAACTTGAAGGTGAACCCGTGAGGCTGATGTTCCGCGCGTTTCTGCCTGGCGTCCTGGCCCTGGCTTTGGGGGGGCTGGTCCAGGCCCAGACTCCGGCCGCCGCGACGCCCCAGGCCCCGCAGCCCCTCCGGGAATCGGCCCTTAGCCCGGCCGTGGCCCTGAGCCACCGGGCCGAGGGTCTCAAGGCCGCGCTTCGCTCCGACGATCCAGAGAACATTCAGGCGGCCATCCAGGATGTCGAGGCCGTCCGCTTGAAGTATTCCGTCTTGGACGTGCTCCCCTTGGTTGAGGGCATGGCCCTTTGGGCCCGCCAGGAGGGCTTGGCCGGCCGGCCCGGCATCGGGCTGAGGACGATCAACGCGGTAGAACGCTGGGCACCGGGGCATCCCACCTTGCTTGGCACTCGCGTGATCCTGCACCGCCAGGAGGGCGTGAAGGGATGGTTCCTCTCCCTCCCGGATCTGCTCCAGCTCACCAAGCTCCGCCTGAAGCACGATGCTCAGCGCTGGCTTTGGCTGCTGCAGCACCTGGGTGCCCTGCGATTGGCCGCGACCCTGCTCCTCTGGGGCTGGAGCATCGCGTTGGCCCTTCGGTACCGCAACGTGCTCCGGCACCTTTGGGAGGAACCCCTCCAGGACAGGGGAATCAACCCCACCGTGGCAGCCCTTGTTGGGGCTTTGATCCTCACATTGCCCGTGCTGCTGGGGCTGGATCCGGGTTTCGCGGCGCTGCTCTGGCTTTGGCTGCTATCACCCTTCCTCACGGCGCCGGAGGTGCGGGCCACGGCCCTTATCATCTTGCTCCAGCTGATGCATCCGGCCCTGGAGCTCATGGAACCCCTGGCCAAGGTGCCCGCGTCGCCCAGTGTTTTGACCACCCAAGTACAGCCCCAGGCGGAATCCATTTCCTCAAGTGCCTTCTCCGGCCTTCCACCGGAAGACAGGGCCTTCCTAAGGGGTTGGGCGGAGCTCCAGCAGGGTCAGTGGGAGGCCGCGGAGGCCACCTTCAATGGGATCCTCACGACCCATCCCGAAAAAGGCCGGGTGCTCAACAACATCGGTGTAGCCCGCTTCCACCGGGGTGATCTCGACCAGGCGCAGCGGGACTTCGACGCGGCCAGCCTGATCGACGGCAGGCTTCCCGAGATCCTCCTGAATCAGAGCGTGCTGGCCTACCTCAAGCTGGACACGGAGCTGGGCGCCCAAAAGCAAAACGATGCCCGGGACGCGGATCCGGACCTCTACAAGAAGCTCATCACGGTGGCTGGGGAGCAGAAGGATTCACGCACCTACCCCATTCCCCTGCCAGACACTCCGGAGCGCGTCACCGCGCTGGGGGGCGGCGTGGAAGCGGAGGAAGGGATGCGCTCCGTGCTTCGGGAGCCGGGGTTCCTCCTGAGTCTCGTCATCCCACCCTTGATGCTGGCCCTCTTCGTGCTTCGAGTCAGGGCCTCCATGAGGCAGGCCCATGCCACCCAATGCGTCCGATGTGGGGAACCCTTCCGTACCACGGATAGCAACAACCCCGAGGTGTGCTCCAAGTGCCATCACCTCTTCGTGCTGAAGGACGGGCTCCACCAGGAGAGCCGGAAGCGCAAGATCGACGAGGTGGGCGAGCATCAGGCCGCCACCCGCCGCATCCACAAGGCCCTCATCGCGTTCCTTCCCGGGCTGGATCTGGTATTCGTCGGAGACGCCCGTGAGGGTTTCATGGAATGGGTGCTCATTTGCCTCGCGGCGGCCATGGTGATGGCCACGGGTCGCAGCGTCCGCTATCCCGGGGAAGTGCTGGCTGATCCGGTCTCGACCTGGCTTCCCATCGGGATGGCCTTCGTCTTTCTGCTCTACCTGCGTTCGTGGTTGAAGCTCACGCCGAGGAGGGGCCATGGCGCTTGAAGGTTCCCTGAGGGATTTCGACCTCTTCTCCCTCTTCAACATGATCAAGATCCAGGGGAAGAATGGCACCCTGGTGCTTAGCCAGGGCCAGGAGTTTGTGAAGGTCTTCTTCGAGAACGGCGAGATCGTGGGCTGCGACAGCAACCAGATCCGCATGGAGGATCGCGTCGGCACCATGCTCGTGCGCCTGGGCCGCCTCACGGGCGAGGAGTTGCTGGAGATGATCCAGATGCAGCGCCAAACCCTGAAGCGCATGGGCACCCTGCTGCTGGAGAGCGGCAAGGTGAGCCCCCAGGACCTTCAGGACGCCCTCTTTCAACAGGCCACCGCGATCCTCCACCGCACCTTCCGGTGGGTGGCCGGCGACTACCGGTTCGACTCCATGTTGCCTCCGGACCTGGACCGGGACCACTTCCAGCCCATTCCCGTGGACACCATCCTCATGGAGGCCGCCCGCATCCAAGACGAGTGGCCCGAAGTGGAGAAGCGGCTGCCGGGCATGTCCGTGGCCCTGGGCCACACATCAACGGCCTCAGCGCTCCACTTGGACATCCACCGGGACCTCAGCGACGTGCTGGATGGGCAGGAGGCCACGGGTGGCTCTTCGGGGCTCACGCATGAGCAGGAAGTGGTGCTCAGCTACTTCGAGCAAGCCCAAACCATCCAGGAGGCGATTCAGGTCAGCCGCTACGAGGAGCTGGACACCTGCAAGTGCATCGCCGATCTCATCGAGCGCGGGCTCCTGCAGCCCATGGGGATGGACGCGCCAAAGGTGATTCGGCCATGGGTTGGGGACACCCCCATGCAGGATCTCCTCCCGGTATGGGAGGGGCCAAGCAACCTGCTGATGCCCCTCACGGCCCTGCTGCTCGCCGTGCCCCTGGTCACCTACGTGCCCCGGACCCGTGGCTCCATCAACGCGGGGTTGGCCAGCCTTCAACCCGTGGATATGTGGGTGGTCCCCGATGGCACCACGCGCACACGGCAAGCTTGGGCGCTAAGGATGGCCTCTCCCGCGGATGGTGGCGATGCGCTCGCGAAGGCGCTTGGCCGCCCCATGAGCCAGGTCAATCCCGTCAATGACTTCACGAAGCTCCCGGATCCGATGAAGGCCGCGGCCGAAACCCCCGCCGAGGTCCCCACCCCGGCCAAGGCCTCCAAGAAAAGGTAGCGATACGGCATGGTCGTCGAGCGGCAACGCCCAGGCACCCTAGAGGTGATCTGTGGCCCCATGTTCAGCGGGAAATCCGAGGAATTGATCCGGCGCCTCCGCAGGGTGAGAATCGCCCGGCAAAGCCTCCAGGCCTTCAAACCTGCCTTGGACGATCGATACGACGCACTGGCCATCGCCAGCCACGCGGAGTCGCGTTTCGAGGCGCTGCCCGTCGCGGATAGCGCCGAGCTCGCCAGGCACCTGGAACCGGAGGTGGAAGTGGTGGCCATCGACGAAGTGCAATTCTTCGACGAGGGACTGCTCGATCTCGTCGAAACCATGGCGGAT
>CAYWDR010000182.1:0-4241 GCA_964457075.1 uncultured Solibacteraceae bacterium
AGAACTCCTCGTTGATGAGGGCGATGCGGCCCTCCTGGGTCTCCACGAGGATGCCGGCCCGCATGTGCTCGATGAGGGTGCGCAGGCGGGTGGTGGCCGTGCGCAGCACCCACTCGGCCTGCTTGCGCTCCGTGACGTCATGGAGGGTGCCGGAGACCCCCAGCACGGTGCCGTGCTCGTCTTGGGTGACCCGCTGGAAGAGTTCCATCCACCGCACGCTGCCATCCTTCGCCAGCATGCGCAGCTCGCCCTGCACCTCCCGCTGGCCCGTCTCCAGGGCATAGGTCAGGAGGTTCAGGTAGGAAGTCGTGTCATTGGGGTGCATGTATTCGAGGTAGGGAGTGCCCAGGCTCTCGTCGAGGGTGTAGCCCATGGCCTCCGTCCAGGCCTTGTTGAGGTAGGACCAGTTGCCCTCCCGGTCGATCTGGAAGATCACGGAGCGGAGGTGATCCACGAGGGAGCGCAGCTTGCCCGCGTCGAGGCCGATGGCCGGATCCGTGCGCTGGGCCAACTCCTCCATGGCCCCCATGAACGCCTCCCAGGCCGGTCCCTCGGGGAGGGTGGCGGCCGCCTTCAGGGCTTCAATGTGGCGCTCCAAAAGGGGGTGCATGGACGGGGTGAACCTCGGGGGACCCCCACCTCATCGGTCCTTGCATCCCGGAACCTTTGCCTGGCCCATAATTACAATTTATTGATTTGGTTGTTCTTAAACAAAATTCGCCCGGTTCCGGACGCCCCACCGTCCAAAAATTTTGAGGTTCAACCCACCCCGGGCGGGCCTAGAATGGCTCTCCCCGGGGGCGGAAAGATTTTCTTGTTTTTTTCGCCTTTGCCCACCATACTCGGGAGACCCCTTCCCGGAGGAAACGTGCCCCCCGCCGCCAACAACGTCGCTGAACAAGACGAACGCCTCAAGGTCCTTAGCCGGACCCTCGCCGATATCGAGCGGTCCTTCGGCAAGGGCTCCATCATGAAGCTCGGCGACAAGATGACCAATGCCGAGGGCATCGAGGTCATCTCCACCGGCTCCATCTCCCTCGACAGCGCCCTCGGCGTGGGCGGCCTCCCCAAGGGCCGGGTCGTGGAGATCTACGGCCCTGAATCCTCCGGCAAGACCACCCTGGCCCTCCATGCCGTGGCCCAGGCGCAAAAGAAAGGCGGCCTCGCCGCCTTCATCGACGCCGAGCACGCCCTCGATCCCGAGTACGCCCAGAAGCTCGGTGTGGACGTGGCCAATCTCTTCATCAGCCAGCCCGATAGCGGCGAACAGGCCCTGGAGATCGCCGACCAGCTCGTGCGAAGCGGCGCCCTGGACATCATCGTCATCGACTCCGTGGCGGCCCTCGTGCCCAAGGCGGAAATCGACGGCGAGATGGGGGATAGCCACGTGGGCCTCCAGGCCCGGCTCATGAGCCAGGCGCTGCGCAAGATGACCAGCACCATCAGCAAGACGAACACCTGCCTCATCTTCATCAACCAGATCCGCATGAAGATCGGGGTCATGTTCGGCAACCCCGAGACGACGACGGGCGGCAACGCCCTCAAGTTCTACGCCTCCGTGCGCCTGGACGTGCGCTCCATCCAAAGCATCAAGGGCAACACGAACGACCCCCTCGTGGCCGCCAAGGACGAGGATTCCTCCGTCATCGGCAAGAAGACGAAGGTCAAGGTCGTCAAGAACAAGGTCGCCCCGCCCCTCAAGATCGCCACCTTCGACATCATGTACGGCGAAGGCATCAGCCGCCTGGGCGAGCTCATCGAGCTGGGCACCCAGCTGGAGATCATCCAAAAGAGCGGTTCCTGGTACTCCTACAAGGACAGCCGCCTCGGCCAGGGCGCCGAGAACGTGAAGAAGCTCCTCGGGGACAATCCCGAACTGGCGGATGAAATTGAAATCCAGATCCGGGAAAAGATCGGACTGAAGGCCGTAGGAGCCTGACACAGCTCATTGCTGCGCTCTGTGGAAGGGGTGGGCAATGGCAGCGGGGGGAGCGATCCCCCCGCTGTTTTTAGGGGCCGTTCGAACCAGCCCGCGCAAAGCGCGGTCTGGTTCGTTACGGCCCCTCCATCGATCGCCATGCTCTCGCATGACTCCCACTCGCTGCGCTCGCGGAGATGGAGCCTCTATGCCGGCCACAGGCCGGCGTAGGGGAGGTGCATCCTCCATCGCGCAAAGCGCGGTCTGGTTCGAACGGCCCCTCCATCAAAGGCCCACCGCTCGGAAGGCCCCACCTGCAATTCGCCGCTCCCCCGCTGCAGTTCGCGGCGGGCCCTCCCGGGAGGCCCCGAACCCTCGCACCTTGGGAAGGCCGGGACGACCCCGGCCCTCTCCACGGGAGCACTCCATGATCCTCCGTAGCCTCGCCCTCGCGACCCTCCTGGGCGCCGCCCTCTCCGCCACGCAGGCGCCCCCGCCTCACCAGGGGCCCAAGGGGCCGCACGCCAAAGCCCACCTCGTTGACATCCACCGGTGGAGCCGCGCCCTCGAACTCACTCAGGCCCAGCAGAGCCAGCTCCAAGCGATCCTGGAATCCCACAAGGAATCGGCCCAGGCCAGCCGCAGGGCCCTGGGCGAGGCCCGAAGGGCCTTCGACGAGGCCATGGAATCCGTGCAGACCACCGATGCGCGGCTGACGGAACTCAAGGCCGTCCTCGATTCCGCGGAGCTGGCCCTCGTCAGGGAGGAGCGCGGCATCTACGTGCAGGCCATGGCCGTGCTCACGCCGGACCAAACCTCGAAGCTGGACGCGCTTCGCGCCGAGCACCGGAAGCGCCAGGAAGGCCGCGCCCAACCCTCGGGCCCCCGGAACCCGGATTCCCGCGGCCGCCGCTGAGGCCGAAACTCCCGCCCATGCGAACCTGCCCCTGAACTGATACCGTACCTCCCAGCCTCAGGAGCCGAATGCGAAGCCCGGAAGCCGCGAGTGCCGTACTCCACCGCCTGCGGCGGCGATCCACCTGGGTCGCCGCCCTGCTTTTCGCGGCGGCCTGGCTGGGCATGCGGGCCATCATGGGCCTCCCCTTCGAGGGCCTCGGCCTCGGCCAGACGCTCACGCCCCTGGTCCTCCTCCTCGGCACCCTCCTACTGGGGCCCGTGCCCTGGCAGTGGACGGGAGGGGAGGCCCCCATGGCCCCCTTCCTCCGGGGTCTCCTCCAAGCCCTGCCCTGGAATGCCGCCTGGATCCTCCTCAGCCTGTTCCTGATGGCGGAACTGGGTCTGCCCGTGCGGCCGCAGACCGGGCTGCTCGGCGCTCCCCCTCCGCGCAGGGAGCCGGGCCCTCCAAGGGGGGAGCACCCGGCCCCTCCGGCGTGGGACCGCCCCCATGCACCCCGGCCTCAGCCCGGAGGCCGCGGTTCGGGCCCCTTGGCCGTTGGCCTGACGAACCTGCCCCTCGTCCTATTGCTGGGATGGCTCCTGGCCGATCGCGAACGCACGGAATCCTCCGAGCGCAAGTTCCAGCGCCTGGCGGAGGCCGCCCAGGGCGACGCCCTCCGGGCCCAGATGCACCCCCACGTCCTCTTCAATGCGCTCAGCGGGCTCACGGAGCTCGTGCATGAGGATCCCGACGCCGCCGAGGAGGCGCTGTTGGAGCTCACACGGATGCTGCGCCTGCTCCTGCATCAGGCCAACCAGCCGCTGTTGCCCCTGCGGGAGGAACGGGAGCTCATCCGCAGCTACCTCACCCTCGAAAAGATCCGCCTCGGCGCCCAGCTCACGGTGGTTTGGGAGTGGCCCGATGATGTGGATGGCCTCGCCTATCCGCCCCTCCTCCTCATGCCCCTCGTCGAGAACGCCATCAAGCACGGCATCGCCCAAAGCGCGAGCGGCGGGGTGCTGCGGATCCAGGCCTCCCGGGAGGAGGGAAGGCTCCACCTCCGCGTGTCGAACACGGACGCTGGAATTTCCCGCATCCAGGGTCACGGCCTGGGCCACCGGAACCTGGAGGAACGCCTCGCCCTCCTCAACCCCCCGGGCCGCTTCCGCATCACCCGCGAGACCGGCCTCACCACCGCCGAGCTCTGGCTCCCCCTGCCGGAGGGATCCAAACCATGAAGCCCCTGCGCATCGCCCTGGCGGAGGACGAACCCCTGAACCTCAAGCGCCTGGCCCGCCTCCTGGAGGACTGCGGCTGCGAGATCGTCGCCGCCTTCGCCAACGGCCTCGATATGGAGGAGTGGCTGCGGGGCGACCCCGAGGCGGACGCCCTGTATGTCCGCTTCGGCGATCAGCCGTACGCATA
>CAYWDR010000182.1:4251-7048 GCA_964457075.1 uncultured Solibacteraceae bacterium
TCTTCCTGGACGTGCAGATGCCCGGCCTGGACGGCCTCAACCTTCGCGCCTCCCTCCAGGACCGCCACCCCGTCGTCTTCGTCACCGCCCACGCGGAGCATGCCGTGCAGGCCTTCGATCTGGAGGCCGTGGACTTCCTTCTCAAGCCCGTGACCGTGCCCCGGCTGGCCCAGGCCCTGAACCGCGTGCGCAAGACCCTGACGGCCCCCGGCACGCCGCCCGAGCCCCCCAAGGGCAAGAAGCCCCGCTACCCCGTCACCGCCGGGGGCGGCGTGCTCCTCCTCGATCTCGCGAAGACCACCCACTTCGAAGTGGAAGAACAAGTCGTGTGGGCCTACGCCGGTGAGAGGTTCCGCACGAAGTGGAAGAGCCTGGGCGAAGTGGAGGCGGCCTTCCCCGACGCCGGCCTCCTGCGCATCCACCGCCACCTCCTCATCCGCCCCGAGGCCGTCATCGGCGTCTGGTCCAGCGGCAACGGCGCCCGCGTCATGGTGCGCCTCAGCGGCGGCGCCGAAGTGGAAGCCAGCCGGGGCGCCACGCCGAAGTTGAAGGAGCGGTTGGGGCTGGAGTAGTTCAGGTAAAGTGGGACCCCTGGAGTTCCCATGTCCTTCCACGTCGAGACCGTCCACCTGGCCCAGTTCACCGAGGGTTCACCCCGGGATCGTTCGGAGTTCGTCCGTATCCTAGGGACGAGCTTGAGGGACACGGGCTTCGTGAAGGTATCCGGCCACAAGGTCACGCCGGGGCGCGTGAAGGCCGCGTACGCCGATGTGAAGGCCTTCTTCGATCTGCCGGAGGCGGTGAAGCGCCAGTACCTCGTGCCCGGCACGGGCGGCGCCCGGGGGTTCACCTCCTTCGGCGAGGAGCACGCCAAGGACAACCCCGTGGGGGACCTCAAGGAGTTCTGGCACGTGGGCCAGGACAACCCGCCCGGCGGCAAGTTCGAAGGGGGCCTCTTCCCCAACCTCTGGCCCTCCGAAGTCCCCACGTTCAAGGCCAGCATCCTGGGCCTCTACGAGGATCTGGAGGCCTGCGCGGGCACGCTGCTGGAGGCCCTCGCCCTCTATCTGGGCCTGCCCCAGCGCCACCTGGCGGACATGATCGTGGGCGGCAACAGCATCCTGCGCCTCATCCACTACCCGGCCCTCAAGGATCGCTACATCGAAGGCGGCGTGCGCTCATCGGCCCACGAGGACATCAACCTCATCACCCTCCTGCCCGCCGCCACGGAAAGCGGCCTGCAGCTGTTGGACCGGGACGGGACGTGGTACGCCGTGGACGGCCTTGAGGGGGAGATCGTCGCCGACGCCGGCGATATGCTGAGCCGCCACGTGAACCTCAAGATCCCCTCCACCACCCACCGCGTCGTGAACCCTTCAAGCCCCGACTCCGTGCGCTACTCCATGCCCTTCTTCTGCCACCCCCGGCCCGAGGTGGTCCTCGACTGCCCCCAGGAGCTCTTGGAGACGGGCGAGCGGAATCGCTTCGAGCCCATCACCGCCCATGAATTCCTCATGCAGCGGCTGAGGGAGATCGGGCTGATCAAGTAGCTGAGCGCTTGCTAGCTAGCCTTTTGCGTACCGCTGCAGCTTCGGCACGTCCAGGATGCGCACGACGGGGAAGGTGCTTTGGATGAGGCCCAGATCCGTGAGGAGGCGGAGGGCGCGGGAGAAGGCCTCGCGGCTGGCGCCGATGCACTGGGCCAGATCCTCCTGGGTCTCGGCGAACTCCACGAGGGTGCGGGTGGGGTTCTTGACCTGCTCTTCGAGAAGCAGCTGGGCCACGCGCTCGGGCACGCTATGGAGGCTGAGGGCATCCACGAGTCCCACGAGGTGGCGGATCTTGGCGGCGAAGTGCTGGATCATGGCCTCGGCCACTTCGGGCGTGCGGTGGGCCACGCGGCGCAGCGCATCGGCGGGCACGAGCCACAGTTCCGTTTCCCCATGGGCCTCGGCGTTGGAGGCGATGGGGCTGCCGTCGAAGACGGCCACTTCGCCCACGCACTGGCCGGGCTTCAGGAAGTCGAGCACCTGCACGTGGCCGCGGCCATCCGTGCGGAAGATCTTGAGGCTGCCCCGCACGACGACGAATACGCCCGGCACCTTATCACCCAGGCCGTAGACGCGCTGGCCATCCTCGTAGCGCCGGATCTGGGAGAGGCTCGCCAGCTCCTCGGCTGCCGCCGGCGGGATGCCCGCCAGGAAGGTGATGCTACGCAAGTGCTGAATGGCCTGGGGCATCATCGAACCTCATCGTTCCACCCCCATCGGGCATTCGGAGCGGAACCTCCATTTTAACTCCAATCCCTTTGTATCATTGCCCCTTCTTCCAAAGAAAAGGGCCCCGCGCCGCGGGGCCCTTTTCTTTGGAAGGTGGAACTACTTCACGCGTTCCATGTAGGTGCGATCCTCCACCTTCACGCGGATCTTCTCGCCCGTCTCCATGTACGGGGGCACACCCACGATGACGCCATTTTCCAGCTTGGCGGGCTTGTAGGAACCCGTGGCGTTGGCGTTCTTCATGACGGGATCCGTCTCCATGATCTCCAGCACGACGGAGACGGGGAGCGTCGCGGAGAGGGGTTGGTCCTCGTAGAACTCCAGTTCCACCTGCATGTTCGGGGTGAGGAAGACGAGGTCGTCGCCCAGCACGTCCTTGCTCACTTCCATCTGCTCGTAGGTCTCGTTGTTCATGAAGACGAGGTGGCCGCCGTCCTCGTAAAGGAACTCGAGCATGTGCTGTTCGAGGCTCGCCTTGTCGATCTTGTCGGAGGAGCCGAAGCGGTTCTCGCGGTTGA
>CAYWDR010000183.1:0-7047 GCA_964457075.1 uncultured Solibacteraceae bacterium
CAAGGGGAACTGGAGAACCACATGGTCCGAGTCGCCCACCTCGGCTACACCGACAGCCTCGACACCCTCATGGTCATCCAGGCCCTCGAACTCGCCTTCCGCATCCACGGCGTCCAGATCCAGGCCCCCGGCGGCGAAGCCGCCCAGGCCGTGCTCGCTTCAGCCAACTGAGGATCGCGAATAACGCGAATAAAAGCGCGAATGACGCGAATCAATACCAGGTTCCCATTCGCGTCATTCGCTCCATTCGCGTTATTCGCGATCCAAATCCATTCGGAGTAGACATGCGCATTCTCGCTTGTGACGGCATTCATGAAGATGGCCTCCAGCTCTTCCGCGCGGAAGGGTGGGAGGTGATTCCCTCGGAGCCCATCAAGGATCCGAAGTCCCTGGCCCAAGCGCTGGATCATGCAGACGTGCTGCTGGTCCGCAGCGCCACGAAAGTGCCCGCGGAGGTCATCCATGGCGCCTCGCACCTGCGCGTGATCGGCCGCGCCGGCGCCGGCGTCGACACCATCGACGTGGACGCGGCCACGGAGTCCGGCATCGCGGTGATGAACGCGCCGGACGGCAACACGCTGGCGGCCGCGGAACAGGCCCTGGCTCTGCTCTTTTCACTGGCCCGCCACGTGCCCGCCGCGGACGCGGGGATGAAGGCGGGCGAATGGCCCAAGACGGGCCTCACGGGCTTCGAGCTGGAGGGGAAGAACCTCGGCGTCATCGGCCTGGGCCGCATCGGCGCCACGGTGGCGCGCAAGGCCAAGGGCATCGGCATGGAGGTGGCGGCCTTCGACCCCTTCCTTCCCGAGGCGGCGGCGGGTCGCCTGGGGGTGCCCATGATGGACCTGGAGTCGCTGCTTGGCTGGGCGGACGTCATCACGCTCCACATCCCCCGCACGAAGGAGACGACGAACCTCCTGGACGAAGCGCGGCTCAAGAAGATGAAGAAGGACGCCTGCCTCATCAACGCGGCCCGGGGCGGCCTCGTGGATGAGGCGGCCCTGCTGAAGCTGTTGGAGAAGGGCCACCTGCGGGGCGCCGCCCTGGATACCTTCGTCACCGAGCCCCTGCCCGCGGACTCGCCCCTGCGCCAGAATCCCCGCCTCATCCTCACGCCCCACCTGGGCGCCAGCACCGGCGAGGCGCAAAAGGCCGTGAGCGTCATCCTCGCGCGCCAGATCATCGACTTCATCAAGACGGGCGCCGTGGCGGGCTGCGTCAACCTGCCCCCGCTCTCGCCCGAAGCCGCCGTGGAGGTGGGCCCCTGGATGCCGCTCATGACGGCGCTGGGCAAGCTGGCGGCCCGCCTCGTGCCCGCCCCCACCAAGCTGCAAGTCACCTACGCCGGCCGCACAGACAAGCTGGACCCTCGCCCCCTCACGCGCCTCCTGGTGGCGGGCCTGCTCGCCAATGCCTCCGGCCACGTGACCCCCGTGAATGCCTTGGCTGAAGCCACGGCCCGCGGATTGGAAGTGGCGGAAACCCACGGCGGAGATGGCGATGGCTTCGACCGGCTCGTGCGGTTGCGCATCGAGGGAGCGGGGGGCGTCCGCGAAGTGGAGGCCACCTTGCATCGCGGTCCCCGCGTCGTCCGCCTGGATGGCGTGGAACTGGACTTCGATCCCCGCGCCCACATCCTGCTCATGCGCAACGAGGATCGCCCGGGCGTCATCGGCCTCGTGGGCAGCCACCTCGGCGCCGCCGGCGTCAACATCGTCAACTTCGCCCTCGGCGCCACCGGCCAGGGCCAAGCCCTCGCGGCGATCACCGTGGATCGCGCCGTGCCCGAGAAGCAGGTGATTGGGCTGCGGTCGATCCCGGGGATCCTTGGGCTGGAGATGGTTTAACCGCGAATGACGCGAATGGACGCGAACTAAACTTGCTCCATTCGCGTCCATTCGCGACATTCGCGGTTCCCACTTTTTGTTGAGTCGATCATGCGCATCCTCCTCTGCCGTCACGGTGAAACCCCCTGGAACGCCGAAGGGCGCTACCAGGGCCAGATCGATATTCCGCTTTCGCCTACGGGCGAGGCGCAGGCTCGCGCCCTGGGGGGGCGATTGAATGGCCAGGCCATCGCCCGCGCGGTGGCGTCCCCCCTCTCCCGGGCCCGGCGCACGGCGGAGCTGGCTTTGGGAGAGGAACGGGCGGGGATGCTCCGCTTCGACGATGGATTGAAGGAGATCGCCCACGGCGAGTGGGAGGGGCTGTTGGCTTCCGAGATCCGGGAGCGGGATGCCGAGCGCCTCCGGGCGTGGCGCCACACGCCGGATCAGGTGGTGATGCCCGGCGGCGAGAGCCTTCCCAGGGTGCTGGATCGGGCCTGGCCCGCCTTCGCCCGGGCCTGTGAAGGCCTTGGCCCCTTGGACACGCTGCTCGTGGTGGCCCACGACGCGGTGAATCGCGTGCTGCTCTGCAAGATTCTCGGTTTGCCGCTGCCTCGCGTATGGACCTTCCGCCAGGCCCCTGCGACCCTCAACCTCCTTGAGGGCCCCGACGTGGATCATCTGGAGGTGGTGCGCCTCAACGACTGCGCGCACCACCTGCCGGGGCTCTTCGGGGAGGCCGTTCACCGGGCGCTGTAGGGGTGCCGTCCGCTGGCAGTGAATGTCAAATCCCTATACCCACGTCACGACCATCCAGCGATCTTTTGGCCATCCCAGATGTAGCG
This sequence comes from uncultured Solibacteraceae bacterium, assembly GCA_964457075.1. Lineage (GTDB taxonomy): Bacteria > Acidobacteriota > Holophagae > Holophagales > Holophagaceae > JAFDVN01. The sequence goes on from CAYWDR010000183.1 coordinate 2,672, forward strand.
AAGGGGGCGCGCGTGGCGGCAATTCGAGACGGCCTTCGGCCGAAAGATCGCGACACAATCGCCCCGGTGATTCCGGACACTGGAGTAAGCGAGCCCCTCATGCCCCTTCTGCCAGATGCTCATGCCGAAAGTCTGCGGATCGCCATAGTCCTTCACGGAAGGGCCGTACCACTCCGGGTGGGCCTGCTGCTGCCCGCGGATGTCCACCAGGCTGCAAGCCACCTTCGAGCGGAGAACCTGTTGTTCCAGAACGGAAGGGGGTTCATGGGTCGCGGCCATGAACAAGGATCGGTGGAAGGCGACCTCCAAGATGGCCGTCTCCTCATCGAGCCCGGCGTAGTAGACGCCGTAGGCCCCGTTGGAGAAACGGGTTGGGGTTCGGTAAACGAAGGGGGCCATGATGTAGCCCGCCCCAGGACCAAAGACCCACTCGCTCCGGGGCAGGGTCGGGAGAAGCATGGACTCCGAGTAGTGGGGGCTGAAGGCGGCCTCCAACTCGTACAAGGCCTCAAACTCGCCGGGCGAAGCGACGCTCTCGAATAGATCGATGGGCGGGTGCCGCGCGGCGATGACCCTCCAGGCGGGGGCCTGCTCGAAGACGGCGAGCTTCACGCCCAACCTCCACGCTGGGCATCCAGATAGGCTCGCACCAAGAAGAGCCCGAGGATCCCTTGGCTCATGCGCTCAAGCGCGGGTCGGCCCTCGAACATCGGGGCTTCATTGGGCTTCTTCACCCAAGTGCTGGCGGAAGCGTCGGACGGGAATAAGATCCGCAAGGCCTTGTAGATGCCCAGGACATGGGAGACCCTCTCCAACTGGTCCCGGTCTAATTTGGCATCCTGCGCGCGCTTCCAGGCAAAGAGGGTCGAGCGACTTCCCAGGCCGAGTAAGGCCATCTGCTCCTCCACGGTGAGGGACCATTCCTGAGCGATGTTGAAGAATGCCCGGATGCCGGGCCCGGAGAGCCGCCGAGCATCAAGCGGGGCCTCTTGATGCGGGGCGCGGCCGAGGGGAACGAGGGGGGCGGCAAGTCGGTTCATATATGACCTCAAGTCGAATATTGGTTCATTTTTGAACTCACGCAAGGGCCTTTGCGTTCCAGTACGGCTGCGCATGAAGAGAGGTCGGTTGCGCAATCATCAAATTAGATGTGTCTGCATTGGTATGAAATTCGAATTTTATCTACACGATTTAATTTATGCAGATAAATGATTTAAAAAAATGTTTGTGGCTAATCGTCATATTTTCAGGACACAAAACAAATTGGTTATTTTAAATAACTCATTCTAAATAAAGACTTAGATATTTGGCATCCATGTGGCTCCTCCTTTTCCGCCTGTTCACCCAAGGAGGAACCATGATCAAGGCTCGCTTTCACTCCCTGCTTCTGGGTCTGCTGACCCTACCCCTGCTGGCCGCCCATGGCGGCGGCAAGGCCAAGACCAAGGGCCCCATCCGCCCCGTCAACCTCGCAACGGCATCCGCGACGGAAATCATGCAGTTGCCTGGCATCGGCGCGAAAACGGCCGAGCGCATCGTCGCTTGGCGGAAGGAGCACGGGGGCTTCCGCCGCCCCGAGGAAGTGATGCACGTGAAGGGCATCGGCGAGAAGGGCTACCAGCGGATCAAGCCCTATCTCCGGGTGTCGAATGCCGCCTCGGAACCGGCGCCCGTGCGCGTCCCCGCCGCCAAGTCCGGCGCGAAGCGATAGGGGCCGGCCATGCTGCGCATCCCGAGGACACCGTCCCATCGTCAAAAGGGGTACACCTTGGCCGAGATCCTGGCGGTCACCGGCATCCTCGGGGTGCTCGTGGCCGCGGGGGTCTCAACCCGCTTCCAAGGCTGCGATCTCGCCGTGGCCCAGATGGAGCTGAAGGGCAGCCTGGATCAGGCCTTCAACGAGGCGCGGGCCCGCGGCCGGAACGTCTCGGTCTCCATGTCGAACGAGAAGGCCACGGACGTGCTGCCCGTGCGCCTGCCGCGTGCCATCCGTTTCGGAAAGCCCGCCCACATTCCCCTGCCGCCGGGCGTGGCGGAGCCGAAGAAGGCGGCCACCACGGGCGAAGCCCACGCCAGGATCACGGTGACCCCCTGGCGTACGGCCACCGCGGCCCTGTGGTTCTTGAACGATGGCGAAGAGGCCCTCTGCATGCGCCTCAACGGGCACGGCCGCGTGATCATGTACCGCTGGCGCACCCGCCTGAATCGCTGGGTGAGGGTCTGATGCGCATGCTCGATCTCTCGCCCGATCAGCGTCCCCGGGAACGCCTGATGGCGGGGCAGGGGGAATCCCTCTCCGACGCCGAACTCCTCGCCCTGCTCTTGGGCAGCGGCACTCGCGGCGTCAACGCCGTGGAAACGGGGCAAGAACTCCTTAACGCTTGCGGGGGACTCGCCGGCCTCTTCACCCTGGGTTTCCCGGAGTGGACTTCGCTCCCGGGGGTTGGCCCCGCCCGCGCCGCCAAGCTCTGGTCCGCCCTGGAGCTGGCCCGCCGGGCCACCCGGGTCCAGGCCCGTCCTCGCATCACGAGCCCGCGCGCGGCGGGAGATTACCTGCTACCCAAGGCCCAGGGCTGGACGGAGGAACGCTTCGGGCTCCTGGCCCTCAACGCCAAGGGCGACCTCCTCGCCGAGCGCCTCCTCAGCCAGGGCACCGCCACGGCCACACTCATCAGCCCTCGCGAGTTCTTCCGGGAGGCCCTGCGGTACGGGGCGACCTCGGCGCTCGCGTGGCACAACCACCCAAGCGGCGATTGCACGCCCTCCAGGGAGGACATCCAACTCACCCGGCGCCTTCAAGCGGCCGGGGAGAGTCTCGGCGTGCCCTTGGCCGACCACCTCATCCTGGGCGCGGAGCGCTACCACAGCTTTCGGGCAGCGGAGGGCTGGGATCAGCGGTCCTAGCGGCCACCTCCCGATCCGTGTTGTGACGCCGCACACCCCCGGCGGGGGTGATATTCCAGTTCACTCAGTCCGGATTTCGGGAGGATCCCCATGGACGCCCAGTACGCCAAGGATGTGCATCATCCCCTGTTCCTCCATTGGGTGGAGGAGCACGATGAGGGCCTCCAGCGCCTTCAGGCCCTGCGCGAGTCCTTCCTGAAAGGGGACGTGACCCTGGCGCGCAATCAGGCCCAGCACTTCCGCATCGAGCTGAATGCCCACCACGCTCACGAGGAGGCCCACCTCTTCCCCAGGGTCGAGGCCCTCTTCAAGGCTGGGGGGCCCATCCCCCAGATGCGCGCGGATCACAAGCGCCTCGCGGAGCTGGCCGCCCTCGCCGAGGAGGCCATGCTCGCCCCCATGCGGGCCGAAGAGGCCCGGGCCTGGCTCGAAGCCCTGGAGACCCTCCTCAAGTCCCACCTGGATGCGGAAACCCGCCTCCTCTACCCCCTGGCCGAGCAGGCCCTGGCCCCCACGGATCAGGAACAGCTCTCCCGCTTTTTTGAGCCCGTCGAAGGATTCAATTCATGACCTACCCCCTCCAGGACTGCGCCTCCCTCCTCCCCATCGCCAAGGGGGGGCTGGATTCCTTGAATCTCGTGGATCTGCCGGACTCCACCTTTATCCATCTCCTCTCCATGGATAAGGGCGCAGCCTATGGCCCCGTCTCCTTCCCCGAGCCGAGCCAGATCATCCCCCTGGCCAAGGGATTCGCCATCTCGGGAGGCGGCCCCCTCAGCGCCCTCACGGCCCATGAACCCATCCTCATTCCCGCCCAAAAGGCCTTCACCCTGGAAGCCACCGCGCCGGGCCACGTGCTGCTCCTGAGGTTCCGGGGCTTGGCCGCGGCTGAGGAGGAGGGGTGTTCCTTCCGCTGCTCCGAAACGGCCGCGGCCGGCCCCACGGGGCCCGTCACCCACCCCCTTCTGAAACGCTGGATGACCGAGCACGACGAGGCCCTGGCCTGCCTGAGCCGCCTGGAGGAGGCCCTCGGCGCCCGCCAATGGGATGGACACGCCGTGGCGCGCGAGGTCTCCTGGCTAGGGTGCGAAGTGAAGGCCCATAACGAGGCCGAAGAACAGCACCTCTTCCCCCTCATGGATCCCCACTTCGGCGACCATAGCCCCGTCTCCTGCATGCGGGATGAGCACCGAGAGCTGTGGAACCTCGTGCTCCAGCTGCAGGAAGGACTGCGGCAGGAAGATGTCACCGCCATCGTGAAGGCGGGAACCCAGGCCATCGCCATCCTGCGCAACCACATCGCCAAGGAGAACAACGTCCTCTATCCCATGGCCGAGCGCATGCTCTCGCCGGAGGATCTGGATCGCCTCGGCCGGGCCTTCCAGGAGGCATGACCCCACCGACTCTGGCAAACTGAACCCGCCGGGAAGGTTGGCCGAGTGGTTGATGGCGCCAGTCTTGAAAACTGGAGA
>CAYWDR010000184.1:0-6989 GCA_964457075.1 uncultured Solibacteraceae bacterium
TTCTTGCAAAAGATCAACACTGATGACCGCTGATGTACGCTGATAAAACCTCTCCTGAGCGAATGGGAACCATCTTTTGCGGGAAGGTGGCTGCCGATCATCCGAACGGCTTGCAACTCCAGCAGGACTTTTCACGCCATGTTTAACTCCCTTCCTTTCGACGCCATCGCGGGCCCCCTTCCGGCGCCTATGGAAACGAGCAGGTCAAGCGCAACGCGGAGCGCTTTCCCCCGGATTTCATGTTTCAGCTTTCCGAAGCGGAATGGAGCTTCTTGAAATCGCAATCTGCGACTTCAAGTTCACACTCATTCATGCCCATCACACCCTCCAAAAAGGCGAAAATCGGGTTTCACGGAGGTCGTCCTTGATCACCCTTCCCCACTTCATCGCCGGCCGCTTCCAGGAGCCGTCCAGCGGCCTGTGGCTGGACGACCTCGCGCCCGCCACGGGGAAGGTGATCGCAAGGGTGGCCCGGGGCTCCGCGGAGGACGTGGATGCGGCCGTGCTCGCCGCCGCGGCAGCCCAGCCTGCCTGGGGGCGCGGCTCCGTGGCGGAGCGGGCGGACCTGCTGGAGGCCCTGGCGGCGCGGGTGGAGGCTCGCTTCGATGAATTCGCGGAGGCCGAGAGCCGGGACGCGGGCAAGCCCCTGCAGCTCACCCGCAGCCTCGATATCCCCCGGGCCCTCGCCAACCTCCGCTTCTTCGCCCGGGAAGTGCGCCAGCGCCACGACGAGGCCTACCACGTGGAGGAGGGCGTCCACTACGTGCATCGCACGCCCGCCGGCGTCTGCGCCCTCATCACGCCCTGGAACCTGCCCCTCTACCTCCTCACGTGGAAGCTGGCCCCGGCCCTGGCCATGGGCAACACGGTGGTGGCGAAGCCCAGCGAGCTCACGCCCCTCACGGCCCACCTCCTCATGGAGGAGCTGCACGCCCTCCACCCGCCCCATGGCATCGTCAACCTCATTCATGGCCTCGGCGCCGAGGCGGGCGCGGCCCTCGTGGCCCACCCCCGCGTGAAGGCCGTGAGCTTCACGGGCGGCACGGCCAGCGGCGCCCTCGTGGCCGCCGCCGCGGCCCCCGCCTTCAAGAAGCTCTCCCTGGAGCTGGGCGGCAAGAACCCCAGCCTCGTCTTCGCCGACGCCGATTTCGACGCCGCCGTGCAGGGCGTCGCCCGCGCCGCCTTTCAAAACACGGGGCAGATCTGTTTGTGCGGATCGCGCGTTCTGGTCGAACGCGCGATCTATGAAAGATTCCTTGAAGCCTTTGTAAAGGCAGCTTCGGGCTGGGTTCCGGGCGACCCGCGGCGGGAGGCTACGAAGGGTGGGGCGCTCATCTCCGCGGGGCATCGGGACAAGGTGGAGGGCTACTTGCGCCTCGCCGTGGAGGAGGGGGGCACGATCCGCTGCGGCGGGAAACGCCCGGCTATGGAACCCGAATTTGAGGGCGGCTTCTTCTTGGAACCCACCGTCATTTCCGGCCTGCCCGCCACCTGCCGCACGGCCACGGAGGAGATCTTCGGCCCCGTCGTCACCATCCACCCCTTCGACACCGAAGAGGAGGCCCTTCAGATGGCCAACGGCGTGCGCTACGGCCTCGCCGCCAATCTCTGGACCCAGGATCTCAACCGTGCCCACCGCGTGGCCCAGAAACTGGAGACGGGCCTCGTCTGGATCAACACCTGGCTCATGCGCGATCTGCGCGTCCCCTTCGGCGGCGTGAAGGATAGCGGCGTCGGGCGAGAAGGCGGGCGGTGGAGCCTGGAATTCTTTTCGGAAGCCAAGACCATCACGTTGAAGTTGAGTTGAAATGATTCACCACCAAGACACCAAGACACCAAGAACTGAAAAAGAACGTTTTTGTTCTTTCTTGGTGTCTTGGTGCCTTGGTGGTGATCTTTTTTCGGTGTCTCTATGACCGGCCGCATCGTCGCAGGCGCCCTCGCGCCCCACCCGCCCCACCTCGTGTACGCGGAGAACCCACCCCAAAACGAGCCCCGCGCCGAAGGGGGCTGGGAGGTGCTGCGCTGGGGCTACGAGCGCCTGCGCAAGGATCTCAAGAAGACCGACTACGACGTGATCCTCGTGCACAGCCCCCACTGGAAGACGCGCACGGGCAACCACCTGTTGGCCGTGCCCCAGCTCTCGGGGCTCAGCGTGGATCCCATCTTCCCCAACCTCTTCCGCTACACCTTCGATATGCAGGTGGACGTGGAGCTGGCCAAGGCCATCCACGCCGAGGGGCAGGCCCGCAAGCTGGAGATGAGCCTCATGGAGAACCCCCAGTTCCGCGTGGACTACGGCACCATCATCAGCTGCCATCTCGCGAACCCGGCGTGGGACAAGCCCGTCGTCGCCATCAGCTCCAACAGCACCTACTTCGACTTCAGCAACGAGATGGGCCAGGACGAGATGGCCCGCCTGGGCGAGGCCACCAAGGCCGCCATCGAGAAGACGGGCCGCAAGGCCGTGCTCCTCGCCAGCTGCTCCCTCAGCCACCGCCACTTCACCACCGAGAGCGAACTCCCCGAGGATATGAGCAAGGAGCACATCACCCACCACGGCCAGTACCTGTGGGATATGCGCGTCATCGAGCTCATGAAGCAGGGCCGCACCCGGGAGCTCATGGATACCCTCCCCGACTTCATCGAACAGGCCATCAGCGAGTGCAAGGACGGCAGCCTAGCCTGGCTGCTCTCCGCCCTCGGTTACCCGAACTACCCCGCCGAGGTCTACGGCTACGGCAGCGTCATCGGCACGGGGAATGCAGTGGTCGGTTGGATTCAAGCCAATGCAACCGCGAATGTCGCGAATTCACGCTAATAGATTCGCGCCCATTCGCGTCATTCGCGGTTATTCATCTTTTTCGGACTGCCCATGATCCTACACGGTTACATCGTCCCCGGTCGTCCCCTGCCCCTCCTCGCGCCTGAGCAGAGCCCCCACTGGGCGGAGCTCCGCCGTGGCTTCGAGCAGGCCCGCGCCGAGATCCAGGCCTCCGGCGCCGACCTCATCCTCCTCTACAGCACCCAATGGGTGAACGTCATCGGCCATCAGATCCAAGGCGATCCAAACCCAGAGTGGGTGCACGTGGATCAGGATTTCCACGCCTTCGGCACGATGCCCTACCGCTTGCGGATGGACGCGGAATTCGCGAAGGCTTACGAGGCGGCGGGCCGGGCCCGGGGGCTCTTCACGCGCGCCGTGAGCTACAAGGGCTTTCCCATCGATAGCGGCACCATCCAGGCCCTGCAGCTGCTGAACCCGGATAACGCGATTCCCGCCTGCGTCGTGGGATGCAACATGTACGCGGATCGCGCGGAGACGATCGTGCTCGCCAAGGCCGCCGTGGATGCCCTGAAGGCGACGGGCAAGAAGGCCATGGCCGTGGCCGTGACGGCCCTCAGCAACCGCGTCTTCCCCCGCATGATCGACCCCAAGGACGACCGCCTTTACTCCGCCAAGGACGACGAATGGAACCGCAAGCTCCTGGAGATGCTGGAGGATGGCCGCGTGGAGGACGTCTCCCAGGTGATCCGGGAGTTCAGCCAGCAGGCCAGCGGCGATCAGCGGGGCCGCGCCTTCTGGTGGCTCAGCGGCATGCTGGGCCAGCACAACGGCTATGCGGGGAAGACCCTCGCCTACGGCCCCCTCTGGGGCAGCGGCGCCGCCGTCGTCTCCCTCACCCCCGCCCCCGAACGCAACCTCAGCCGGGAGTTCGATGAAGGAGAAGTCGAAACCTTTGGGGGAGAGAGAGGCGTTCTCGCCGGTAGTGGCGCGGCCCCCTCGGGAAACGCACGCGTTTCCCGAGATGAAAAAGCAGTCGCGCAGGCGGAGCCTGCGCGAGGGGGCGCCATCCACACCTCCGCCTCCAAAGCCCCCAAGCCCGTGGGCGCCTACCCCCACGCACGGCGGCAGGGCGAGTTCATCTTCGTGAGCGGCATCGGGCCACGGCAGCCGGAGACGGATGAGATCCCCGGGGGGCCGGTGCGCGACGCCGACGGCAAACCGCGGGACTACGACGCCACGGCGCAGACGAGGGCCGTCATCGAGAACATCAAGGCCATCCTCGAAGACGCGGGCTCGGGCCTCGACGCCATCGTGGACTGCCAGTGCTTCCTCATCGATATGGCGCGGGACTTCAAGGCCTTCAACGAGGTCTACCGCCAGTACTTCGAAGGCATCCAAGCCACGCGCACGACGGTGGAGGTGCGGGCCCTGCCCACGCCCATCGCCGTGGAAATGAAGGTCATCGCGAAGGCCTGAAGCCAGGCCCGCGACCGGGGTTCACTTCAAGTTCTCGCCCAAGGCCACCTCATAGGCCTTCATCGCCTCCTCATTGGCGGGCACCACCTTGTAGTTGAACCCCAGCACGGCCTTGCAAAGCTTGGGGGCGGTGAAGCGCCGCCAGTCCTCCTCCTTGTAGCGCACCCATACCTGCCCCGCCCTGAACCGGTACTCGAAGGTGTCCTGCATGTTCAGGAGGCGGCCTGAGAAATCCAGGAAGGCCTGCACCTCGGGACGATCCGGGCGGAAATCCGGACTGGGCCACCACTGCTTCAACAGGCCCTCGAGGATCGATCGGCGTCGGGCGGCGCTCGTGTCCAATAGGGCCTTCACGCGGATGGACGAGGGAACCCGCCCGGCCGCCACTTGGGCCAAGGCCCAAGCCCCCCGATCCCGGGCGGGGGCGCCCTTCAACCTTCGGAGGGCCTGGAGATCCACGCCGTACTCCACCTCCAGATAGGTCTCCTCCCGCATCGTGATCGTGCCCTGAGCCACGGGCGTGGTGGCCGGAGGCGGCGAGAGCTTCCGATCCCCCCCGCCGCCCATCAGGGCGAAGGCGCAGGAAAGGGCCAAGGGCAGGGTGCGCACGGAGGCCCTATCGGCATGGGGGCCATCGGAATCAAGCGTCCCGTTAAACTGGCGCCGTGCGGATCTACGACCTCAGCCCCCTCATCGAGCCGGCCCTGGCCGTGTGGCCTGGAGACCAACCCTTCCGGCGGGAAGTGGCCCTCTCCTTGGCCACGGGCGCGAATCTGGACCTCAGCAGCATCCACACGACCGTCCATCTGGGGGCCCACGCCGACGCCCCCAGCCACTTCGGCCTGGGGGCCGACGCCATCGAGGCGGTGGCGCTCGCGCCCTACGTCGGCCCCTGCCAGGTGATGCGGGTGGGGGTCGCCCGGGGCGAGCGCATCCTTCCCCGCCACCTCACGGGCCCCCTGCGTGCGCCACGGCTCCTCCTCCACACGGGCACCTTCCCCGATCCCCGGGCCTGGAACGAGGATTTCGCGAGCCTCTCGCCGGAACTCATCGAACACCTGTACGCCCAAGGCGGCGTGCTGGTGGGGATCGATACTCCCAGCGTGGATCCCTTCGCGAGCAAGGCCTTGGAGAGCCACCAGGCCCTCCTCCGCACGGGCCTGCGCAATCTGGAGGGCCTTCTGCTGGAGGACGTGCCCGAAGGCGTCTATACGCTCATCGCCCTGCCGCTGAGGATCGCGGGCGCCGACGCCTCGCCGGTGCGTGCAGTGCTGGTGGAGGGCTGGGAGTAAGGGCCTCCCGAATGCCTGTAGAATGCGGGATCCCCCGAGGTCCCATGGCGAGCGAGCACGAGGTCAACCAGATCCTGGCGACGGTCACGCGATTGGAAGCGGAGCTCCGCAACCTGCGCGGCCAGCTGACGTTCCTCCAGCCCTCCGAACGCACGGGACCCATACCCGCGAGGCCCGCGACGGCGGAAGCGCCCCCGACCGCGCCCCCGCACCCCGCACCTCGGGTGGCTCCATCCCTTCCCCCGCGGCCCGCAGCGCCCCCCAGTCCCAAGCTCCAGCCCGCGACCCTGCTCGCCATCGCGGGCTCCGCCCTCTTCCTCCTCGGCGTCGTGTTCTTCCTCTGGCTCAGCATCCAGCGGGGCTGGATCAACCCGGCGGCCCGGGTGATCCTCGGCCTCGCCATTTCCGGCGCCCTCCTCGGCGTGGCGGCGCGCTTCCTCCCCGGCGAGCGCCGCACGGTGGCGGTGGCCATCCTCGCCGCGGCCCTGGGCACGCTGGACTTCAGCGCCTTCGCGGGCTTCTCCCTCTACCACCTCTATCCGGCGGGCCTCGGCCTCGGCCTGGCCGTGGCCGGTTCCGTCCTCGCGGGCGGCCTCGGCGCCCGGCACCGCAGCCAGGCGGCCCTGGCCGTGGGCCTCGTGGCGGCCCTGGCGGCGCCCCCCCTCTTCAGCACCGGCGGCCATCACGAAGTATCCCTGGCCCTCTACCTCGCCGGGGTCATGGCCGCGCTGCTCGTGGTGCCCTACCGGGCCGGCGTGGGCGCCCGCTGGGGCGTCGTGCGGTGGATGGCCGTGGTGGGCGTGTGGGCCCTCCTCGCGACGAGCCTCGATGGACTCCGGGAAGACGCCCCCATGCTCCTCGGGCTCCTCACGATCCACCTCGCCTTGAGCCTCGCCTGGGTGTGGCTGCCGGGATCCGCGACGATGGAGAACCCAGCCAGCCCCTTGAGCCTTTGGGCCCTCGTGCTCATAGCCTCCGCCTCGCTCATGTGGGGCCAGTGGAGGCAGGCCGCGTGGCCCCAGGAGGCCTTCGCGCTGCCCGTGCTCCTGCTCGGCGCCCTCAACCTCGGCCTCGTGAAGCCCCTGAGGAACCGCCTGGGCAGCACCAAGGCGGATTTCGGGCTCCTGGCCCTGGGCGCCGCCTTCCTCAGCCTCGCCCTGCCCATCTCCCTCGCCTGGCACTGGGTGGGCCCGCTTTGGGGCCTCTTCGCGCTGGCCCTCGCCTACGCTTCCGGAAAGATGGAGGAGCGGCAGGATTGGACGGAGGAGGAGTGCCGCAATCTGCGCCGCCTCGCCTTGGGCCTCGTCATCCTGGCGAGTCTGCGGTGGCTCGTATCCATGGACGCCTACTTCGGCTACCACTCGGCCTCCCGGACGCCCTTCCTCAACCCCGCCTTCGCCCTCGCCGCCACGGCCACCGCCGCCTGGCTCCTG
>CAYWDR010000185.1:0-6981 GCA_964457075.1 uncultured Solibacteraceae bacterium
CTTTCCAGGGCGGCACCGGGCGGGCCCTCGAAGGCCCGCCCGGTGCCGCCCTGGAAAGGGATGGCGTTGATGGGTCGGCGCCCCTTCGTGGCCTTCGTGCGCCCGCAGGGCGGCTTCGTGCCTTCGTGGTGATCTTTTCCTGCATGGGCCGTCACCCTAGGGGCAAATTCGATGCAATGCGCGGGGAAAGAAACGTTAGGTGGACAACTTCCGTGCCAGGGAGGGCGGGGCCTGAAGTGAGATGCCGCCGTCCACGATGAGGTCCTGACCCGTGATGAAGGAGGCCTGGGGCCCGGCGAGGAAGAGGATGGCCTCCGCCACTTCCCCCGCGGAGCCCATGCGGGCGAGGGGCGTAATGGCCGTCAGGCGCTCGGTCATTTCTGGATGCTCCGCGTAGTAGGCGGCGGACTCCTCTTTGATGAAGACGCTGGGGGAGACGGTGTTCACGCGGAGGCCCTGGGCGCCCAGCGTCACGGCGTAGTAGCGGGCCATCTGGTTCAGCCCCGCCTTGGCCACGTGATAGCCCACGGGCTGCTCGTCCGCCACGAAGTGGCTGACGATGGAGCTCGTGATCACGATGGCCCGGGGGCCCTCGGGGTCGAAGTGGGGGGCCGCCGCCTCGATGAGGGCCCGGGTGGCGGAGAGGCTCGTCTGGAGCTCGCCATCCCAGGCCTCGCCCCCGCCCTTGAAGCGGTGGCAGAAGATGAGGCTCCCCAAGGGCCCCCGGGCGAGGATCTCGGGCAGGGCCTGGGTGGGCTCCGTGGCGAGGTCGCTCGTCCAGTAGCGCACGCCGGGCGCCGCCGCGTCGGCGGGCGAAGGCTCCCGTCGTCCCAGCACGGCCACCGCTTCGCCCTGGGCGAGCAGCCGCTTCACCACCTCCCGGCCGATGCCCCGCGTCCCGCCGATGACCAGATGCTGCCTCATGACCGCTCCTTCCAAAGCCCCAGGGCCCTCTCGATAAACGTCGCGGCGAGGGGATCCCCCTCCTCCGGCGCCCAAGGGGCCGCTTCCGTGGAGGCGGGGTCGAAGGGCCCTTGCGTCGTCTCCATCACGATCAGCCGCGGAGAGTCCACGATCACCGTGTGGAAGGTGGGCGTCTCCATGCGGAGGAAGAAGGTGCGCCCCGAGGCCATATCCCCCAGCTCCCAGCAGGCGGTGGGGGTGCCCGCCTCGTCGAAGGCGAGCACGCGGGCTTCGCCTTCGAGGACGAGGAAGCTCTCGGGCCGGCCGCGGTGGCGGTGGGGCCGCACGTAGCCACCCCGCTGCAGCACGATGAGCATCTCGTGAAGCGCGGCATCGGGCCCGGGGTGGGCGCAGAGGCGGGCGCGGCGGCGGGGATGCGCCTCGGCCTCGGCGATGACGGCGCCCAGGTCCCCAAGGCGGATGGCAACGCCTGGGCCTTCGGGATAAAAAATCCCGGGGGCGGTGGGGCGGAAGGGGGAGGCAGGCATGGGGTTCCTTGGTCAGTGGATCAGGGATGGCCGGAGCGAAAAGCTGGACACGGAGTGGTTCAAAGAAACCACGCCATGGGAATCGCGCAGCGCCTTCTCTGCCAAATAACGTCCACTTAAGCAGATCCCATCGAAAAGAAGGGCGCTGTGCGCCTCGCGGAGGACGCGGAGAAAATCGGAACGCAGAAGACGCAGAAGACGCTGCGCGCCACGCAGAAACCGCAGAAGGGGGCACGACCCACCCGTTCCTCCGGCCCTCGGATCCTGGGCGGGGCCCCCGGGCAGCCCTGAACGCTGGCCGGGGGCCCCGCCCAGGATCAAGGGCCACGCCGTGGCCCTTGGCGCTCCGCGCCCGAAGGCCTCTCGATGGGAGTCTGCTTTTTTCTGCGTCTTCTGCGTTGTTCCGCGTCTTCTGCGTCCTTCTTTTCTTCGCGTCCTCCGCGCCCCTCCGTGAACTCCGCGTTCCGCTTTTCTCTGTGTCCTCTGTGTCCCTTCTTTTCCTTGATCGTGCATGCCGAACCTCGATTGATCGGTCAGAGCGTCAGCGCGTTGGAGCTGGCAGGAAAGATGGAACGGAAGATCCCGCCCCGCTCCACGAAGGCCCGGTGCCGTTCCAGCACCTTGGCCTCGTTGAGGGGGTTGAGGCTCAGCAAGCAGAGGGCGATCTCCGCCTCGTAGAAGTGGGACGTGGGCCGGATGGGTAGATGCGAGCCGGGCATGAAGAGGCCGATGCGATGGGGGTCGTCATCCAACACGCAGGCCACGCGATCGCCCAGTTCCATGAGGTTGAGGAAGGTGCAGGCCAGGTGCCCCGCGCCCAGCAGGGCCACGGGACCGGGTGCCGCCTCCATCCAGGCCTGCGTCCGGGCCCGGGTTTCGGAGAACCCCGCCAGGTAGGCCCGCAGGGCGGGTGTCGGACCCCCGCTCGGAGCCGCCACGGGCGCCGCGGGCCGGGCCACCACCGTGAGGGAGTTCTCCAGCACGTAGGGGTAGTTCTGGAGGGCCACCACCTCGAAGCCGTGATATCGCAGCGTCGCCACGAGGGTGTCCGGCGTGAAGTAGACGAGGTGCTCCTCCCAGAGAGGGCTGTAGTCCCCCGTGGCGAACATCGTCGTGGCGTCCGGCACCTCGAAGACGGCGCAGCCGCCCGGGGCCAGCAGGGCCCGCAGGGCCCCGAGGAAGCCGGCAGGGTCGTGGGCGTGCTCCAGGATGTGCCGCACGAGGAGGAGATCCACCGTTCCCTTGATTCCAGCGAGGGCCTCGGCCCTCGCTGGAATCAAGCGGGCTTGAACTTGCTCGACTTCGGCCCGGGAACCCGATAGTTCCAGATCCGAGGCGGTAAGGCGCCAGGCTCGCGTGAGGCCCTTCCGCTCCAACCGATCCAGGGTGCTGTCGTCCTTGTAGGTGAGGCCCCCGACGCGGCTTCCGGGGTCCACGCCTGGCAGGGCGAGGAGGCGCGCCACGAGGTCGTCCAAGTGCCCTTCGGGTTCGTTGTAGGTGATCCAGTCGAAGGGCGGCGTGATCTCCGCGGCGGGCACGGGGTCGAGGAGCTGGGCGAGGCCGCAGGGGGCGCAGGCCCCCAGGGTCAGGGGGAAGCGGCGCTCCGGCGCGTCGGGCGAGGCGAGGAAGCGGTTGCAGAGGGGCTGGGCCCCCGCCTCCAGGCGCTCCGGGATGAGGGGGCCGCCGCAGGACCGGCAGGCGCTCATGCGCCCTCCCTCAGATCCACGAGGCAACGCCCCGCGATGGCGCCGGAGCGGAGGCCATCCAGGGCCTCGTTGATGCGGTCCAGGGGCACCGTGTGCGTGAGGAGGGGGGCCAGGGCCAGCTTGCCGGCCTCGTGGAGGCGGAGGTAGCGGGGGATATCCTCCGGGGGATTCGTTTCACCGCCGTGGGAGCCCGTGAGCACCTTTCCGAAGTGCAGGGGGAGGGAGGGGATGGAGATGGGATGGCCCTTCCTCGGCACGCCCACGAGCACCGTCCGCCCCTGGGGCTTCGTAAGCTCCACGCCCAGTTGGATCAGCTCCGGCAGCCCCGTGTTATCGATGACGACGTCGGCGCCCGCCCCGCCCACGATGGCGCGCAGGGCCTCCGCGAGGTTCCCATGGCGGGCGTTCAGTACGTGGGTGGCGCCCAGGCTCTTCGCCAGCTCCAGGCGGTTGTCGAAGAGGTCCACGCCCACGATGGGGTGGGCGGACGTGAGGGCGGCCCCCTGGATCATGTTCAGCCCCACGCCCCCGGCCCCCAGCACGATGAGGGACTCCCCCATCCGCAGGCGGGCGTTGTTCGAGAGGGTGCCCAGCCCCGTGGTGACGGCACAGCCGAAGAGGGCGGCGAGGCGGGGGTCGAGCCCCTCGGGGACGGCCGTTACGCGGTTCTCGGCGACGATGGCGAACTCGTTGAAGGTGGTGATCCACCCCGCGTTGAGGGGGCGCCCCTGCCACTGGTACGAGGGCGGATCCGCCTCCAGACCCGCGCCCTTCATCCAGTGCAACACCACGGCGTCGCCGGGCCTGACGTGGCGGACGCCCTCGCCCACGGCCAGCACGCGGCCGGAGCCCTCGTGGCCCAGGAGGTGGGGCAGGTAGGGATCCGGGCCCTTCACGCCCGCGATTTCCCCCAACTGGGAGCCGCAGATGCCGCTGTAGGCGAGGCGCACGAGCACCTGCCCGAAGCGGAGGGCCTCCGGCAGACTCACCTCGGCCACCGTCAGGGGGGCCCCTTGCTCCGTGAGGATGGCGGCCTTCATGGTGCGAGGTAGGGACATGGTCGCTCCACTCACTCGAAGAAGATGAAGCCATGATCGCCGGTGTAGCCCGTGTGGCGGAACCACCAGGCCCACTCCTCCGGCGTGTTGAAGGCCTCGCAGGTGAGCTGCCAGTAGAGCAGGTTCGCCTTCTCCACCTCCGTACGGTAGGACTCCACGCAAATGAACTTCCCGCCCCGGCCCACCCGCTCGATCTCCCGCAGGGCGAGGTCCAGTTCGTAGCAGGGCAGGTTGTGGAGGGTGTTGATGGAGAGGACGAGGTCGAAGCTGTGGTCGGCGTAGGGCAGGTGGTCCGCGCGGCCTTCGGTGAGGAAGGGCCGCACCTCCTCCTTGGCGTGGGCGAGGGCGTAGGCGGAGACGTCGAGGCCCACCACCTCCACGCCCGGCACCACCTGGGTGAACTCGTAAAGGAGGAAGGCCTTGCCGCAGCCCACGTCGAGGATGCGATCCCCCGCCTTCAGTCCGTAGTGGGCGGCCATGCGCTCCGCGACGATGCGCCAGCGGCCGTCGTAGCGGAAGCCCCCGTAGCCCACCTTGCGGTCGCCGTCCCAGTAGTCCCGGTCGAAGCGCTTGGCGATGGCGGCGGCCTCGGCCTTGGGGTACTCGTTCACGCGGCCCAGGTAGTCGCGGGCCGTCTGCTTGTGCACGAGGGAGATGAAGTCGAGTTCGCTCATGGTTCCAACAGGAGGGCGCGGGCCTGGGCCAGCTGGTGGGTCGGGGCGCCGGGATCCCCGGGCCGGGCGAAGGCGCGGCGGGCCTGATCCACGGGGAGGAAGGCGTTGAGGAGGATGCAGCACCACTTCAGCCGGTAGAGTGGCCGCAGGCGATCGATGCGCGCCAGGGTCCCCTCCGCATCGGGCGGCAGCTCCGCCACGGCGCGGGCGAAGGCGGGAAAGGCCTCCGAGGGCGCGGGCACGGCCACCTGGCCGAAGAAGTCGCAGACGAGCTTGGCGGGGTCGTCCCAACCCGCGTATTCGAAGTCGAGGAAGGCGTAGCGTCCATCCTCCGTCCGAAGGGCGTTATGGAAGCCGAAGTCCGACGGCGATAGGACCCGGGCCTCCGGGGGCAGGGGCGCCTCGGAAGGCGGGCCGAGTTCCCGTCGCAGGGCCTCCCAGGCGGGCCGCAACTCCGCGGCGAGGAAGCCGCGCACCTCCGGCGCTTCGGCCCGCTCCAGGCGGGCCAGGCGGCCCTCCAGCATCCGCACGTGCTCGGCTTCGGAAAAGCAGGCCTCCGACGCCGGCGGGAGGGCCCGGGCCGTCGCACGCTCACGCCCCGCCTGCAGGCCCCGCAGGAAGGCCAGGGCCTGAGCCAGGGCCTCGGCGTCCACCTCGCCGGCCTCCACCCGCCGGCCCGGAAGGAACCCATAGAGGCCCAGGCCCTGGGCGTCGTCCCGATCCAGGGGGCGGGCCACGGCGCGCAGGCCGCAGTCCCAGGCGTAGGCGCAGAATCGGAACTCCGCATCGAGGCGGTCCCGGGGGTCCCCGGGGTGACGGAAGTAGTGCTTGAGGAGGGCCGTGCCTCCCTCCCAATCCACGCGAAAGCTGCGGTTGTTCCCGCCCCCCGGCAGGGCCGAGAAGCGGGGGTCGGGCACGCCCAGGAGGCGGGCCGCCGTGGCGCGAAGGGCGGTCTCCATCAGGGATCCTCCTCCGCCACGTAGGCCGCCACCGCCCCCCAATCCGGGAGGGGGACGAGGCCCGCCCGCGCCTCCGTGCCGCCGAACCAGAGGCGCCGGGTGGCCTCGGGAAAGCCCGACGCCTGAAGGATCTCCGGCAAATCATCCAGGAAGTGCGTGCAACCCACCTCCGCGATGCGGGCCAGCTTGCCCTCCTTCGTCTCGCTAAAGGAGACGTGGCTTCGAGGCAGGCCCGCGCCCTCGAAGACCCCCGCGAACTCCAGCCAGTCGTAGGCGGCGGCGTGGAGGTCCCAGGCGGGGCCCCGGTAGGGGTGGCGCGTCTTGTGGCTGATGATCCACACGGGAAGGCCCTGGGCGATCCAGGTTCCCAACGTCTCCAGGGCGCCGGGAAAGGCCTCCGCCTCCCGCAGGCGCAGGCCATAGACCTCGCCCTGCAGCTCCGTCCAATCGTCCTCCCGGCCCACGGCCCGGAGGTGATCCCGCACGGCCTCCTTCGTGGCGGGCAGCGTCTCGGGGATGAACCCCCGTTCCCGCGCCACGCGGTGGAAGACGCCGTCGTAGCGGAGGATCGTGTTATCGAAGTCCACGCCGATGCGGAGGGTCATCGCGCCAACGCTTCGCTGAGGCGGGCGCTGATGCGTTCCGCCGTGAGCCCGTACTGGGCCCGGGCCCAGTCCTGGGTGCCCACCTCCGCCAGGTAGCGGTCCTCCGTGCCGAAGCGCAGGAGGCGGAAGCCGCCGGGCCCTCGGTCCGCGCACCACTCGGCCACGGCGCCCCCCAGGCCGCCGAGGAGGGTGTGCTCCTCCACGGTGGCGACGACGGGGAAGTCCCGCCGCAGGGTCTCCAGCAGTTCCGTATCGAGAGGTTTCACCGTGTGCACGCTCTCCACGCGCACGGAACAACCCTGGGCCTCCAGCTGCGCGGCCGCCTTCAGGGCCAGTTCCACGGCGTTGCCCGTGGCGAGGAGGCAGAGGTCCTTCCCCTCCCGCATCGTGATCGCCCGGCCGATGCGGAAGTCCGGCTCCCCGGCGTGGAGGGTGGGTTCCCCCTTCTTGCCCAAGCGCAGGTAGACGGGGCCCTCCTGCTTCAGGGCGGCCCGCAGGGCGAGCTTCACTTCCGTGGGGTCGCAGGGG
>CAYWDR010000186.1:0-6910 GCA_964457075.1 uncultured Solibacteraceae bacterium
GCGGCGTCGAAGGTGCCGTCCAGGAGGCGCCTCACATTCGCGTGCGCTGCATGGAAGGGCTTGCCGGCGTGGTGGCGGGAGACGCCCTTCACGGCCTCCACGGCGGGGTGGGCCGCCAGCAGGCGGAGCAGCTCGCCGCCGCCGTAGCCGGAGGCGCCGAGGATCAGGGCGCGGATGGCCACGTGAACTCCGAAATCATGGGTCGAAAGACAAAAAGACAACCAGTGATGAACAGTGATGAACGGCGATAAAAGCCTGAATGTTGAGAGGTCTGCTCTTTTTCTTTTTCACTGTTCATCACTGTTCATCACCGGCTTTCTTTTCTTTTTCTTTAAATCACGGCGCCACGGCAGCAGCGGCCCGAACCAGCCCCAGCACCCGCTCCCCCAGCGCCGGCCCGTTCGTGCGGGCGTTCACGGCGGGCAGGCCCAGGTTCGCCTCCACGAAGCGCACGCCCACGGCGTTGTCCGTGGCGGGGCCCGTGAGCACATCCACGGTGAGGCCGTAGAGATCCCGCAGGGCCTGTACGCCGCCGGCCGCACCCACGGGGTCATTGGCGCAGAAGAGGAAGGCCGCCGACTGCCCCATGAGTCCCGCGTCGCCCAGGATGGCCTGCACGCCGTAGTCCCCCATGATGCCGTCGCCCGTTTCGGCCACGATGACGTCGGCGCCCGTGGCCGCCAGCTCGGCGAAAATCGTGCGGGCCGAGGCCTGGGCCGTCTCTGGCGAAGACGTGGTGACGCCCGTGTCCGTGAAGTCCAGGGCCCACTCGGCGCCGTAATCCTTCATGCCCAGGATGTCCTTCTGCAGGCTCACGCCCGTGAGCTTGGCGCCCGCCACCTTGAGACCCGCCTGGGCCAGCGCGCGGATCACGGCGCAGGCCGCGGCCGTCTTGCCCGAGTTCATGCAAGTGCCCGCCACGAACACCACGGGCAGCCGGGACGCGGCCTCCCGAGGGGCCAGGGCCCTCATGCCGATGTGGGCGCGCTGCCCCTGCCGGCTTTGGAACTCGGGATACACGAGCACCTGGCCAAGCACTTCCACCTCGAAGGGCGCGCCCACGTCGGGGTTGTGGGAGACGCAGGTTCCCATCACGCCACCCAGGTTCAGAATGTTGATCCGGTCCCCCACCTGCACCCGCTCGGGCATCACGCCCTCGTAGCCATGGAGGGCGTTCCGGTGCCCCAGGGCGCCCACGACGAGGTCACCCGCATGCACCACGGACATGCGGCCATGCACATCCTCCAGGGTGTTGTAGCGGCTCTTATCGTTAAGCACCCGCGCGGCCAGCACGGTGCCGGGGCGCACCTCGATATCGGGCGTGAGGGTGAGCGTTTTTGAGAGCTGCAGCCGCCGGGTGACGGAGGCGATCTTGTCGATGGTGATTCGCATGGGGGGTCCAAAAAGGAGGGTTGACCGCGAATGTTCGCGAATGAAATACAGGCTGCGCACCTACCGTCTTTATTCGCGGGAATTCGCGTCATTCGCGGTTAAGCAGTTGTTTCGTGAACTCGAGCACTGATCCGTTGGGCGACGCCGAAGACCTTGGCGAACCCTGCGGCCTCGGCGCCGGTCCAAAGCTTCGTGCCTTCGCCGTAGGCGGCGAGGTCGTTCATGAGGGCGAAGGGGGAGCGGGCGCCCACGGTGTGGAAGGCGTGGGGGCGCAGCACCAGCCGCACGTCGCCGGTGACCACGGTTTGGCTGCGCTCGAGGAAGGCTTCCAGATCCCGGGCGAGGGGATCGAAGAAGTGGCCTTCGTGGAGGAGGCCGCCATAGAGGTTGCCGAGGCTCTCCTTCCAGAAGAGCTGCTTGCCGCTGAGGACGAGCTTCTCCAGTTCCCGGTGGGCCTGGATAAGCAGCAGCGCGGCCGGGGCCTCGAACCCGATGCGGCCCTTGATGCCCAGGATGGTATCGCCCAGGTGGTAGGCCCTCCCGAGGCCGTATTCACGACCTCGGGCGTTGAGGGCCGCGATGAGGGCCACGGGATCGAGGTCCCTCCCATCCAAGGAGGCGGGCACTCCATCTTTGAAGCCGATCACCACCTCCTTGGCCGGCAAGGCCAGATCGACGGGCCCGCCAGGCCAGGCATCGTCCGGCAGGGCGTCCCAGGGGTTCAGGGTCTCCCGGCCGCCGATGCTCGTGCCCCACATGCCCTCATTGACGGAGTAGACGGCGGTCTTCGCGGGGAAGGTGAAGCCCTTCTCCTCCAACCAGCCGATCTCCTGAGCGCGGCTCAGGGCCAACTCCCGGATGGGGGTGCGCACGGCGAGGTCCGGCGCGAGGGCCGCGAAGGCCACGTCGAAGCGCACCTGATCGTTGCCCGCGCCCGTGCTTCCATGGGCCAGGGCCGAGGCACCGAGTTCATGGGCCGCCTGCACCGCCAGCTCCGCCTGGCACACCCGCTCCGCGCTCACGGAGAGCGGATAGGCCTGGCCCCGGAGCACGTTTCCGTAGACGAGGAAGCGAAGGTAGCGATCCCACAGCCGCTGGCGGCCATCCACCGTGCGGTGGGAGGCCACGCCCAGCTTCGCGGCCTGGGCCTCGATGCGGGCGAGTTCCGCGGCGCTGAAGCCCCCCGTGTCGATGGTGGCCGTATGCACCTCGTAGCCCTGCTCCTGCAGCCAGAGGGCGCAGAAGGAGGTGTCGAGGCCACCGCTGAAGGCGAGCAGCAACTTGTTCATGGGGCGTCTCCAAGGGTGTCGAGGTTCCAGGTTTCGGCTTCGGCGGCGGCGAGGTGGATGCGGCGGGATTGGATCCACACGGCCCGGGCCTGGAGATCCTGGGATAGACCCTCCAGATCCAAGGCCCCGGGGGATCCCGCCGCCTCGGCCATGGGGGCCGCGGTGGGCGCGATGAAGGTGCCTCCAGCGACTTCCTTCGCGACGGCGACATAGGCCTCCCGGAAGGGCTGACCCGCCAGGGCCCGCTCGCAGGCGGATTGGGTGGCGTGGAGCTCCGGAGCGGCGCAGACGTCCGCCGCGGCGGGCAAGGGTTCGAGACCTGGAACGACGTGGGTGAGCACCCGCAGCAGCTCTAGGGCGCTGGCACAGCCCTCCATGAGCGGAGCCTTGAGCAGCTGGAAATCCCGGTGGTAGCCGCCACCGAGGCCCGAGGCCAAGGCGTCGAGCCGGGCCGCTTGGCCCTTCAGCTCCCGGGCCCGGGCCCGGGCCAGTTCCAGCACGTCGGGGTTCCGCTTTTGGGGCATGAGGCTGCTGCCAGTCGTGAAGGCATCGGGAAGGCGGAGGAAGCCGAACTCCTCGGTGCTGAAGAGCAGGGCGTCCTGGCAGAAGCGCTCCAGGGCGAGCCCCAGGCTCCCCAGCGAGTGGAGGAAGGCCGCCTCCGTGCGGCCGCGGCCCAGCTGGACTTCCGCCGCGTTGCGGTGGAGCCGCGTGAACCCCAGCAGCCGGGCGGAGAATTCCCGGTCCAGCGGCAACGGAACGCCATAACCCGCGCCGCTGCCCAGGGGGCACCGGTCCATCCGGTGCCAGAGCGATTCCATGGCCTCCACTTCTTCAAGCAGGGTCTCCGCGTGGGAGGTGGCCCACTGGGCCCAGGAGCTGGGCATGGCCCGTCGAAGATGGGTGTAGCCGGGTAGCGGGCCGGGGTGAGCCTGGGCGAATGCGAGCAGGGCCCGGGCCAGCGCGAGGGCCTCCGCCTCCACGGCGAGCAGCTGCGCCCGCATCCACAGCCGCAGGGCCGTGGCCACCTGATCATTCCGCGATCGCCCGGCGTGGATCCTCCGGCCCGGCTCGCCCAGGCGCGAGGTGAGTTCGGCTTCAAGCAGCGTGTGCCCATCCTCTTGTTCGGGCTGGATGACGAGTTCACCGGCCCGCGCTTGGCCTTGGAGGACCTTCAGTTCGGCCACCAAGGCCCGGGTGTCTCCGGCGCCAAGGAGGCCCGCCCGGTGGAGGGTCCGGGCATGGGCGGCGCTTCCCCAGGCGTCGAAGGGGAGGAGGTGGAGGTCCAGCTCGGGATCCCGGCCTACGGTGAACGCGTGGACGAAGCCATCCAGGGGCAGGTTCTTGGCCCAGAGTTGCGTCTTAGCCATGAACCACCTCCCGGGCGGCCAGGGCCAGGTAGGCAGGGACGACGGCCTGGTAGAAGGCCACGCCAGCCTCAAGCTCGGCCCGGGAGATCCACTCGTCGGGGCGGTGGCTCCGGTGGGTGTCGCCGGGCCCCGCCTTCACGGCGGGAAGGTCGCCGAGAAAGGCCCAATCGCTGGTCGTGGCGCTGCCCACGGGCGAGGCCATGCCCGCGGCCTTCAGGGCCGCCCGCACGATGGGGTGGGCGGGATCCGTGGCCTTGGGCGCGTACCGGCCGCTATGCACCTTCACTTCGCCCTCCAGCTCGGCGGCGAAAGCCTGGGCCAGCCCGGCGTGATCGAGGTTGGGCGTCGTGCGCAAATCCACGAAGAGGGTGCAGGCGTCCGGCACCTGATTGCGGGCGAGGCCGCCCTCCACTTGAGTGACCTGGGCGCGCGTCTCGCCCAGCAGCGGGTGGGGCTCGAAACGGAGCTGCGAGAGCTTCGTGATGTCCTTGGCGGCCTTGTGGATGGCGTTGTCGCCCAGGTGGGCGTGGGCCACGTGGGCCCCTTCCCCGTGGGCGGTGACCTTGAGCAGGAGCATGCCCCGCTGCGCTGCGCACACCTGCAGGCCCGTGGGTTCGCCCACGACGGCGGCATCCAGGGGGCCGAGCCGGTCGAGGATCGTCGCGATCCCCTGACCGCCCGTCTCCTCCTCCGCCGTGAGGGCGAGGACGACGGTGCCCTCGATGGGGGGCGCCTGGAGCAGTTGCCGGAAGGCCAGCAGCATCGCCGTGACGCAGCCCTTGGCATCGTTGGCCCCCAGCCCCACGAGCCGATCGCCCTTCCACGCGGGGGCTTGCGGATCCCCAGTCCAGCCCGCGCAGGGCGGCACGGTGTCGAGGTGGGAATTCAAAAGGAGGCGCGGCGCGCCCTGCCCCGCCTCGGCCCAGAGGTTGTTTCCCTGCCGGAACACGGCGGCGCCCCAGCCCTGGAGGAGGGACTGAACCCGATCCGCGATCGGGCCCTCCTGGCCGGACACGCTGGGAATGGCGACGAGCTGATGAAGGAGTTCCCCAGGCGTCATGGCGCCACCCCGGCCGCGGCGGTGGACGCGGCCTGGATCATGGTGCCGCTGCCCTCGTTGGTGAAGATCTCCACGAGCAGCGCCTCGGGCGTGAGGCCAGAGACGAGGTGGACGCTGTGAACGCCCGCGGCGAGTGCCATCTTCACCGCGGCGAGCTTGGGCTTCATGCCGCCGCCGATGGCGCCGGCGGACTCCAGCTGCGCCAGATCCCCGGGCGTGGCGAAGGGCACGAGGGAGCTGGGCTGGTTCGCGTCCCTCAACAGCCCGGGGACCCCGAGCAGGAAGATGAGCTTTTCCGCGCCGAGCGCGCTGGCCAGGGCGGCCGCCACGGTATCGGCGTTGGTGTTGTAGACCTGGCCCTGGCCGTCGGCGCTGAGGGGCGCCACCACCGGAAGGAAGCCGCCCTCCAGGAGGTGCTTGAGCACGTGGGGATCCACGGCATCCAAATCGCCCACGAATCCGAAGTCCACGGCCTCGCCATCGACCGTCTGGGGCGCCCGCCGGTGGGACTTCAGCAGCCCCGCATCCACGCCGCTGAGGCCCACGGGCGCGAGCCCCGCCTTGCCCAGCGCCGCGAGGAACGTGGTATGGGCCTCGCCTGCGAAGGCCATGATGGCGGCCCGGAGCGTGGGCGCGTCCGTGACCCGCCGTCCGGCGACCTTCGTCACGGGCAGGCCGAGCTCCGCGCTGAGCCGATCCAGGCCCGCGCCTCCGCCATGCACCAGCACGAGCCGGATGCCGAGGTTCCATAGCAAGGCCACCTGCTCGCATACCGACGCGCAGGCGCCGGGATCCTCCAGAACCTCGCCCCCGACCTTCACGACGAAGGTCTGGTTGCGGAACTGGCGGAGGTAGGGGGCGGCGGCGCGAAGGGACATGAGGGCGTTCATTTCGGTGACTCCGGAAGGGATGGGGGGAAGACCTAGGCAAGGCCGATGAGCTGATGCAGCAACGCCCGCTGCACGTGGAAGCGGTTCTCCGCCTCGTCCACCACGCGGCTTCTCGGCCCATCGAGGATGGCGTCGCTCACTTCCAGATTCCGCCGCGTCGGCAGGCAGTGGAGGAAGATGCCGTCCTTATCCATGAGTTCCATCTGGGCGGCGCCAGGCATCCAGCCCTCCTGCCGTACTTCGCCCCCGGGGCCATCCGTGGCGGGTCCCCAGGCCTTGGCGTAGAGGACGGTGCTGCCCTCCAGGGCCGCATTCTGATCGCTCGTCACTTCTACGCTTCCGCCCACGGCGGAAGCGTAGCTTTCCGCTTCGCGGAGGATATCGGGGTGCAATTCAAATCCCTTGGGGTGGGCCACCCGCACCTGGCATCCGGCGGCGGCGGCGGTGAGGAGGAAGGAGTTGGGCACGGCCTTGGGCAGGGGCTTCACGTGGGGCGCCCAGGTGAGGGTCACGGGGAGGCCCTTCGTCTTCTGGAAGGTCTCCTGCACGGTGAGCAGGTCCGCGAGGCCTTGGCAGGGGTGCTCCCGGGCGCTCTCCATGGAGATCACGGGCACGGTGGCGAGGTTCCGGAAGGCGTTCATGACGGGATCCAAGTGGTCCGCGGCATCGTCCTTCCCTTCGGCGAAGGTCCGGACGGCGAGGGCGTCCACGTAGCGGCTCAGGACGGGCACGGCCTCCTTCACGTGCTCGGCCCGGTCGCCGTCCATGACAACGCCATCGCGATCCTCCAGCTTCCACACGCCATTGCCCACTTCGAGCACCACGGCGTTGCCGCCGCCCCGGGCCATGACGGCCTCGAAGCTGGCCCGGGTCCGCAGGGAGGGGTTGAAGAAGACCATGCCCAGGAGCTTG
>CAYWDR010000187.1:0-6882 GCA_964457075.1 uncultured Solibacteraceae bacterium
GGCTCGACGGCAAGGACTACGAGCTTCCCGTCATCGAGGGCAGCGAGGGCGAGAAGGCCATCGATATCTCGAAGCTGCGTGAGCTCACGGGCTACGTGACCCTGGATCCCGGATTCGGCAACACGGGCTCGTGCATGTCGGCCGTCACGTTCATCGACGGCGACCAGGGCATCCTGCGCTACCGCGGCTACCCCATCGAGGATCTGGCGGAGAAGGCCACCTTCCTCGAAGTGGCCTACCTCCTCATCTACGGCGAGCTGCCTGACCCCGCGAAGAGGGCCGCCTTCGAAAAGGAGGTGACCATGCACACCCTCCTTCACGAGGACATGAAGAAGTTCTTCGAGGGATACCCGAGCACGGCCCATCCCATGGCCATCCTCGGTGCCATGTTCGCGTCCATGTCCACCTTCTATCCCAAGAAGAAGGATCAGGACTTGGATATCGTGCGGATCCTCGCCAAGGCCCCCACCATCGCCGCCTTCGGCCACAAGAAGAGCATCGGCCAGCCCTTCATCTACCCCCGCAACGACCTCGACTACACCTCCAACTTCCTGCACATGATGTTCGCCGTGCCGGCCCAGAAGTACGAGGTCTCCGCGGCCGTCCACGACGCCCTCAATCTGCTCCTCATCCTCCACGCGGATCACGAGCAGAACTGCTCCACGTCCACCGTGCGCATGGTGGGCAGCTCCAATGCCAACGTATTCGCCTCCATGTCCGCGGGCGTGTCCGCCCTCTGGGGGCCCCTGCACGGCGGTGCCAATCAGGAAGTCATCGAGATGCTCGAGGGCATCCAGGCCGCCGGCGGCGACGCCCGCAAGGCCATCGCGCAGGCCAAGGACAAGAACTCCGGCTTCAAGCTCATGGGCTTCGGCCATCGGGTCTACAAGAACTTCGATCCTCGGGCCCGCATCCTCAAGAAGGCCGCGGATCGCGTGCTCGCGGAGCTGGGCGTGAACGACCCCCTGCTCGAAATCGCCAAACACCTGGAGGAGGCCGCCCTCTCGGATCCCTACTTCGTCGAGCGGAAGCTCTATCCCAACGTCGACTTCTACAGCGGGATCATCTACCGAGCCATGGGCATCCCCACGGACATGTTCACCGTGATGTTCGCCTTGGGCCGCATGCCCGGCTGGATCGCCCAGTGGAAGGAACTCCGCGACGACCCCAAGACCCGCATCAACCGCCCCCGGCAGATTTACACCGGGGCCCAGGAACGGCATCTGTAGTCCACTCACCAACCAAAAGGGCCCCGCATGTGCGGGGCCCTTTTGATGGAAAGAATTTACGACTGGCGTTCGGTGGTGATCACCGCGCCGCCCATCTGGGGCATCGTGGCCTGGGATTTCAGGACCTTCCGGCTGGCCTGATCGATCCAGAGCAGGGTTTTGCCGGGCTCGCCATCGGCCGAGGTGAGCTCAAGCTTCCATGCCTTGAACGTTCCGGCGGCCACCTTCACCTCCTCCGCGCCCAGCACCTTCGCCTGCTTGAGGGCCAGCTTCTGCTTTTGCACGTCGAGGTTGCGGAAGGTGACGCTGAAGCCCTCGGCCAAGGGAAGGCAGCCCAGGGCCTCGTCGGCGCCCGCGCCATCGGCGAAGAGCTCCCCGCCCAGGTCCACGTTCACGGGGCGGGAGTTCCCGGACATGGCGAAGGTGCCCATCGCCTTGCCATCCTTGAAGGCCAGCTCGATCGTGACGGGCCCCTGCTGGATGCTGCGCTTGCGCACGGCCAGGGTGCCCTTGTCCATCACCACCGCATCCTTGATCACGCCCATGGGAAGCTTGGCGCTATCGGTGACGTGGATGCCGTCGGCCTCCTCCTTCACCTCGCGGACCACGGAGATGGGCATGCTCCGGGGGCCCATGGCCATGGTGCCCTGGAGATTGAAGGTCTCAGGCGTGGGGCTGGCCACGGCCTTGGGAAGCCCCACGCTGGCGGCCTCCACCTTCTTGCCCAGCACCACGGTGGCGGGGTCCACGCTGATCTCGGCGAGCCGCTTGGTGACTTCCGCCGTGCCGCCTTCCTGGGCCCGGGCCTTGAGGTGCTTGGCGAGGAAGGCCTCGGCCGCGGCCATCATGGCCATGTTGTTCACTGGGCGGGCGAAGCCATGCCCTTCATCGGGGGCGCAGATGTAGGCCACGGGGAACTTGCGGTCCCTGAGGGCGATCACGATCTGCTCACTCTCGGCCTTCTTCACCCGGGGATCGTTGGCGCCCTGGACGACCATGAGGGGCGTCTTGATCTTGTCCGCGGAGAAGAGGGGCGACTGCCGCTCCAGCTGCTTCTTGCCTTCCGCCGTGCCCGGGTTGCCCATGCGCTCGTGGAAGATGATGCGGCCGGCCTCCCAGTAGGGGGGGATGGTCTCCAAAAGCGTGAGCAGGTTGGAGGGGCCGACGATGGAGACGCCCGCGGCGTAGACATCGGGGGTAAAGGCCACGCCGGCGAGCGTGGCATAGCCGCCGTAGGAGCCGCCCATGATGCCCACGCGCTTGGAATCGGCGAGGCCCAGCTTCACCAGATGCTTCACGCCCCAGGTGATGTCGTCCTGCATGAGCTGGCCCCACTGCTTGTTGCCCGCGTTGAGGAAGCGCTTCCCATAGCCCGTGGAGCCGCGGAAGTTCGGCGCGAGCACGGCATAACCGCGGTTGGCCAGGAACTGGGCGTAGCCATTGAAGCCCCAACCGTCCCGGGCCCAGGGGCCGCCGTGGGGGAAGACGACGAGGGGCAGGCCCTTCGCGGAAACGCCCTTGGGCAGGGTCAGATAGGCCGGGATCTCCAGGCCATCCGAGCTCTGGTAGCGGATGGGCTTCATGGCGGCCATGTGCTCGCGGGGCAGGCGCTCCCGGGAAATGTATTCCAGGCTCAGCTGCTTGGTGCGGCGGTCGAATAGGTGGCGGCTTCCGGGATCGGTGTCGCTGTAGGCCGTCACCATCACCAGCTGCTCGTCGGCCGTGGCGCTCCCGAAGGCGATGGTCTTGCCCGCGAGCTTGCGCCGCACCATCTCGTAGTCGGCCTGGAGGGCCTTGTCCCGGAAGTAGATGCGCTCCTTGTCATCCTCGTAGCTGGTGGCCTGCAGCTCCTCCGTCACTTCCGAGAAGATGGCCCTGCCGAAGTCCACCCGCTTCACGGGGTCGGATTCGACGAGTTCCTCCTTCCCCGTGACGGGATCGAAGAGCACCAGCTGGGTGAGATCCCGGTTCCCCTTGTTGGTCTCCAGGTAGACGCGGCGGCCATCCTTGTGGAACTGCACGGGCCCGGCGGATTCGAAGACGCCGCAGGTGTACACCACCTTGAAGGCGTCGGCATCCACCCGGAGGATCTCCGTGTCCCCCTTTTCGGTGGTGCGCATCGCCAGGCGGAGCACGCCCTTGCGGTCGAACACCCAGGAGGCGATGCGCTCCGTATTCTTCCTCAGCAGGGTGCGCTCGCCCGTGGAGATCCGCACCTTGTAGAGATCGTGCCAGGCGGCGTCGCGATCGTTGAGCCCCACGTAGATCACGTCGGGATCGGCCTTGGGCACGGCGTAGATCATGGCGCGGGCGCCCTTGGCGGCCGTGAGATTCCGCGCGGCGGGCGCCTCCTTCCCGGTCTCCGCCTGGGCGCCCGGATCCACGGCCCAGACGTTGTAGTTCTCGTCGCCGTCATGATCCTGCACGAAGAGGATCCGCTTCCCGTCCCGGCTCCAGAAGAACCCCGGAATGGGGCGCTTGGGATCGGCCGTGACGAGGCGGGCGGCGGAGTAGGGCTCGCCGGTCAGCTTCACCCAGACGTTGCGGGTATCCTTCCAGGGCTTGAGGAAGGCGATGTACTTTCCATCCGGGCTGAGCTGGGCCCCGGCGATCTCCGGGTTGCCAAAGAACAGCTCGCGATCCAGCAGGGGCGGAAGCGTGGAGGGCGCGGCGGCCTTGACGGGCGCCTTCTGGGGGCCAGCGCTGGCCATGGGAAGCACCAGCAGCGCCACCAACGCGGATCGGAGCCGGCTTGAGGGAAGGAGGGAATGCATGACGCACCTCGTACATGGCGGAGTTGCCGATCCCCACCCTACGCGGACCCGCGCGGGGAAGGAGCGGCGGGAGGCCAGCGGAGGCCCTCCGCCGGTGAACGGGCGGATTCTCCGGCGTGTCCGGGTCCTCTTCAGCCGAGGCTGCGGATTCTCGCCGCCTTGCTCTCGATCTCGGTGATGCGGAAGGCGAAGTTGCCCTCGACCACCACCACCTCGCCCTTGGCGATGAGCTTGCCGTTGACGAGCAGCTCCACGGGGGCGTCGGCGCTGCGGTTCATCTCCAGGATGGAGCCGGGCGTGAGCTTGAGGAGCTCGCCCATCTGCATTTCCGTCTGGCCCATGCGCACGACGAGCTGCAGCTCGATATCCAAGAGCAGATCCAGATTGCCTGGATCCACGGCGGGGCCGGCGGCCATGGGCGCCGCGGCCATGGCCGGGGCGGCGGAAGCCCGCGGCGCCGCCGCGGGCGCTTCCGCGGCGGGGGCGGCGGCGGAAGCGGCGAAGCCGAGCTTGCGCTGGAACTGCTGGGCCAGGAGATCCGGCATGAGGATGTAGATCTTGGCCTGGATGGCATCCTGCTTCGTATCGATGGGGATCACCTGGAAGGGCCCCGTACCGATCCAATCGCCCACGGGCCCCGCCTCGGAGGCGAAGGCGCCGATCTCCACGTTGCTGATGGAGAAGGTCTCGCCCGCCTGATCCGAGAAGCTTTGATTGGCGCTGCCCATGCCCTGGTTGAAGGTCTCGGCGAGGGCGTCCTTGCTATCGCCCTCGATGGAATCGGCCGGGGCGCCATCGCCGCCCAGCATCAGATCCACGAGCATCGTGCCCTCTTTGAGGGGGAGGGCGAAGTAGAGGGTGCCCGTCACGCCCTTCTGGTAGTGGGCCTTCACGTACACGGCCTGGCCGGAGAGCAGGCCCGCCACGGCGGGCGCGGCATCCAGCGTCTTGGCCTCCTCGGCGCTGAGCTGGAAATCCCGGCCCGTCAGCATGCCGAAGACGCTGCCCATGGCCTCGGTGAAGACGCCGCCGACCTTCTGGTAGAACTCCTGTTCCTTGGGATCCATGAGTTCCTCCTACCTGTCCTGAAGCGGTTGGGTGACCTGGAAGACGCGGTTGTTGTTCGCGTCCAGGGCCATGAAGCCCTTGTAGCGGGGCAGGCCGTCCACGGTGAGATCCAGCTCGGCGTCGAAGCGCTTGCGCAGGGGGATCAGATCCCCGGCCTTGAGCTTGAGCACCTCGCTCACGGACATGGGCGTGCCCATGATCTCCGCGGCCACCGTCATGTCCAGCTTCTTGAGGCTTTCCATCAGGAGGCGCGCCTCATCGAAGGTGCCGCTCTTCTTGTAGCCCGTGAACATCTCCTGATCGAAGCGGGCCGCCACGGGCTCCAGGATGATGCTGGGGATGGCCAGGTTGATCATCCCGTTCACGCCGCCCATCTTCACCTCGAAGACGACGAGGAGCACGACCTCGTTGGGGGCCACGATCTGGATGAGCTGGGGGCTCGTCTCCTTCGCCTGGATCTTGAAATCCAGATCGATGATGCTATGCCAGGCCTCCCGCAGATCCTCCAGGATCAGCTTCAGGATCCCGTCGAAGATGCTCTGCTCGATATCCGTCATCGTCCGCAGGTTCTTCAGGGGCTCGCCGGGGCCGCCCAGCATCTTGTCGATGATGGGAAACACCAGAGTGGGATTCACCTCCAGGGCCAGTGCGCCTTCCAAAGGTTTGATGGAGATGGCGTTGAAGCAGGTGGGCTCGGGCACCGAGAGGAGAAACTCCTGATAGCTGAGCTGCTCCACCGAGACGAGGTTCACCTCGGTGATGGAGCGGAGGTAGGCGCTGAGGCTGGAGCTGAAGTTCCGGGCAAAGCGATCGTGCATGAAATGCAGGGATCGCATCTGCTCCCGGCTGACGCGATCGGGCCGGCGGAAGTTGTAGAGGGTGACCTTCTTTTGGATCTGGGCTTTTTTTGCCCCGCCCATGGCGCCCCGATCCGCCACCGCCGCAGCCGCGGCCGGAGACGCCGCCGCGGCCTTCGGCCCTCCTGTCGTATGGGACTTGAGGAGGGCATCGACTTCGTCTTGGCTCAGGATCTTAGCCACGGACCAAACCTAAATGAGTGGGGCCAGGGAGGACTTCAACCTTCAATCTGCCGCTCCAGGAGCTTGCCTCGGAGCCGCAGCATGGCCTTGGTATGCAATTGTGATACCCGCGACTCGGTGATGTTGAGGAGGGTACCGATTTCCTTCATCGTCAATTCATCGAAATAATAGAGTTGAACGACGAATTTTTCTTTCTTGGGGAGCAGTTCCACGGAGGCCTTGAGGATCTCCTTCAGCTCCGAGGCCTGGAAAACCTGACTCGGATCCTCTGCATCGGGGTCGGGCACGAAGCTGATGAGGCTCTCGCCCTCCCCATCCTCTCCCGCCTCGGCAAAGGCGCCCAGGGTGACGCCCTTCAGTTCGTCGAGGTTCTTGTGGAGCTCCTCCAGGGGCACGCCCAGGTGGGCGGCCACCTCCTCGTCCGTGGCCGAACGGCCCAGCCGCTGCTCGATGGCGTGGTAAGCGTGCTCGATATCCTTCTTCTTCCGGCGCAGGGAGCGGGGCACCCAATCCAGATCCCGGAGGCCATCCAGGATGGCGCCCTTCACTCGCAGCTCGGCGTAGGTCTTGAACTTGATGCCGCGGCCCGGATCGAACTTCTCCACCGCGTCCATCAAGCCGAGGATGCCGCTGTGGATGAGGTCGTCCAGCTCCACGTGGCTGGGCAGGCGGTTGCTGATGCGGTGGGCCACGAACTTCACCAGGGGCACGTAGTCCTTGATGATCTGTTCGCGGTTCGCCCGGTCGAAGGCCTCCGGCTCCACGAGGGCC
>CAYWDR010000188.1:0-6877 GCA_964457075.1 uncultured Solibacteraceae bacterium
CGACGCGGAGCACGAGATGGGGGGCGGAGGGGAGGGTCCTGGGTGCCGTAATGGGGCAGTTGAGCCCAACTATGGCATTCCACATGAAACAATAGGGGATGCGATTCCTGATCTCGAGGACGGACGCCCTGGGCGACGTGATGGTGAGCCTGCCCGTGGTGAACCGGATCCTCTCCCGGGATCCCGCCGCCGAAATCCACCTGCTCGTGAGCCCCGCCACCGCCGCCGTGGTGCGGGGCCTGCCGGGCCTCGCGGGGGTGCACCTCCGCGACCCGGAGATCAGCCCCCGGGCCCTCTGCGAGCGCCTCCGGCCCGACGCCGTACTGAACCTGGGCCACCGGGACCGGGCCGTTACCGTGGCCGCCCGGGAGGCTGGCGTGCCCATCCGCGTGGCCCGGGCCCGGGGCCTGGATCAGATCCTCGCCGCCACCCACCTCCTCTGGGCTGGGCGCACGGGCACGGGACGACATGAATCCCAGAATCTCCTGGAGTTCCTCCACCCCTGGGGATGGCAGGGGGGCTGGCCGGAGCCCGTCCGCCTGGAGCTGCCCCTCAAGGCCCGCAACGAGGCCCTGGAGGAGCTGGAGGCCCTGCCCCGCCCCCGCCTCGGCATCGTGCTCCGGGGCAGCGGCTCCGGGGCCTTCCCCTCCCAGGCCTGGTGGGATCGCGCCCTGCCCGTGCTGGCGGGCACGGGGTGGACGCCCATCGTGTTGGCGCCCGCCGGGGCCGGGGAGCTCCCCCCCACGGACCTCCCGGGCCTCCTGAGCCGCATCGCAGCCTGCGACGCCATCCTCACGCCCTCCACGGGCCCCGCCCATCTCGCCGCCGCCCTGGGGGTGCCCGTGCTCTGCCTCATGGGCAAGCGGCCCCACCACGGCCCCGACCGCTGGGCCCCCCTCGGCGCCCGGGTGCAGGTGGTGCAGTACCCCGGGCCCGAGGCGGACCTGGAAGGCGGCATGGATCGCCTGGAGCCCGAGTCCCTGCTGCCGCATTTGGAGCGGCTGAGGTGAGCGATCCCGAAACCCGAAGCGCGTCCATAGATCCCAGGGAACGCATGCATTCCCTGGGGAAGCCCGAAGCCCTCCCCCAAGGCGCCACCTGGGTGCGCTTCCCCCGCTACATCGGGGACGCCGTCATGCAGATGGCCCTGCTGCGCCTGCTACGCCAAGCGGGCATCGGGCCCCTCGTCGTGTGGGGGCCCAAGCTCACGGTGAACTTGGTGGTGGGCACGGACCTCGCCGATGCCACCGTGCCCGACGTGGGCAAGCCCAGCCCCTGGGCCATGGCCCGCCTCCTGCGCACGCACCGGGCGGCCCGCAGCATCCACTTCCCCAAGAGCCTGCGGCCCGCCCTGGGGGCCTTCCTCGCCCGGGTGCCCGAGCGCCTGGGCGTGAGCGAGAGCCTGGCGGGGCGCTTCAACACCCACACGGGGCCCTTCTGGTCCGGCACGACGGGCCACTGCCTGGATCGCTACCGGGCGGTGCTCCTGAAGCGCTGGCCGGACCTGCCCGAGGTGCCCTTCCTGGACTACCGATCCCCCCTGCAGCCGGAGCTGCCCCAGCGGCCGTACGTCTGCCTCATGCCCGGCGCCTCCGTCCCCTCCAAGGCCTGGCCAGCGGCCCACTACCGGGCTCTGGCGGACCTCCTCCACGCCCGGGGCTTCCTGCCCGTCGTGCTGGGCGGGCCCGCCGAAAAGGCGCTGGGCGCCGAGGTGGCGGGCACCCACGGCCTCAACCGCTGCGGCGACTCCCTCCAGGAGGCCGCAGCCTGGATGCGGGACGCCGTGGCCGCCGTGGGCAACGATAGCGGCCTCAGCCACCTGGCCGCCGGCTGCGGCACCCCCACCCTCGCCCTCTATGGCCCCATGGACCCAGGCATGTTCACGCCCCACGGCCCCACCGTCGCCATCATGCAGCGGAAGGAACTGCCCTGCCTCCCCTGCGGGCTGGACCACTGCCCCATCGAGGGTCATCCGTGTCTGGAGGGAATCGGGCCGGAGGTGGTGATGGCGAAGCTGGAGCCCTGGCTGAACGCTCAGTAGGCCCTGTACGACTTCTCTTCCACCAGCCGCGACCCCAGCTTCTCGTTGATCTGGCGCTTGAAGGCGGCCCGCTCGTCGTTGCGGTGGTAGACGGCCCGGGCCAGCTCGATGAAGGTTGGGCCGAAGTCCTTGGCCCGCTCGCAGTCCCGGATGTCGTCCTCGATGACCCAAAGGACCTCGTTCACGGCCTTTAAATCGGCCTCAAGCGTTGAGATGTCCGCGAGGCCATGGGCCTTCTCCCGGGCGGGGGCCAGGGCCTCCATTTCGGCATTCACATTCCGGATCTTGGCGGGATCATTAAGCCGTTCGGCCTTGATGGCCAGGATGGTGTACTTATCAATGAGTTCGCCCCAGGACACTTCGGTCATGACGGACATTCCGCACCTCTTTGCTTCAGAATATCCCAATCCCTTCGAGGCCCCCATGTCCCGCACTGCCCTGCTGATCGCGCCCGCCCTCTTTGCCTTCGCCCTTCAGGGGCAGGCCCCCGAGATCGCCTTCGAGCGCACCCACCACGACTTCGGCAAGATGACCGCCGATCGAAAGGCCAGCACCCGCTTCAAGGTCACGAACAAGGGCAACGCCAATCTGCAGATCACGGCCGTGAACCCCAGCTGCGGCTGCACGAGCACCGTGCTCGGCGCCTGGAACCTCAAGCCCGGGGAGAGCTCCGACGTGGAGGCCGTGTTCGATCCCCACGGCCAGCGGGGCCTCGTGCGCAAGAGCCTCACCGTGGTGAGCAACGACCCGAAGAACCCCAACGCCCTCCTCACCTTCGAGGCGAACGTGGTGCAGGACGTCATGCCTGCGCTGACCGCCGTGTACTTCAATCAGGTCTCCCGCACGGGCACCCAAGTGACGAACGTGCGCTACGCCAGCGGCACGGGCTCGGACGTTCGCATTCTCGAAGCCAAGGCCCCCGGCGCTCCCTGGCTGCGCCTCACGCCGAAGGCCGACGGCAAGGACGCCGTCCTCGAAGTCGCCATGGATGGTTCCAAGCTCCCCCCCAAGCTCCGCTTCGGCCGGGAGACGGTGACGGTGATGACGAACGTCCCCTCCGCCCAATCCTTCACCCTCCCCGTAAACTGGGAGTTGAAGCCCAGCATCCTCGGCCCCGACCGCGTGAGCCTGGACGTCGTGAAAACCGGAGCCGAGGGCCGCGTCAAACTCCAGCTGCGCCAAGCCGAAGGCAAGCCCTTCCGCATCACGGGAACCCAGATCTCCCGCCCCGAGCTGCGCATCGAAGGCCTCCCCGGAACCAAGGCCCTGCCCCAGCACGACCTCACCGTCGTGCTCTCCAAGGACGCCAAAGCCGGCCGCTACGCCGAGAAGGTCACCATCATGACCGACGATCCGGAGCAGCCGGAAGTGGTGGTTCGGGTGACGGCTGTCGTCGAGTAGTTCGGCTCCTCTCGCGGAATGCGCTGCGCGCATTCCGCGAGCTGCGAAAAGCCGGCGCGATCATAGACTGATTGGATGTCCGAACGTCGCCTTCACTTCACCGCCGTGGCCTTCATGGCTTTGGCGGCCGCCATCTGGGGGTCGGCGTTTCCGGCGACGAAGTACTTGCAGGAGGCGGGGCTTGGCGTGAACGCGCTGCTGGCCCTGCGCTTCACCATCGCGGCCGTGGTCTTGCTCGGCCTCACCCTGGCCCGGGGTTCCCGCTGGAAGGCCTCCGACGTGCGGGATGGGCTGGTGGCGGGCGTCGTGCTGGCCTCCCTCTTCTGGCTGCAGACGGAGGGGCTGCAGACGACGAGCACCACGAAGAACGCCTTCATCACGGGGCTCTACGTGATCTTCACGCCCATGGTCGCGATCGCCTTCGGCGAACGCCTCAAGACGGCCCACGCCCTGGCCGTGCTTGTCGCGGGCTTCGGCCTCGTGGGCCTCGTCTTCAAGCCCGGGGAATCCTTCGGAGGCTGGACCCACGGTGACACGCTCACCCTGGCCAACGCCGTGCTCATCGGCTTCCACATCGTGCTCATCGGCCGCTTCAGCCGCCGCTGCGACACCTGGGTGCTCACCTTCACCCAGATCGCCGTGGTGGCCGGGGCCTGCACGGTCTTCGCCATCGTGTTCCCCAAGGGCGGCTTCCAGGCTAGCCAAGGGCTCACCCTCCGCGGAACCTGGATCGGCCTCCTCTGGCTGGGGCTGGGCGGGACGGCCCTCACCATGTACCTCCAGGCCCGCTTCCAACCCTGGCTTACCGCCACCGAGGCCGGAATCATCTTCAGCCTCGAGCCCGTCGTGGCCACCCTGCTCGCCGTCAGCGGTTGGATCCCCGGCGTGAAGGACTCCCTCGTCCCCCGCCAGTGGCTCGGCGGCGCGCTCATCGTGGCGGCAGCGCTCGTGGCGGAGCTGGGGCCGCGGATGTGGGGGAGGGATGACAAGGGCTCGTCACACTGAGCCCAATGCCCATATTCCCAGGCCGCTTCAACCGCTAATGGGGCACATCTTTAAGCCGCTGGCCTACGTTCGCGTCATTGAGGAGACAAGGTCTTCCACTGGGAAGGATGCCCAGCATTCTTGCTGGAGGTTATGGCCGCCAGTGGTCCATCCGGCATTGACCACCTTGATCCCCTTTTGGGCCAGAGCCTTCACGCCAGGCGTGAAGTCTGCATCTTGGGAGAGGAGGATGGCCAAGTCATATGCTCCCTCCCACGCCAAGGCCATCATGTCCGCCACGATTGCAGAGTCCACGCCCTTCTCCGCGGCTCGCTTCAGAACCTTCGAGCACTTGGGGCAACAATCGATGTCGTACCCACACTCTTTGCAGTGGACCGGCTTGGGGTGAGAGTAGCGCTCCCGAATAAATACGCTCCATCCCGGGAAGCGCTGAAGGGTCTGGTTCATCCAAGTAACCATTTTCGCCGCTGCAGGATCCCCATGCTGAGAGGATGCGTAGAGTCGAACGCCCTCCAGCTGGACGGGTCCAAGGCCCATTGGATGTAGCATCCCTTGGACCTGGCTTAGTACGCTTGGCCCTAACTTGGACCAGTCACACTTCGCACGACCCGTGCGCTCATTCCAGTTCAACTGGAAATTCCAGTAATCAATGAAGATGATGGCTCGCACGTGCGCTCCTTTGAGTTGGTTCAGGCCATGCCTAAACGCAATTCGGGGAAGGCCTGAGCCTTCCCCGGGAGTTCAATAGTCACAGAGCGACGAAGCGCACCGTGGGATTTCCATGTACTCAACATACCTCTGGGGTAGGACCTCGTCAATTTTTTTCGCCCAACCTTTCAAATCCACGGCCCACCCTCAGGAGAACCGGTCAAACACCACGAGCGTCACATCGTCATGGAACGGCACGGGCGCATTCAGCTCCCGGGCCCGGCCCACGAGGAAGTCGGCGGCTTCCTCGGCCGTCTCGGGCAGATCCGCGCAGAGCTTGAGGAGGCCCTCGTCGCCGAGCATAGACCGGTCCTCCCGCTCCACTTCCACGAGCCCATCCGTGTACAGCACCAGCCGGTCGCCGGGAAGCAGCTGGCCCTCGTGGAGGCTGAAGGGCAGGCCCTCGTCGAGGCCGAGCATGAAGCCCTTGCCCTGGAGCAGCTCCGGTTGGTGGAGGCCGCCGTGGGCCCCTTGGCGCACGCGGATCGGCGGGGGGTGCCCGGCCACCACATGCGTGAGGACGTGGGAGGCGGGGTTCAGGCAGCCTAGCCAAACGGTGGCGAACTGATCGTCCAGGGTACTGCGGCAGAGGTCACGGTTCATGCCGTGGGCCCAGGCGAGGGGGTCCCGGGAGAGGCGGATATGGTTCTCGAAACTCGTCTTCACCATGGCGCTGATGAGGGCGGCGCTCACGCCGTGGCCGCTCACGTCGGCGATCATGAGGCCGATGAGGCCATCCTCCAGGGGGGCGATGGTGTAGATATCGCCGCCGATGCCCTCGGCGGGAAGGTAGCGGTGGGTGTACTTGGCGCCGCGCAGCTCCCCGGGCAGGGAAGGCAGCAGGCCCATCTGCAGGCGCGCGGCCAGGGCCAGCTCGGCCTCCACGCGGCCCTGGAAGGCGGAGAGTTCGCGGTTCTGCCGCTTGATCTCCTTCTGCATGCCGATGAGGCGGAAGGCGCTATCCACCTTCGCCAGCACCTCCTGGGCGTGGAAAGGCTTGCTGATCATGTCGTCGGCGCCGATGGAGAGGCCGCCGATGCGGGAGGCGGTGCCATCCAGGGCCGACACGATGATGAAGTAGGTGTCCTGCGTCTCGAACGTGCCCTTCACGCGTTTGCAGAGCTCGTCGCCCGCCATTTCGGGCATGCGGAGATCGCTGATGATGAGATCCGGCTGCAGGCGCGACATCTCATCCAGCGCCTGCACGCCATTGCCCGCCATCAGCACTTGGTAGCCCGCCCGCTTGAGGTAGAAGCCGAGGATGTCCCGGATCGGGGCCTCGTCATCCACCACTAAAACAACCCCTTTCCCCATCCGTCCTCCTTGTACATCTCAAGAAAATTTCCGCCGCGAGCGGCGGAAATTTTCTTGAGTGGAGGAAATCTCAGGCCCCACGGAGCGCGTCCTGCTCCGTGGCGAAGATGGAGAAGTAGTTGGTGAGGTTCGTCTGGTCGAAGGTCTTCTTCACCGGCGCGGGCAGGGTGCACAGGTGCAGCTTCCCGCCGCTCTTATCCACGCTGTTGCGGGCGGCCACGAGGAGCCCCAGGCCGGAGGAGTCGATGAAGCTCACACCCTCCAGATTGATGACCAACAGCTTGGGCTGATGGGTGGTCACCGTATCCCGGATCACATCCCGGAGCTGGGCGGTCACCTCGAAGTTGACCTTGCCCTGGATGGAGACCACCGAGGCGCTGCCCTCTTGCCGCGTCTGGATGTTCAGCA
>CAYWDR010000189.1:0-6721 GCA_964457075.1 uncultured Solibacteraceae bacterium
ACGGTTCTGTGAGAGGTGCCCCTGGGCAACCGGGGGTGCCTACTCGAGTGGAAAGCAGGTCCAGCCAGCTGGACCTGGGACCGGAGGGCTTGCCGTACAGCCCAAGGGGGCATTCGCAGTCATTGGCGTTTCATTTGCGCCCTTCGCGTTCCAGCTTTTCTTCGTGGTCTTCGTGTCTTCGTGGTTCGATTTAGATCACGGCCTTCGGTGCCGTCCGGCTTCCCGGCGTGATGGTGACCTTCACGGCCTGCCCCTTGCGGAGCACGTCGAAGACGACGGGCTGGCCCGCGGGATGGAAGGCTAGGAGGTCGGCCAGTTCCACCTCCGTATCCACGGATTGGCCGTTGTAGGCGACGATGACATCGCCCAGCGCCACGGGCTGGCCGTAGACGTCCCGCAGGGTGCCGCGCAGGCCGCCCTTGTCGGCGGGGCCCCCCTTCTCGACGGCATCCACGAGGAGACCCTTGGGGACGCCGAGGGATCGGGTGCGATCGGTGGAAAAGGACTGGAAGCCCAGGATGGGCAGGGCCTCGGCCCCCTTGCGGATGAGCATGGGCACGATGCGGTTGAGCGTGTCCACGGGGATGGCGAAGCCGATGCCCGCGGAGCTGCCGCTGGTGCTCGTGATGGCCGTGTTCATGCCCACGAGGCGGCCGGCCGAGTCCAGGAGGGGCCCGCCGCTGTTGCCGGGGTTGATGGCGGCGTCCGTTTGGATGGCCCCCTTGATGGCGCTGCCGAAGTCGGTGCCGATGGTGCGGTCCAGGGCGGAGACGATGCCCGTCGTGAGGCTGTGGTCCAGGCCGAAGGGGTTGCCGATGGCGAGGACGGACTGCCCGACCTGCAGATCCGCCGAGCGGCCCACGGGCAGGGGCCGGAGCTGATCCAGGGGGGCGAAGACTTGGAGCACGGCCATATCGAAGGCGAGGCTGCGCCCGATGATGCGGGCCTTGTAGGTCTTGCCGTCGGCGAGGCTCACGCGCACCTCGTCGGCGGTGGTGGCGATGGGCCCCTCGGCGTCTTGATTGAGCTGCACGGTGACGACGTGGTTGTTCGTGACGACGTGGCCCTGGTCATCCCAGACGAAGCCCGTGCCAAGGCCCGCGGGCACCAGCTCCATCTGCCCCGTGCGGCGGTCAACGCCCTCCACGAGGGCGTTGACGTGGACGACGGAACCCTTGGCCGTCTTGAAGAGCCTCACGAGGTTCTGCTCCGCGGGGAAGAGGGCGCCGCGGGGCGCGATGGCCCGGGGCTTCGCCGCCTTGCGGCTTTGGGCGATGACCTCTTCCTCCGTGGGCTTGACCTGGGCGAGGAGCCAGGGGGAGAGGCAGAGGGGCAGCAGGAGCCGGAGGCGCATTCCTCAAGTCTCCACCCCCCTGGCCTCGGACTCCAGTCCCACCGATGATGAAGGGGCATGCCGCCATTCCGATCAACTTCCGCGTACCGGAACCCCGGGTGGTTCCTGGCCCTGCCGGCCCTCCTCATCGTGGTCCTCCTCGTGTGGGTCGCCCGCCGCGCGGATCCCCGGCATCAGCCCCTCCGGCGCGTGCTCCTCGTCGCCGCCCCCGCGGAGGGCCCCGGGGCCCTGGAGCCCGCGCAGCAGCAGGCCCTCGCCCTTCTGGTGAAGGACGTGCTGGAGATGAACGGCGATCTCGCCGTCACGCAGTCCCCTCTGCCGCCCGCGCCGGCGGATCGGGTTCCCTCGCGGGAGGGATGGGTCTTGGCCTTCGCGGGGTACCGCCGGGGGCTTGAACTGGAGATCCGCGCCTGGACGGGCCCCCTCGCGGCGATGCCGGCCTCCCCGGAGCTGGGGAGGGACGCCCCCGCTTCCCCCGCGGAGGCGGTGGCCGGATTGCTGGCCCGCCTCTCCGGCGTGGCTCTGAAGGAGGACCGCCCGGGGATCCTCATGCCCCGGAGCCCCGAGGCCTTCTGGCCCCTGCTTCAGGCCATGGCCTTGATGGATCAGCCCGCCCGAAGCGACGAGGCCCTGGCCCTGGCGGCGGTGAGCGAGGTGGGGGCCCCGGCTTGCGCCACGCCGGCCATCCTCCGGGGGCAGATCCAGGGTTTCCGCGCCGTGGAGCGCGCCCGCCCTTCCTTCGAGGGCTTGGACCGCGCCCGGGAAGCCTATGAGGAGGCCCTGCGGCGGGCGCCCGACCACCCCCGGGCCAGCCACCTCTTGGCGCGCCTCCTGGCGGACACGGGCCGCATGAAGGAGGCCCTGGCCAGATCCCGCCAGCTGAGCCGGGCCCATCCCCACACCTTCTCGAACTATCAGACCCTCGCCTACGTGGGCCGGAACGCGGGGCTCATGGGGCTCGTGGAGGCGGGGGCCGGCGGATCCCAGGAGATCCTCCTCGATCGGCGGTACCCGGCCCGGCTTCAGATCGGCCTCCTCTACCTGGGCCGGTGGGATGAATTCGAGGCCAGCCTCTGGCTGAGGCCCGGGGAGCCCTACGACGCCGTGGTGGTCTTCCACTTGGGATACCTGGAGCTCCTCCGGGGCCGCCGGGACCGGGCCCTCGTCCACTTCCGCCA
Organism: uncultured Solibacteraceae bacterium; assembly: GCA_964457075.1. Taxonomy (GTDB): domain Bacteria; phylum Acidobacteriota; class Holophagae; order Holophagales; family Holophagaceae; genus JAFDVN01. The sequence goes on from CAYWDR010000189.1 coordinate 2,533, forward strand.
CCTTCGGTCCGTGGGGGCGGAGTACCTCCGGTACCGGAAGCTGGGGGAGGTCTTCCGGCTCACGCTGGAGGGCAGGCCCGAAGAAGCCCTGAAGCGCCTGGGGGAGCTGGATCAGGAACTGGATGGCCTCCGGGGGGCCGATGGGGAGTTCACCTTCAACCTCGCCGAGGCCTATGCCCTCCTCGGCGACCGGGAAGGGGCCCTCGATCTGGCGGGCCGGGCCCTGGCCCAGGGCTTCGCCTGCACCCGGTGGTATGAGCAGAGCCCCCTCGTGGCGCCCCTGAAGGGCTCCCCCCGATGGGAGGCCCTCCTCCAGACCCTCCGGGAACGGCAGGCGAGGCTGGAGGGGCTCTATCCCGTATCGGACTTCCCCTCATGAAGGCCTGGGGCTGGATCCTCTTGGGCGTGGCCGTCGCGGCGGCCGTGGCCTGGCCCCTGGCCCTCCGCCATCGAAGGCGGGCCCAGCCGGCCCGGGCCACCCTGATCCTGACGAGCGGCGCCTTGTCGGACAAGGAACTCCGGGGGCTCCAGCTCCACGTCTCGGACCACTTGGAGGCCTTCGGGGGGCTCACCGTGCTGGCCGCCGAACGGGATCCCCGGGATGACTATCCCTGTCTCACCCTCAGGGCGGAGCGGCAAGGGAAGGGCCTCGCGCTCGTGGGAAGCCTTCGCGCCTCCGGCACGGAGCGCCCCGTGGAGGCCCGGTCCGAGCACCCTGAGGCGGCCCTCCACGAGGCCCTCTCGGGCCTGCTGGGCCCCCCGCGGGTGGATCCCCTGGATGTCCGGTCGGATGCCACCTTCTGGCCCCTCATGAACCTGCTCGCGGGCCCCTACCTGCTGCCGGAGCCGGAGATCCCCGAGGCCGTCCGCAGGGCGGACCGGCTCCACGCGGAAGATGGCTCGGCCAGCGCCGCCCTGGCCCGGAGCCACCTCAAGTTCCGCCTGCTCGTGGCCTCCGCCAACGCGGACGTGGAGGCGCACGCCGCCTGCGATCAGGCCTTCTCCGAGGCCCTCCGGCCCCTGCCCACCTACCCCCGGCTCGTGAACCTCTACGCCCGCTTTCGCACGGACGTGGGGGATCAGAAGGGGGCCCTGGATCTCACCTTCCAGGCCCTGAAGGCGCTTCCCAAGGTGGCCTCCCTCCACGATTCCGCGGCCTACGCCGCCCGCACCTCGGGCCTTCTGGAGGGGGCCGCCCGCGCCGTCCGCCGGCGGAACGAGCTGGGCGGCACCGTGGGCCAGGATTACTTCCTCGTGGAAAACAGCCTGCTCTACCAGGGCCATTGGGGCGAGTTCCAGAAGGGCCTGGAGGCCGTCCCAGCCAGGGAACCCGTGCAGGCCTTCTACTTGGGCTATATCCGCATGCTCCGGAACCAGCCCGGCGCCGAGGAGGCCTTTGGATCCGCCCTTCGCATGACCGCCGGGTTGAAGGTGTTCCAGCGCCTCGCGGGGATCTACCACGACGCGCTCCAGGGCCGGAAGGACGAGGCCCTCGCCAAGCTCCACCAGCTCGACGAGGATCGCGTCCGGACCCTGGTGCCCGATGGGGAGCTCACCTTCAAGCTGGCCGAGGCCTATGGCTTCCTCGGCCGGGATGGGGAGGCCTTCGATCTGGCCCAGCGCGCCTATGGACAGGGCTTCGCCTGCACGGAATGGTACGAGCGAGCCCCTTTCCTCGCCCGCTTGCAGGAAAGGCCCGCCTGGAAGGGACTGCTGGCCACCATGCGAGAGCGCCAGGAGCGCATGGAGGCCCGCTTTCCCGCAGACCGCTTCGGAAAATAAGGAAAGAAGGCACATCCACCGGCCGTTAAACTGGTTCGTTGGAGCGAAGCCATGGCCGTTGATACCAAAGCTTTCCCCGGAACCCTCGATGCGGAGGGCGTGTACCAACCCATCCACAAGATCCGCTTCGTCACGGCCGCGAGCCTCTTCGACGGCCATGACGCCAGCATCAACATCATGCGCCGCATCCTCCAGTCCACGGGCTGCGAGGTGATCCACCTGGGCCACAACCGGGCCGTGCAGGACATCGTGGATACGGCCATCCAGGAGGACGCCCAGGGCATCGCCGTGAGCAGCTACCAGGGCGGCCACGTGGAGTTCTTCAAGTACATGGTGGATCTCCTGCGGGAGCGGGGCGCCAGCCACATCCACGTCTTCGGCGGCGGCGGCGGCGTCATCGTCCCCGAGGAGATCCAGGAACTGGAGGCCCACGGCGTCGCCCGCATCTACAGCCCCGAGGACGGTCGCACCATGGGCCTGCAGGGCATGATCAACGATATGGTGGGGCGCTGCGATTTTGATCCGCGCAGCTTCCCTGCGGCGCTGCCGATCGCCCGGCGCATCACCGAGATTGAGATGGGCGCCGCAGGGAACGTGGAGAAGCCCACCCGGAAGATTCCCGTCCTCGGCCTCACCGGCACCGGCGGCGCCGGCAAATCCTCCCTCACCGACGAGCTCCTCCGCCGTTTTCTTGTCGACTTCGCTGAGAAACGCGTAGCGGTTCTCAGCGTGGATCCCACCAAGCGCAAGACGGGCGGCGCCCTCCTCGGCGACCGCATCCGCATGAACGCCCTCTACCACCCGGAGCTGGGGCGGCGGGCCTTCATGCGCAGCCTCGCCACCCGCACGGCCGCCCACCGGGCCACGTCGGAGGCCCTCAAGGCGGCCATCGCCGCGGCCCAAGGGGAGGGCTTCGACCTCGTCGTCGTGGAGACGGCGGGCATCGGGCAAAGCGATTCGGAGATCGTGGATCTCGTGGACCTCAGCGTCTACGTGATGACGCCGGAGTTCGGCGCCCAAAGCCAGCTCGAGAAGATCGATATGCTCGACTTCGCCGATCTCGTCGTCATCAACAAGGCCGATAAGCGGGGCGCGGAAGACGCCCTGCGGGACGTGCGCAAGCAGGTGCAGCGGGCCCGCAAGGCCTTTGGCCAGGCGCCGGAGGATATGCCGGTGTTCGCCACCTGCGCCTCCCAATTCAACGACCCCGCCACCAACTGGCTCTACGTGAACCTCGTGAAGGCGCTCGCCGCCAAGACGGGGATGGATTGGGAACCCAAGCTGGCCGCAGAGCCCAGCGAGCCCAAGCGCGCCGCCATCATTCCCAGCGACCGCACGCGCTACCTCGCCGAGATCGCCGATGGCGTGCAGGGCTACAAGGCCTGGGCCCGCCGCCAGGCCGAAAGCGCCGAGATCGCCTACGCCCTCTGGACCTCCCTGAAGGCCCTGGGCGATAAGGTGCCGCCCCAGGGCGCCTTTTACGATCAGGCCCACCTCGTCGAAGGCGCCGATACGACCATTCTCACCCTGCGGCAGCGGTACCAAGAACACCTCGGCGAACTCCACCACGAGGCGCGCAAGCGCATCGTGGAGTGGCCTGAGGTGAAGCAGAGTTACGAGGCCCCCGAGAACGTGTACGTCGTCCGCGGCAAGGAAATCCGCACCCAAAACTACACCGCGAGCCTCAGCGGCACGGCCGTTCCCAAGGTGAGCCTGCCCCAGGGCACGGCCTGGGGTGGGCTGCTCCACTGGCAGCTGCTGGAGAACGTGCCGGGCCGCTTCCCCTTCACGGCCGGCGTCTTCGAATACAAGCGAGTGGGCGAGGATCCCACCCGCATGTTCGCCGGCGAGGGCACCCCGGAGCGCACGAACAAGCGCTTCCATTACGTGAGCAAGGGCCAGCCCGCCTCGCGCCTCAGCACGGCCTTCGATAGCGTGACGCTGTATGGCGAGGACCCCCACGTGCGCCCCGATATCTACGGCAAGATCGGCAATAGCGGCGTCAGCATCTGCACCGTGGACGACGCCAAGAAGCTCTACAGCGGCTTCGATCTGCTGGCCCCCTCCACCTCCGTGAGCATGACCATCAACGGTCCCGCGCCCACCATGCTCGCCTTCTTCCTCAACGCCGCCATCGATCAGCACGCGGAGAAGTGGCTCCAAGCCCACGGCCAGCTGGAGGCGGCGCAAGCGAAGGTTCGCGCCAAGTACGAGTTCCTGGGCCTCCAGCCCCCCCGCTACGAGGGTGGCCTTCCGGAGGGGAACACGGGCCTGGGCCTGGCGCTGCTGGGGGCCACGGCCGACGAGGTGCTGCCGGAGGACGTCTACGCCAAGCTCAAGGCGGAGGCCCTCGCCTCCGTGCGCGGCACCGTGCAGGCGGACATCCTGAAGGAGGACCAGGCCCAAA
>CAYWDR010000190.1:0-6639 GCA_964457075.1 uncultured Solibacteraceae bacterium
AGTCCACGTTCATGAAGATCCTCGCCGGGGAGATGGAGCAGCAGACGGGCACCGTGCAGCGGCCCCGCAAGATGGGGATCCTGCGCCAGGACCAGTTCGCCTTCGATGAGTTCCGCGTCATCGACACCGTGATCATGGGCAACAAGCCCCTCTGGGCGGCCCTGGAAGAGCGGGACCGGATCTACGATAAGACCGAGATGACCGATGAGGACGGTATGCGCCTCGGCGAGCTGGAAGGCATCGTCGGCGACGAGGACGGCTACACGGCGGAAGCCGACGCCGCCATCCTGCTCGACGGCCTCGACATCCCCGAAGCGCTCCACGAGCGCAAGATGAGCGAGCTCCAGGGCGGCCAGAAGGTGCGAGTGCTGCTGGCCCAGGCCCTCTTCGGCCACCCCCAGGCCCTGCTGTTGGACGAGCCCACGAACCACTTGGATCTCGAGTCCATCCACTGGCTCAAGGAATTCCTCAGCGGGTACGACGGCACCGTGATCGTGATCTCCCACGATCGCCACTTCCTCAACGCCGTCTGCACCCACATCGCCGATATCGACTACCGCACCATCATCCAGTACACGGGCGGCTACGACGACATGGTGATGGCCAAGACCCAGCTGCGCTCCCGCATCGAGAGCGAGAACGAGCAGCGGGAGAAGAAGATCGCCCAGCTCAACGAGTTCATCGCCCGCTTCGCCGCCGGCACGCGCTCAAGCCAGGTGAACAGCCGCCGCAAGGAAGTGGAGCGCCTCGCCCCCGGCGACCTCGCCCGCAGCAATATCCAGCGCCCCTTCATCAAGTTCGAAATGCGCAAGCCCGGCGGCCGCCACGCCGTGGAGTTCGAGGGCGTCGTGAAGGGCTACGACGTGGATGGCAAGCGCCTCGACGTGATCAAGGGCTTCACCGCTTCCGTCTCCCGAGGCGAGAAGATCGCCATCATGGGCCGCAATGGCGTGGGCAAGACCACGCTCCTCAACGCCCTCCTGGCCAACGCCCCCGGCGTCACAGAGCCCAACCTGAGCCTGGAATCCGGTCTGGTGAAGTGGGGCCACGACGTATCCGTGGGCTACTTCGCCCAGGATTTCAAGGAGAGCATCCCCAAGGGCTACACCATGGTGGATTGGCTCCGCCAGTTCGATCCCGACGCCACCATCGAGCAGATCCGCGGCGTGCTGGGGCAGATGCTCTTCCGTGGCGAGGAGGGCACGAAGAAGACGGAAGTCCTATCGGGCGGCGAGGCCTGCCGCCTCATGTTCTGCAAGCTCATGCTGCAGAAGCCCAACGTCCTCGTCTTCGACGAACCCACCAACCACCTGGATCTGGAGGCCGTCATCGCCGTGAACACGGCCCTCCAGAACTACCCCGGCACCCTCCTCCTCGTCACCCACGACGAGGATCTCATCGATGAAGTGGCCACCCGCATCTGGCACTTCGACCACGGCAAGGTGGAGGACTTCCAGGGCTCCTACGAGGAGTTCCTCGCCAAGGCCTAAGTGTTCGTCAGCGTGAACGTGGCCGGGGTAGTGGCTCCGGCCACCGTCCCGGTGACGGTAAAGCTGCCCGTGGTCCCATTGGCCGTCAGGGTGGGAGCCGCCGCCACGCCGGCGGCGTTGGTGGTGGCCATGGCCGTCGTGGCCGCGCCGGGGAAGGTGGCCGAGGCGCCACCCACCCCAGCCACGATGGTGAAGGTCACCGTGGCCCCCGCCGTGGGGGTCGTGACCGTGTGGGACCCTCCGTAATCGCCCCCATCGCTGACCACTTGGGTCGTGGTAACGGTCGCGGAAAGCTCGACCGCGAAGGCCGTGCCGGCCGTCGTGCTTTGGGCGGAGCCCGTCGTCGTCGCGATCTGCGTGCTGCTGGAGAGGATCGTGCCCCCAGGCGGACCTCCCGAGGAGCTGTACCCGCCTCCGCAGGCCAAGGAGGCCAGCAGCCCTGCGCCCAGCGTTGCCTTGAATACCCCATTCATGGTGGCCCCCCTCGGATCGCTCACCCCACCTTGGCGACCGGCCCGGATCCTTCCAGATCCGGTGTTGAAATACCTACCCCACCGGGATTGAACCCTTGACGGGGCCTGGGTCCCCCAACAAGGTGGGATGACATCCACCCTTGGAGCTCCGCGTGTCCCAGTGGTCCCTGGCCCTCGAACTGGATCGCAGCCGTGACGAACCCCTCTACCTCCAGATCGTGGGCGCGGTGGTGGCCGATATCCGCCGGGGCCGGCTCCAGCCCGGGGACGCACTGCCGGGCACCCGGGCCCTGGCGGAGAACCTGGGCGTGAACCGTAATACCACCTTGGCCGCCTACCAGGAGCTGGAGGCCGAGGGCTGGATCGTATGCGAACCGGATCGCGGTTCCTTCGTGGCCGAGCAGCGCCCCATCGGCGCCTTGGAGCCGGAGGAATCCATCGCCGCATCGGACTCCGGTTCCTGGACGGCCCCCACGCCAATGTCGGAGCCCTTCTTCCAGCCCCAGGCGACGGATCGCGAGGGCTTCCGCCTCATCCCGGATCTCCCCGACGTGCGCTTGGCGCCCGTCTCGGCCATTCACAGGGCCAATGGGCGGGTGCTGAACCTGCAGCAGCAGCGCATCCTGCAGCCCGGATGGGATCCCCGGGGCCTGCTGGACCTCCGCATCTCCCTCTGCCGCTCCCTTCGGGAGCTGCGCGGGCTGGCGCTGGAGCCCGGCAACGTCGTGCTCACCCGCGGCCTCATGAGCACCCTGAATCTCGTCTCCCGCACGCTCTTCAGCCCGGGGGACGTGGTGGCCGTGGAAACCCCCGCCGCCTTCCGGGTGCTGGAGGCCTTCCGCGCGGCGGGGGCCCGCCTCGTGCCGATTCCCGTGGATGACGAAGGGCTGGACGTGGACGCCCTGGAGGCCCTCCTCGCCCGGGAGCCCCTCCGCCTCCTCTACACCACGGCCGCCCCCCAGCACCCGACCCACGCCATCCTCAGCGCCCCCCGCCGGGCGCGCCTCCTCGCCCTCGCGGAAGCCCACCGCTTTCGCATCCTCGAAGGGGATCCCACCCTGGGCTTCCAGCGGGAGCAGGCCCCCGCCCTGCCCCTCGCCAGCGAGGACCGCTCGGGCGCCGTCGTCTACTTCAGCGCCCTGGAGCAGATCCTCGCGCCCGGATTGCAGGTGGGCTTCCTCGCGGGCTTCGCGCCCCTCATCAAGGCCATGGCCAAGGAGCGCCAGCTCATCGACTGGCCCGGGAATCAGGTGCAGGAGGCCACCATCGAAGAGCTGTTCCGGGAAGGCGAGATGCACCGCCACTTGGCCCGTATCCGCAAGGTGAACGAGGAGCGCCGCGCCAGCCTCGTGGATCGCCTCCTCTTCCACCTCCACCCCCACGTCCGCATCGAGGATCCAAGGGAGGGCCTCTCCCTTTGGGTGCAGGTAGCGGAGGACGTGCCCGTGGACGCGTGGACAGAGCGCTGCGCCGCCAAGGGCGTCATCTTCTATCCCGGCCGCCTCTATGACTTCCAACGCCAATCCCTGCAGCGCCTCTGCCTGGGTTTCGCCGCCCACGACGTGGAGGAGCAGAACGAGGCCTGCGAACGGATGGCCGAAGCGTTGCGCACCCTTCCCTGAACCACTCGGCAGGTCTCCGGGTCGGCCGAGCCAGAACGGTGCTTCCGGGTACCCTCCCGGCCGATGGGAAATCCATGCGACAACTCCTCTCCCTCTTCTGGTGTCTCCTGTTCGAATGACGGCTTCCCACCCCTGGGACGGCTCCTTCGACCGATGGCAAGGCCGGCGTTTCCCGGACCAGGCCCACGCCCATCCTTGAACCATGCGCCCCCAGCCCCTCGCCCTCCTCCTCCTGGCCCCCATCCTCGCCTGCGGCGGGGGCGGCGGATCCACCCCCGGATCCACGGGGACCGTGAAGCCGATCTACGGGAACTTTCACGGGGCGGATCTGGGGGCTGGCGCGAACCTCAACGGCGCCCTCGCCTTCACCGCCGCCAACGCGTGGAATCTGGACATCTCCAGCGCCCCCGTGGACCCCAACTCGGCGAACCTCATCGCCACCATCGGCCTCGCCAAGGGTCTCCACCCCGACTTCGGCTCGGGCCTCTACCAGGGTTCGCCCATCGGCATACCGTACGTGATCGTGGCGGGCACCCAAGCCAAGGTCCCCATCCTCCTCGGCGCCTATGCCGACGAGAGTGATCCGGGGCCCTACCCCGTGCCGCCGGACGCTCCCATCGAGGGATGGCAGGCCGACGGCAGCGCCTTCGGTGGCGACCGGCACGTGCTCGTCATCGATCGGGACGCCAACCGGCTCTACGAGCTCGGGAACGCCTACCCGCAACCGGGCGGCGCCTGGCAGGCGAGCGGCGGAGCGATCTTCACCCTCGATGGCCTCGTGGCCCGGCCCACGGCCCAGCCCGGCTGGACCTCCACCGATGCCGCCGGCCTCCCTATCTTCCCCGGCCTCGCCCGCTACGAAGAGGCCGCCAGCGGCGCCATCCGCCACGCCCTCCGCTTCACCGTGAGCCTCACCCGCCGGGCCTACGTCCCCCCCGCCACTCACTGGGCCTCCAGCAGCACGGACGCGAACCGCCCCCCCATGGGCATGCGCGTGCGCCTCAAGGCCAGCTACGTGATCCCCGCCACCTTCACGCCGGAGTCAAAGACCATCCTCCAGGCCCTGAAGACCTTCGGCATGATGGTCGCCGATAACGGCAGCGACTGGTACATCAGCGGCGCGCCGGATCCAAGGTGGAACAACGGCAAGCTCAATAGCGAACTGGGCAGCGTGAAGGGTTCGGATTTCGAGGTCGTGCGGATGGATGGGCTGGTCACGCCATGATCATTCACTTACGCAATGGATGTAGAGAAAACCCTTGAGTCATTGATCAGTGAATGCGTACTCCATCTGGCAGCCTTGTCTTTCTCTCGCCTCATGATCCGCGATGATCCTGAGCAAGGATCCGCTTCAACACTTCCTCCGCGACGCGCAGCCCGAACAGCGCCGGCATGTAGGAGATGGTGCCCAGGGGCCGCCGCTCGCGGCCGGGCCCCACGTGGGGGACGCGGTCGAGGGGGTTGGGTTCCCGTTTGTTATCGGCGGGCTCCAGGGAGTAGACGCAGCGGATGCCCTTGTGGAGGCCCAGCTTCCGGAGCTTCTTGCGGATGATGGCGGCGAGGGGGCACATGCGGGTGCGGCTGAGGTCGGCCACGTGGGCGTTGGAGGCATCCAGGCGCCCGCCGGCGCCCATGCTGGAGACCGTGAAGATGCCCCGTTCATTGGCGGCGTGTAGCAAGGCCACCTTGCAGCTCACGGAGTCGATGGCATCCACCACCACGTCGAAACCGCCCTCGCCAGGCTCACGCATGCCTGGGCCTGGATCCATGGACAGCAGCTCCGGCAGGGAGTCGGCGTTGATGAAGGTGCGGCGGGCGTCCACGTGGCAGGCGGGATTGATGTCGAGCACCCGCGCCTTGGCCACCTCCACCTTGGCCTGTCCCAGGGTGCTGCGGAGGGCGAAGATCTGGCGGTTCATATTGGAGCCGCTCACGACGTCGTGATCCACGAGGCGAAGCGTTCCCACCCCCGCCCGGGCGAGGGCTTCCACGGCGAAGCCCCCCACCCCGCCCAGGCCGAAGACGGCGACCTTCGCGCCCCTCAGGCGTTCCAAGGACGCCTCGCCCAGCAGCAATTCCGTGCGCGAATACCACCTCATGCCATCCACCCCTCGAAGAGCCGGGTGCCGTTGGCATAGGCCAGCTCCGCCAGGCTTGATTCCGATTCTGGCCGAAGGGAGCCTATCGCCCGAATCACGCTCGTGATTCGGGCGGGTTCATTAAGGCCGTCGCCAATTCCTTGATCCGGTGCGTCTGATTCCAGCAGCAGGCGATCGGCCCGAACGACCGGAAGCACCGCGGCGGCCTTCCGGTTGCCGGGGCGTGCGATACCCCCGGAGAAGGAGAGGTGGAGGCCCAGGTCCTGGAAGATCACCGCCATCGCGGCACTCCCGGAGTATGCGTGGATGAGCCCCCCGGCCCGGGGCAGTCCTTCCTCACAAAGGATGGCCAGCATCCGCCCCCAGGCCCTCACGCAGTGCAGGGCGATGGGACGATCCACCTCCCGGGCGAGCCGGAGCTGCACGCGCAGCGCCTCCTCCTGGAGGGTGCGGTCGCCCTGGATGGCGAAGTCCAGCCCGCACTCGCCGATGCCCACGCGATGGGCAAGTGCGGCCTCCCGGAGCCGCCGAGCCCAATCCACGGGCGCCGACGCCACCCGCCAGGGATGGAGCCCCAGCATGGGAATCACCTCGCGGTAGCGGGCCGCGAGCCCAAGCACCCGGTCCCAATCCCCCGGCCCTGTCCCACAACAAACCAAGCCTCGAAGGCCTGCCTCACGGCCCCGCTGGACCATGCCCTCCACCGCCTCCCCGATCCGAGGATCCTGCAAATGGCAATGGGCATCGAACAACGGAAAGGCCACGGCCCCAGTCTGCCAGCGATCTTTGCCAACGCTCATTTCCGTGCGGGGCCGGGCCCCGCGCGGAAATGAGAGAGTGAAGGGTCAGGGCCTGTTCATGAATAACCTTGCCATTTGCGAGGGGCGCCGGCGGAGCAAGCCAAGGCGGCCGACCGGAGATGTATCGGGAATACACGCAGGGAGGCCAACGCAGG
>CAYWDR010000191.1:0-6615 GCA_964457075.1 uncultured Solibacteraceae bacterium
ATCCCTTTCACATGAAAGGGGCTTCCTGCAGAGGTCGCCGCCGCGCGGGGGCGGAATCGGCTTCTTCAGGTTAACAGCACCCTGAAGGCGAGGGGTACCCGTGATGGAAACGGGCCTCTGAAGTAGCGTGAGGTACCCCGTGAAAATTGTTAGGAATCTGATAGACTCGGAATCCAGTCTATTCCTGCGTCGGGCCATTCGTGGGATGGGTTTCAACTTCACCGCCGGTATGGTCGATCACTGAGTACCTTTCCCCCCGAGCGCCATGACACCTGCCCTTTCCCAACTCTCCCTGGTCGTTCCCTTCCTGCTCGGCTTCCTGGGCGCGGGCATCCTGGCTTGGCTTTTCATCCGGAAGTTGGCGCCCCTTGGGTGGATCGATCATCCGGGCCACCGCAAGGCCCATGACGCGCCCACGGCTCGAACGGGCGGCCTGGCCTTGGGGATCGCCTGCCTGGCGATGGCCATGCTCCAAATGGGCGCCCTCCCCTTGGATGCGATGGAATTGGCGGGGTGTCTGGGACTGGGCGCCCTTGGCTTCGTGGATGATCTCCGCGAACTCTCCGCGAGGCCCAAGGCGATCCTTGGGCTCTCCTTTGCGGCCCTCCTCGCTTGGCACGCGGCGATGAGCCTGAAGGGGGGCCAGAGCGAAGTCCTGGTCTTTGGGCTGTCCTTGGAAACGCACCTCTGGATCACCTTTCCCCTTCTGCTGCTTTGGTTCTGGGCCATGCCGCAAGCCTTCAACCTCTCCGATGGACTCAATGGACTGGCCCTGGGCCTGTTCGGGGTGGCCATGCTGGTGGTGGGGGGCGTTACCTTCCTCCGTTCTCCGGGATTTTGGGGGGCCTGGGCGGCCATCCTCCTTTTGAACTTTCCCCGGGCCCGCCATTTCCTTGGGGATTGTGGATCCCTGGGGATGGGCACCGTCATGGCCATTCTGATGATGCGTTGGGCGGTTCAGGTGGACGCCGGATTGGCGCTTTGGGTGGGCTCCTACTGGGTGGCGGACGTCACGTCCGTGGTCCTGATCCGGGCTTTGAAGGGGCGGCCCCTGGGGCAGGGCGATTTGAACCACATCCACCACCGAATGCTGGAGCTGACGGGCCGTCGGGTGCTTTGGGCTACGCCTTTGCTGGTGCTCATGGGGGGGCTCCCCATGCTTCGGAGCCTGCCGGGCCCCCTGGCCCAGTTCGCCTCCCTCATGGGGTTGTTCATCCTGGTCGCCTTTTCGCTGACTCACATCGCTCAGGCCGTCCAGGAACCCCTCCTGCTCCCCGCGGATCCGCCGATCCGGGACACCAACTCCGGGGCCTTTCAGGTGGAATCCCTAAGGCAATAGGCCTACCCCATGGCCTAATGAATCGAGTCGGGCGGCTTGGGCCGTTCGCATGGAGACTGGCTGAATCATGGCAAATCGACGCCTCCCCCTATGGTCCGTGATCCTGTGTGGATGGCCCATCCTCGCCCAAGGGGTGCCTTCCAATCTGGATCTCCAAGCCCTGAGGCAGGCGGCGGGGGGAAGCCTGGGAGGCACCGCCTCCGTTGATGCCGTGCCGAGAACCTCCGGAATCGCCTCCCCTTCGGAAGCCTCCGCGGAAGACCTAAGGCGCTCGACGGAAGAGGAGCGGCTGGACCTTGAAATCAAGGCCTTGAAAAAGGCGGAGAAGGGGCCTCGCCGCTTCGCGTCCGATCTCTTCCTGGTTCGCCAGCGGGGGACCGCGGCCACCGAAGGCGGCGTGGCGGAAGACTATGTCTTGGGCGTGGGCGACCGTCTCCAGTTGAGCGTGTTCGGCAGCGCGACCTTCGAGCTTCCCGTCTCCGTGGACGGCAAGGGGGAGGTGGTCATCCCCAAGGTCGGCACCGCCAAGGTCGCAGGCAAAACCTTGGCCCAGGCCAAGACGGCCATTCAGGGCCTCGTTTCCCGCAATTTCAGCCGCACCTCCGCGGAACTCCAGGTGGTGAGGCTGCGTGAGGTCCGGGTCTTCGTGCTGGGCGAGGTGTACAAGCCGGGGAGCTACCTGGTTTCGAGCCTCAGCTCCCTCGTGAACGTGCTTGGCCTCGCAGGGGGGCCCACGGCCTTGGGGAGCTACCGGGATATCCGGGTCATGCGGGGAGGCAAGGCCGTATTCCGCCTCGATCTCTACCCCCTGAGGGCCGAGGGGCAAGGCAACCCCAATTTCGCCCTCCAAAGCGGAGACACGGTCTTCGTGCCCGTGGCGGCCCATCACGTGATCCTCGAGGGCGCCTTTTCGCGGGTGGCGCTCGCGCCCTCCCCGGATTCCGGATCCCTGGGCGATGAGGCTCCCGTCGCGCTGCTGTCTCCGGAAGAGCGGGACCGGACCCGGTATCGGGAGCGAGTGGAGCGCGAGGTGAAGGCCCTTGAAGAACGCCTTCAGGATCGGCCCAGGCCAAGCGCCGACCCCACCAACCGCTCGGCCTCATCCCCTGCGGGCCTTGCTCCCCTCCCTAGCCTCAGCGCCGCCGAACGAACCGTGGCGGAAGACCGCCTGGCGACCCTTCGGGGGGAGCTGGACAGCCTCAACCCCTCCCTGATGGGAGAACGGCGCGTCTCCCTGGATCCCCGAACCCAGGAGCCCATCCCGGCCCGTGTCACCGAGGATCGCCCGGAATGGCTCCGCCAGTGGGAAGACGCAGGCCGGGCTCCCGCCATGCAATTCGAAATCAAGCCCGGGGAATCCGCGGCCGACGTCGTGGGTTTCGCGGGGGGGCTGCTCCCGGAAGGGGGGGATGGCACGCTGGTGCTCCGCCGGCGCAGCCCCGGGGGAAGCCTGGATGGGCAGGCGGTGGCGATGGCCACCGCGGGCAGGCTCCTTCTTCAGCGGGGGGATACGTTATCGGCGCTTCCGCGGCGCGAGGTGACGGGCAAGGTCGTCAATGTCGCTGGGTGGGCCAGGGTTCCGGGGCCCTTCGCCCGCACGGAGGGGCTCACCGTGGGGGCCCTGCTCCGGCGGGAGCAGCAGCTGCTGCCGGATACGTATCGGGCTCGCGGAGAGGTGCTGCGCACGGGGCCGGATGGCCGCACGCAGCTCCTCCCCTTCGATGTGGATCGGGCCCTGGCGGGGGAGGTAGAGCACGATCTTCCCCTCATGGACCGGGATCGCGTCGAGCTCTACCGCATGAAGGATCTCCGGTTGCAGCAGACGGTCCGTGTTTCAGGCCCCCTGACCCGGCCCGGCCTATTCCCCTGGCATCGGGGCATGCGGGTGTCCGATCTGTTGTTCCGCGGCGGGGTCCCCAGGAAGTCGGCGAACCGGTTGGTCGGGGAATTGGCGCGGATGCGGGATGGGCGATCCAGCGAGGTCCGGAAACTGGATCTGGCCCCCCTCCTTTCCACGGAGGATCGAAGCCCCGTCGCCCTCCTGGATGAGACCCTTAACCCCATCCTGGCTCCCGATGATCAGCTGAATGTGTTTGAAAAACCCGAATTCCGGGTGCATCGGATGGTTCGCCTCTCGGGCCAAGTCGCCCGGCCTGGAGAATATGCCCTGGATGGGGCGGTGGTCACCCTTCGGCAGATCCTGGCTCGGGCGGGCGGGCTGACGGAAGAGGCCATGCCCCAGGCCGGGGTCTTCCTTCGCAAGATCGAAAAAGCCGATAGCTCCCTGGCTCGGGCCGCCGCGGAAAGCGGGCTGAGCTCCCAGGATCCCTCGGCCAAGGGGGTCAATGAGATCCTCCAGCGCCTGAATGAGACGAAACGCCAGCCCATCACGGGGCTCATCCTCCAAAATCCCCTGCTCCACGGGCTCGCCACGGGAAGCCTCAATCGCCTCATCGTGAACTTCCAAGGGGCCTTGAAGGGTGAGGGCAACGCCGATGTGGAACTCCTGGATGGGGATGAGGTGATCATCCCCCGCAGGACCCAATCCGCGTACGTGGTGGGGGAGGCGGCGAGCCCCTTTGGAGCCTACAAGATCGAGAAGCGCCAGACGGTGAGGAAGCTGCTCCGGTTGGCGGGAGGAACCACGCGGAATGCGGATACGTGGAACATCCGCCTTTTGAAGGCCGATGGCCGGATCCTGGATAGTTGGGTCAATTCCCGAAGCGTGGAACCCGGCGACACGGTTCTCGTTCCCCAGAAGATCCGCCGGGATATGGGCTGGCAGGAAAACCTGAATGCCCTCACGCCCATCGCCCTCATGCTGAACGCGATCAAGTAGCCTTGCCTCGCTGGTAGAATCAAGGGCCCCGCCGAGCGGGGCCTTTCCTTTGAGTTCCCGATGATCCTGCGCAAGGAATACTGGTTCGAAGCGGCCCACTTCATCTACAACCATCCGGGCAAGTGCCGGAACCTGCACGGGCACAGCTACAAGCTGTTCGTGTGCATCGAGGGCACGCCCGTGGTGGAGACGGGGATGATCATCGATTTCGATGACCTCTCCAAGGTGGTGAACGAGAAGGTGATCCATCGCCTCGACCACCGCTTCCTCAACGACCTCATCCCCCTCTCCACGGCGGAGAACATCAGCGTGTGGATCTGGGAGCAGCTGAAGCCCGCCCTGCCGGATCTCTGCCAGATCGAGGTCTTCGAGACGACGGATAACTGCGTGATTTACCGGGGAGCTTGAGATGCGGAAGGCCTGGCTGATCTCGCCCATCCTGCTGCTCGCGGGTTGCGAAGCCCTGAACCCCGCCATCGCCCTGCGGGAGGCCGCCGGCCAGCTGCGCTTCAGCCTGGACCGGGTGGAGCCCCGTTTGGAACTGGCCTGGCCCCTGGATCGGAGCCGCCTGCGCCTGGGCCTCGTGCTCGGCGTGGAGAATCCCAGCGGCACGAAGATCAGCGCCCGGGGCCTCAAGGGGGACCTGACCATGGTGCATGGCGGCGCCACCCACCCCTTGGGCCGCGTGCTCTTCCCCGAGGGTGTGAATCTGGAGCCCAGGGCCCGGGGCACGCTGCGGGCCGAACTCTCCCTGAGCTACTCGGAACTCAAGGCCGCCTGGGAGCCCATCCGGAAGGTGGTGGGCCAAAAGGAAGCCGCCCAGTGGAAGCTGGACGGCTCCGCGAAGCTGGAGGCCTTCGGCCTGCCCTTTGAAGTGCCCTTCCACGCGATGAAGGGTTCCGGCTCTTGATCCGCTGCATCGTCTTCGATCTCTGGAACACCCTGGTGCGGAGCCAGGGTGGGAGCCCCTTCCAGCAGGTGCGCGCGCTGTTGGGAGAAGGCCAGCGGGCCGCCTTCCCGGAGCTGGTGCGGGACGGCATGCGGAACGACCACGCCACGGCCGCGGCCTTCCTCGCCGGCTGGCGGGATCGCCTCGGCCTGGAGCCTGATCAAGCGCGGGCCATGGCCCAGGCCTTCGCCACGGCGGATGCCGAAGCCCAGCTCTTCCCGGAGACCCTGGCCGCCCTGGACCGCAGCCGCGAGCTGGGCCGCCTCGCCCTGCTCAGCAACACCCAGCGCTTCGATCTCGGCCTGATGGGCCGCCTGGGATTGGACCCCTACTTCCGCGTGAAGGGCCTCAGCGCCGAGCTGGGGGCCCTCAAGCCCGAGCCCGAGATCTTCGAGCGCCTGCAGGCGAAACTGGGCCTCTTCCCCGGGAACCTCGTGATGGTGGGGGATAGCTGGACGGACGACGTGGAAGGCGCCCTCGCCGCTGGGTGGACGGCCATCTGGGTGAACCGCGACGGCAAGCCCCGCCCCGCCCACGACCCCGACGCCGAGCTCGTGGAGGTGGCCAGCCTCGAGCAGGTGCCGGTCGTCGTAGCGCGGCTCCAGGCGGGGATGCGTTGCTCGACTTGCTTGGGCTGAAGGGCTAGGAACGCGAATAGCGCGAAGGGAATGCGAAGCGGACGCTTCGGTCAATGCCTTCGCGCGCATCTTGAACCGCGATGAAGCCATGGGCCGAACTGCTTGGCGGGATGTAGCATCCGTACCCCTCCGACCCATCCCGGCCCTCCCTGCCCGGAGCGCCCCAGGCGCGGCCTTTCGGGGGCCGCACCTGGGACGCTCCGGGCAGCGCGCCGCAAAGGCGGCGCGGGCCGAAGGCCGGAGGGCCTTGCTGAAGGGGGCATTCGCGTGGCGCGCAGCGCCCTTCGCGTTCCGCTTTACCCCGGCAGAATTTCGAGCCCCACCGTGTGCCGCGCGACATCGATGCGCTCGATCCACGCCACCTTGGCGCCTAGAGCCTTGGCCAGTTCCATCAAGCCCTCGCGGGCTTCCCCTTGGAGGCCGGGGGCCGTCTCGGGGTGGACGGCGAGGCGCAGCGTGGCGCCCTGGAGGCGCTCGCCTTGGCGGGCGATCTCGCGGTAGGCCCGGAGGAGGATCGTCTCGGCACTGGGCAGGCGGCCGCTGCCGGCGCAGGCGGGGCAGGGCTGGCTGAGCTGGCGTTCCAGGCTGGGGCCCGTGCGCTTGCGCGTCATCTCCACGAGGCCGAATTCGCTGAGGCTGGCGGCGCGGGCGTGGTTGCGGTCGCGCGTCAGCTCCTCCTGGAGCCGCGCCATGACCTCCTCCCGGTGCTCGGCCATGAGCATATCGATGAAGTCCACCACGATGATGCCGCCCAGGTTGCGCAGGCGCAGCTGGCGCACGATCTCGGGGATGGCCTCCATGTTCGTGTGGAAGACGGTCTCCTCCAGATCCTTCTTCCCCACGTAGCGGC
>CAYWDR010000192.1:0-6615 GCA_964457075.1 uncultured Solibacteraceae bacterium
CAAGTTGGTCTCTCGACCTCCCTTCCATGCCGTCGTGGCACACATGAACGCTGATCAAAACTGATGAGAGCAGAGACCGGCGTTACCCAAATGGGTTACCCAGCTAAGTGCGGCGGCTCCGACTCCCCCCTTGCCTGCGAGGCGAAGCTCTTCAGCGAGGCGGGCGGCCCCATGACCAGCACTTCATCCCCCGCTTCGAAGGAGTCCGAACCCTGAGGATTGAAGTGCAGGCCCCGACCCTCGCGGCGGATACCCACGACGAGGCAGCCCGTCGTGTCGCGGATGCGGGCCTCCCGGAGGATCTTCCCCGCCATCCAAGAGCGCGGGTCGATCTGGATGCGCTCCAGGCCCAGCTCCAGCTGCTCTTGGTTGAGCACGACGTCGAACATGTCCATGAGGTTGGGGTTCATGAGGAGGGCCGCCATGCGGCGGCCGCCGATCTCGTAGGGGCTCACGATATGGTCGGCCCCTGCGGCCTTCAGCTGCCGTTCCGTGCCCAGCTTGGCATTGCGGGCCACGACGAGGAGCCCGGGATTCAGCTCCTTGGCCATGAGCACGACGAGCACGTTATCGGCGTCCGACGTGAGGGCGGCCATGAGCCCCTTGGCCCGGCGGATGCCCGCCCGCTCCAGCACGTGCTCGTGCATGGCGTTGCCGTGGAGGATGATCTCCCCCGCGATCTTGGGGTTGTTGCCCTTCCGGGTCGCCTGCTCGATGACGATGGAGCGCTCGCCCGAGGCCTTCAGCTCCAGCACGGCCTGGAAGCCCATCTTCCCCAGGCCGCAGACGATGATGTGGTCCTGCAGCGCGTCCAGCCGCTTATCCATGCGTCGCTCCCGTAGGTAGCCCTGGAGGTCGCCCTCCACGATGAGGGCCGTGAGATTGGAGAGGGCGTAGGTGGCCACGCCCAGGCCAGCCACCAGATACCCGATGGTGAAGAGCTTGCTTCCCGAGCTCACCTCGCCGAGCTCCCGGAAGCCCACCGTGAAGAGCGTCGTGACGGCCATGTAGAAGCTATCCACGAGGCCCGTGTGGGAGATGAGGTGGTAGCCCACCGCCCCCACGCACACGACGAGCGCCAGCAGCAGCACCGTGAACCGGAATCGGTGGAGCGGCGGCAGATCCCTCATGGTAGGGCCTGTAACAGGGTAAACATGCGATTTGCGAGGGGCGCCGGCGAAGCAGACCAAGACGGCCGACCGGATGTGTATCGGGAATACACGGAGGGAGGCCAACGCAGGGCTGCGACAGCCGCCGCCCCTCGCCCGGCGGGTTGACCCCTCTTCGCGCCTCCAGCTGTGTCGAGCCGCTTGCACGATGGACACCCATCGCGCCGCGCGTCTCTCCTTGCTGGCTGACGCGAATAGGGGTCAACAAATCGCATGTTTATCCTGTTACAGGCCCTCACCCCGCCAGGTTCGGCTTGATGCTGAAGTTCATCGTCGCGGCCACCACGAGCTTGTCGGCGCAGTGGACCCGGGCCTCCACTACGGCGCCGGCCCGGGAGAGGCGCAGCACGGAGGCCGTGGCCACGGCTGGGCCGATGGCGGGCTCCAGGTAGCGCACGTGCAGATCGGAGGTGGCGAAGGGCATGAGGCCGTCGAAGGCCGTGGAGAGGGCCAGGGCCCCCACCATATCCACCATCGTGGCCAGCACGCCCCCGTTCACGTTGCCCCGCCCCCCGTTCATGGTGCGGGGGCCGGGCACGAGCCGCATGAGCGCATGGCCCGGGGCCACCTCGTCGATGGTGAGATCCCAATCCTTGATGAGGGGCCACGGGTGGAAGCGAGCCTGCAGCCGCGCCAGGAGATCCGGGGCGACGGCGGGCGGGATGACGGGCTTGGCCATGGAGGCTCCAACTCCGCAAGCGTAGCGAATGGGAGGGTGCAGGGCACGCGATAGATGGAGGCCGACGATCCAGGAGGGCAGACAGGAGCAACCGGCTTCAAACTGCGGAACGCAGAAAACGCCGAAGCGCGCAGAACCCGCAGAATGGCCGCGAGGGGGAAATAGGCTTCGGCGGGACCCTCAAGCTCTCAGCCCCCTTCGGCGATTTCAGCGTATTTCTGCGTTTTCTGCGTTTTCTGCGTTCCGCTTTTCGCCATGACCATCGGCCGGTCAACACCAACTTGGTGGTCTACTTGGTTTTACCTTTCGGTTTCTGCTTTGCGGCCGCCGCCTTTCGAACGGGTTTCCCCGCCTTCGCCGCCTTTTCCTGCCGCTCCTTGCGGCCTTGGGCGATCCAGGCCTGGGGCTCGTGATCCGCAGATTTGCTCATGCGACCTCCTTCACGAGGCGCCGGACCCGGCGCAGCACGGCGTAGAGCTCATCGTAGGCGGGGCCCGAGGTGACAGCGCGGCCCGCGGCAAAGGCCTCCACGAAGGCTTGGCGGCTACCCAGCCCCCCGAGGAAGGTGGCGTCCTTCAGATGCCGCAGGGCCTCTTCGACTTCGGCGGCCAGGTTCGTCTGGCTCTTGACCTCGTTGAACACGACGCCGGCCCGGAGCCCCCGGTGCCCGTGGCGGGCCTCCTTCACGAGCTCCAGCATGCGCCCCACGGCCCGCAGATCCTGGCGGCCCGCCTTGGTGGGAATGACGACGATATCCGCCGCCGCCAGCACATCCACGAGGTGGGCCCCCTCACCGGGGGGGCAGTCCAGCACGAGGGGGCCATGATCCTTGGCCAGGGTGCGCCGGGCCTCGCCCCAGGTGGGGGCCTGGTGGGCCTGCACCCAGCCCGACCGGGCCGCCCAGTCGGTGGCGTCCCCCTGGGGGTCCAGATCGACCAGCAGGGCCTCCAGGTAGTAGGCCAGATGCACCGCCAGCGTCGTCTTTCCGACGCCGCCCTTCAAATTGGCCACGGCAATCACCGGAGCCGTCGGAGTCTTGGCGCTCATGGAGGCCTCCGGGGGGAGGGTGTAGCAGGGGGCGGGCCAAGTGGGGCTTTGGGCTCCGGGCTCCGGGCTCCGGGCTTCGGGCTTCGGGCTTCGGGCTTCGGGCTTCGGGCTTCGGGCTTCGGGCTTCGGGCGGGATGCTGAGGCGGGCGCTCCGCGCCCGCAACTAAATATCCCATCGCGGGGCTACGCCCCGCATCCGAATCCCCCCGGAGCCCGAAGCCCGGAGCCCGGAGCCCCCCTAGAGCCCCAACCCCTCCCGCATCGCCTTCGCGATGGCGTGGAACCCCTTCGTCTGGGGGCTGTCGGGGTTGGCCACGACGAGGGGGACGCCGTTATCGCCGCCCTCGCGGATGGCGAGGTCGATGGGGATCTCGCCGAGGAAGGGGAGGGCCATGCGCTCGGCGGCCTTCTTCACGCCGCCGTGGCCGAAGATTTGCGTCTCGTCGCCGCACTTGGGGCAGACGTAGCTGCTCATGTTTTCGATGAGGCCGAGCACGGGCACCTTGACCACCCCGAACATGCCGATGGCCTTCTTGGCGTCGAGGAAGGCCACGTCCTGGGGCGTGGAGACGATGACGGCGCCGCCCACGTGGGCGTTTTGGATGAGGCTGATCTGCACGTCGCCGGTGCCGGGGGGCAGGTCCATGAGCAGCACGTCGAGGTCGCCCCAGAGCACGTCCGCCATGAACTGGGTGAGGGCCTTGTTGAGCATGGGGCCGCGCCACACCACGGGGCGATCCTCGTCGATGAGGAAGGCCATGCTCATCAGCTTGAGGCCGAACTTCTCCACGGGCTTGATCTTGCCCTCGGGGGTGCCCTCGGGGCCCTCGGTGACGCCGAACATCATGCCCATGGAGGGGCCGTAGAGGTCCGCATCCAGGAGACCCACCTTAAGGCCCTGCTGGGCCAAGGCGATGGCGAGGTTGGCGGCCACGGTGGACTTGCCCACGCCGCCCTTGCCGCTGCCGATCACGATGGCGTGCTTCACGGTGGGCAACAGGTTTTTGAACTCCACCTGGGGCGTCTTTTCCCAGGCGAAGGCCACGTTCACGCTGGTGACACCGTCCTGGGTCTTGAGCCTTTCCGTGAGGGAGGCGCGGATCTCCGCCTCCCGATCCTTGTAGGCGTCCAGCATCCCCAGCTGCACGGTGATGCCGCCGCCCTGGACGTCGATGCCCTTCAGGGCCTTCAAGGTCGCCAGGTTCGCCGAGGTGCCGGGTACCAAGTACCCGTTGACGGCTTCGAAGATGGCGGCGCGGCTGAGCTTCTTGTCCATGGACGTCTCCAGAGCCCTTTAGTTTCGCACGGGCGGGCCGGAGCGCTGGTTCAAGAAAACGAGGAACCGCGAATGACGCGAATTAACGTGAATGAAGATAGTGGTTTCATCGCTCCATTTTTCATCCGCGTGCATTCGCGTCATTCGCGGTTAACCCTTATAACCGCCGCGTCACGTCCCCCACGCCGCTCCTTAGCCGCGCGTGTTCGTAGAAGCGCAATTGACTGCGGAGCAGCGGTCCCTCCTGGAAGCCCCGCCGCAGCGCCTGCCCCTCGGGGCCGATGACGCGGCCCTTCACGGTGTCCTGGAGCTGCAGCTCCAGCATTTCGGCCACTTCGGCCGCCAGCAGCGGATCCACGAGGGGGAAGGCCAGCTCCACGCGGCGGTCCAGGTTGCGGGGCATGAGATCGGCGCTGGAGAGCCAAGTCTCGGGGGCGCCGTCGTTGAGGAAGTGGTAGATACGGGCGTGCTCCAGGAAGCGATCCACGATGCTGAGCACGCGGATGTGTTCGCTGAGGCCCGGCACGCCGGGCTTGAGGCAGCAGGTGCCCCGCACGATGAGATCCACCCGCACGCCGGCCTGGCTGGCCTCGTATAGGGCCTGGATGACGGAGGCCTCCACGATGGCGTTGGCCTTGAGGATCATGCGGGCGGGGCGGCCCTTTTGGGCGTGGCCGATCTCCCGCTGGATGCGATCCAACAGGGCCGTCTTCAGGTGGGTGGGGGCGGGAATGAGGCGGTTCAGCTTGGGGGGGCGCGTGTAACCCGTGAGGAGGTTGAAGAAGTGGCTGAGATCCTCGCCGAACTCCTCCCGGGCCGTGAGGAGGCCGAAGTCCGCGTAGAGGCGGGAGCTGCGCTCGTTGTAGTTGCCCGTGCCCAGGTGGCAGTAGCGGCGGATGCCCGCCTCCTCCTGGCGTACGACGAGGGTGGCCTTGCAGTGGGTCTTGTATCCGGGCAGGCCGTACACCACGTGGACGCCCGCCTTCTCCAGGCGCCGGGCCCAGGCGATGTTGGCCTCCTCGTCAAACCGCGCCCGCAGCTCCACGATGGCCGCCACCTGCTTGCCCCGCTCCGCCGCCTGCTCCAGCGCCGAGGCGATGGGGCTGCCGGGGCTCATGCGGTAGAGGGTCATCTTGATGGCGAGTACCTTGGGGTCCGCGGCGGCCTCCCGCACGAAGCGCACCACGGAATCGTCGAAGCTCTGATAGGGGTGGCTCAGGAGCACGTCGTGGCGGGCGATGGCCTCGAAGATGCTCCCCGCCCCCTCCAGCTGGGGCACGGGCAGGGGGGCCAGGGGCGTGTCCCGCAGGTGGGGGAGGTCCGCTTGCGCGTAGAGCTGCATGAGATCGCTGAAGGCGGCCATGCCCTCCGTGGGGTAGAGGTCTTCCGGCGCCAGATCCAGCTCCCGGGCCAGCAGCTGCAGCAGCTCCGGGGAGAGGCCCCGCTCATACTGGAGGCGGACGACGGCGCCGCGGCGCCGGTCCCGCAGACTCTCCTCGATGGTCTTGAGGAGGCTTTCGCTTTCGTCCTCGTCCAGGGGGATATCCGAATCCCGGGTCACGCGGATGGCGTGGCTCGACTTCACCCGGTAACCGCTGTAGATGCCGCCGAGGTTGAAGCGGACGAGATCCTCCAAGGTCACGAAGTCGTGGAGGCCCTCCCGGGAGGGGAGGCGCAAAAAGCGCTGGGCCACGGAGGTGGGGATGGGGATAAAGCTCAGCTCGCTGACGGGCAGCCCCTCGCCCTCCGGCTCCAGGCTCTCCAGCTCGCAAAGGAGCACGAGGGCGCGATTGCCCAGGCGGGGGAAGGGGTGGCCCGGGTCCACGGCGAGGGGGGTGACGAGGGGCATCAGGGTGGTGCGCCAATGCTCGGCCACGAAGGCCGCCTGCTCGCCGTTCAGCTCCTCGGGGTCGAGGATGCGCAACCCCTCGGCCTCCAGCCGCGGGGCCAACACCTGGTGGAAGAGGGCGTGCTGCCGGGCCGTGGCCCCGTGGATCTTCTCCGAAACCCGGGCCAGCACCTGGCGGGGGGTGAGGCCGTCAGGCCCGGCGTGGGTGATGCCGGCGTCGATCTCCCGCCAGATGCCCGCCACCCGCACCATGAAGAATTCATCCCAATTGTTGGAGGCGATCCCCAGGAATTTCAACCGTTCCAGCAAGGGAACGGAGTCGTCCTCCGCCTCCTCCAGCACCCGGTCGTTGAAGTCGAGCCAGCTCAGCTCGCGGTTGAGCAGTTCCTCGGGGCGGGGGGTTCGGGGCTTCATGGCTGCATCCAGGGTACTCATTGGAAGAAAAGCCTTTCATCTCCATGTGATTTCAGCGATACTCATCGGTTCCGGGTTCCCGCGTCGGGAGCCCACCCAACGAGAGGGCCCATCCGGCGTCGGAACGGGCTTGGTAGGAGGAAGCATGAGCAACGAAACCATCCAGGTGTCCCTGCGCACC
>CAYWDR010000193.1:0-6529 GCA_964457075.1 uncultured Solibacteraceae bacterium
TGCCCGGATCCGAGGGGGGCCGAGGTGGGCAACCACCCCGGCCTACCCGACTAAATGCACATGAACTTGAGTAGCCTTGTCATGGGAATGTTCCATGCAACCGTGTCCAGGACTCAGGACTCAGGACTCAGGACTCAGAACCTGATAGTTCATGCCGTCGCCTTCCGCCCCACGGGCCCCATGGCCAGCACCAGCGCCAGCACTGCGCATCCAGTCGCAACGGAGTATGGGGCGAGGTACCCCCACTTGGCGAAGCACAGCGTTCCGACGAAGGGCCCGATGATGCGGCCGAGGCCCTGCATGGCGTTCATGACGCCGAAGACGCCGCCCTGTTCTTCCATGGGGGTGAGCTGGCTGGCGAGGGCGAGGGTGGCGGTGCCGTTCATGCCGCTGCCCCAGGCGAGGGGCACGAGCAGGAAGAGGAAGGGCGCGGCCCAGGGGGCGCGGGGCAGGGTGTAGAGGGCCACCGCCATGGCCGCGAGGCCCACGCCCATGGCGACGCGCTCGGGGATGCGCTTGGCGACGACGCGCACGAGGCCGCCCTGGTAGATCACGATGCACACGCCGACGAAGGCGAAGAGCCAGCCCACCTGCTTGGGCCCGAAGCCGAAGCGGGCCTGGGCCATGAGGCTGAAGGTGCCTTCCATCATGGCGAAGCCGCTCATGGCGAGCAGGGCGATGAGGAGCAGGGAGGGCATGCCCTTCCGCCCGAAGGCGCGCTTGAGGGCGTGGCCCCGGCTCTCTTCGCCGCGGGCTCGCTGGCGGGCCTCGGGGGTGATGGTTTCCGGCAACCAGAGGATGACGAGGAGGGAGGCGGCGAAGCTGAGGCCCGCGGCCACGAGGAAGGGCAGCTGGATGCCCTTGGCCGCGAGGGCGAGGCCGGCGTGGCTGCCGCTGAGAATGCCCGCCATGGCGGGGCCGAGGACGAAGCCCAGGCCGAAGGCGGCGCCGATCATGCCCAGGGCCTTGCTGCGCTCCTCGGGGGCGGAGCTGTCGGCCATGGCCGCTTGGGCCACGGCGATGTTGCCGCCCGTGATGCCGTCCAGCACCCGGGCCAACAGCACCCATTCGAATTGCATGGTGAGGCCCAGCATCAGGTAGCCCAGGGCGCTGCCGATGAGGCTCACCCACAGCACGGGGCGGCGGCCCACGAGGTCGCTGAGGCGGCCCAGCAGCGGTGAGGCGATGAACTGCATGACGGAGAAACTGACGAAGGCCACGCCAGCCCAGAAGGCCCCGGGGTCCCGCAGGCCGAAGGCGGCGTTGATGTGGGTCATCCAGCCGCTGGGGTTCTCGGCCACGTGGTGGGCGTAGAGGGGGAGCAGGGGAATGACGATCCCGAACCCCAAGAGGTCCACGAAAACGGTGAGGAAGATCGCCAGTCGGGCTTTTTTCGGATCGGACATCGGGGGCACCAGTCTTCCAGGATACGGGCTTCGAAGAAGGGCTGTCCTCCGGTAGCATGAAGGATTGCGTGCCTCGGGCTGGCTGGACCACTCCCGGGGCCGCGGATTTCCGGAAGGCTCTTTGGAGGGGTTCATGAAGGGTGTGTGCCTGCGCATGGCGTGGATGGCCGTTGGGGCCGTGGCCCTTGATGCCCAGACCTCCGACAGCCTTTGGCTCAAGCCCTCCGCCCAGCCCGGGCTCGTGCTCCATAGCGGGGCGATGGTGATGAACCTGCCCGCCTATCCCGGCAGCGATCGGGGGCGGTCCCTTCCCTTCCCCATCCTCAACGGCGAATGGGAAGAGCGCATCAGCTTCGGGGCCAGCCGCTTCGGCGTCGGCGGTTCCGCGGCCTACAACCTATTCAAGGACGGGGCCTGGACGGGAAGCCTGGGCGTGGAGGGCGTGGAGCCCCGGACCGAGCGCATGGCCGATTCCCTGGCGGGCATGGGGGATCGTCCCGCCACGGCCTATGCCTCCGCAGGCTTGGCCTGGCGGACGGGCCCGCTCGAATTGATCGCGGGCTTTCGAAAGGGGTTTCGCTCCGAAGCGGGTGGAGGGGGCGTGGTGCGGGCCACCCTCACCCTTCCCCTCGGACGCCGTTGGCTGCTGGAGGCGCGGGTGGCGGGCAGCGCCTACGACCGCGCGGAGATGGCCCACGAGTACGGGATCGACGCGGATCAGGCGGATCGCAGGCACCTGCTGATCTTGGATGGCGACCCGCGCTTGAGGCTTGGCGAGGATCGCGCCTTCGCTCCCGGCGGTGGATGGGCCCTGCTGCAGAGCAGTCTCGCGGTCGGGTTCGCCATCACCGACCACTGGCGGCTGGGCGTCACCTTCCTTCAGCAGGAGGTGCAGGGCGAGGCCCGGCGCAGCCCCCTGGTGGTGCGGCCTCGCAGCCAGGGGACCGTGATCGGGTTTTCGTACCAGCTCTAGGCGTAGCGGAAGCGCTAGGCGAAGCGGAAGCGCTTCACGGCGATGAGGAAGGCGATGATGGCCCAGGCGCCCACCACGGCCAGTCCTAGCCCGTGGCCCTGCAGGCCCGCGCCATCGTTGAAGACGGCCCTCAGCGCCTTGAGGTAGGGGCCGAGGGGCATGAGCTGCACGCTGTCCTGCAGCCACTTCGGGGCGCCATCGAGGCTGAAGTAGACTCCGCCCAGGAACATCATGGGGAAGAAGAGCAGGTTGCTGATGGCCGCGTAGGTCTCCGACGTATTGGCGAAGCTGGAAAGGGCGAAACCCAGGGCCATGAAGGTGGCCGTCCCCAGGAAGATGAGGAGGGCCAGCAGCAGGTAGCTGCCCTGGTTCGAGATGCCGAAGGCGAACTGGCCTGCGATGAGCACGAACACGACGGAGAGCGCCGCCACCGTGAGGCGGTGGAGGATCTGGCCGCCCAGGAAGATGCTCTTGGGCAGGGGAGTGACGCCCAGCCGCTTGAACTTCCCCTTCTCGCGGTAAGCCACGTTCACCATGCCCACGGCGAAGAGGCCCATGCTCATGAGGTTCATGCCCAGCAGGCCGGGGAGGAGGAAGGCCGCGTAGTTCGTGGCCTTGGCCTTGCCGGGGCTCTCCATGCTGATGGGAAGGCGCCGGGGTTCGGGTTGACCCGAGAGCCTCGCCTGGGCGATGAGGCTCGCCTGCTGGACGAGGCTGGCGCCCTGCATGCCCTGGGCCATGAGGTAGGCGTTCACGCGCAGCCGCGGGGCCTCCTCGGACCCCTCCACCATCACGGCCACCTTGCCTTCCTTCCACTTGGCCTCGGCGGCCTCCGGGGAGAGCCTCTCCACGGCCACGTGCTGGGCCTGGATGGCCTCCCGCAGGGCGGCGTCCTTCGCGGATTCCGGCCCCGACTGCACCCGCACGACGGAGACCTTGGGTCCGCTGCCGTCCCTGAAGATGGTGCCGAAGCCCAACAACATCAGCACGGGGAAGGCGAAGGTCCAAAACATCGCCCCCTTGTCCCGGGAGTAGAGCTTCCATTCCATCAAGAATTGGCGCCAAAGCAGCATGTTCACCACCACAACAGGGATAAAGGCTTGGGAAGGGCGTCGAAAGTCGGGGTCCGGATTTTTGATCCAACCCCTCTGCGCCTCCGCGTCTCTGCGGCTCTGCGATCGGCTTTTGAAAAGGCATGACGCAGAGGTGCGGAGGCGCAGAGGCGCAAAGGAATGGTGGGGGCCGGTGCTCCGGTGCTTTGCCGGGCCATGAGGTTCAGTCCCTCAAACTGCGGCCCGTGAGCTGCAGGAAGACGTCTTCGAGGGTTGGTCGGCGTAGGTGGAGCTGGGCGTAGGGGATGGCGAGGCGATCCGCGGCTTCGAGCATGGAGGGGAGCTGGGCCTTAGGGTCTTCGAGGTGCATGTCCCAGCGATCCTCCACGATTTCCACGGGCCGGCCGATGGCGGCGGCGAAGGGGGCGGGATCGGGCGGGGGCTGATCGAAGGCCAGCTCGGCCACGCTGGGCAGGCCCAACTCGGCGATGAGCTGACGGGGCGTTCCGATCTGCAATACCTTGCCGTGGTCGACGATGGCGATTCGATCGCAGAGCACCTCGGCCTCGTCCATGTAGTGGGTCGTGAGGAGGACCGTGCGTCCCTCGGCCTTCATGCGGCGCACCACTTCCCACAACCCGCGGCGAGCCTGGGGATCGAGGCCCGTCGTGGGTTCGTCGAGGAAGACCAGCTCGGGCTCGTTGACGAGGGCGAGCGCCAAGGCGAGGCGCTGCTGCTGCCCGCCGCTGAGGCCCACGTGGTAGGCGTCCGACTTCTCGTTGAGCTGCACGAGGTCCAGCAATTCCTGGGTGGGCCGGGCCTTGGGGTAGTAGCCACCAAAGAGCTCGATGGCCTCGCGGGGCGTGATCTTGTTGAAGAGGCTCGTGCTCTGGAGCTGCACGCCGATGCGGGCCCGGATCTCCTGGGCCTTCGTCTTCCAGGGCAGGCCCAACACCTCGATCTCGCCGGCGTCGGCGGTCTGAAGGCCCTCGATGATCTCAAGGGTGGTGGTCTTGCCGGCGCCGTTGGGGCCCAGCAGGCCGAAGACTTCGCCCCGGCGCACGTCCAGGTCCAGTCCATCCACCGCCAGCACGCCGGGGAATCGCTTCCTCAGGCCGCGGATGCGGATCGCAAGTTCGCTCATGTTCACCTCGGGGTCCCAGAATCAGGGACTCAAGCGCCGAGGGGAAGGGGAAAGCGCCGAAGGGGGGAAACGAGCCGGCGAGAGGCCTTACTTGGACCCGAGGATCTGAAAGGCCGCCCAAAGCGGAAGCAGGACGCCTCCCACCACCAAGGTGGGGAAGGCCAGGGCCAGGAACTTCGGAAGGCGATCCGCGGGCGGATGATGCCGCAGCAGTTGCGTGGAGGCCGCGAACACGAACAGGGCCGGCGCTTCCAGGGCCAGGAAGATCAACAGCGTGCGATCCATGGTTCCCTCCGCATCCAAGGTGGGGCGGGGAGGGGGGTTCCGCCAGGGGCCTAAGCCGGCCAGATCCCCCACCCGGGATGCGCCCGCGTGAGCTGGAGCCGCGCGGAATTCCGGGCTGCTTCGGATTCATACCGGGCCGCCCAAGCGCTGCCGCTGCCGCAGAGAAGGGGGGCGCCGCCCGTGGCGCGGAGGGCCTCGCGCACGCCCATCAGCACGGGGTTGACGGCCAGGGCGGGGGCTTCCAAATCGTTATGCCAGGGGGCCTGCGAGGGGTCGGCGAGGGCCTGGGTGCCGGGCAGGCCGGTGCGGGCCAGCGCGCCGTAGACGCCCGCCGTGGGCTGATGGAGGCGGGGGTGGACGAGGAGGAGGGGCGGGAGGGCCGGGGCTTCGATCGCGCGCACCTTCTCGCCCCGCCCCGTGCCATGCACCGTGCCGCCCAGCAGGAAGAGGGGCACGTCCGAGCCCAGCTCCGCCGCGAAGGCCAGCAGCACCTCCTCCGGCAGCTCCAGGGCCAGGCACTGGTTCGCCAACCTCAGGGCGGCGGCCGCATCGCTGCTGCCGCCTCCGAGCCCCGCGCCGTGGGGGATGCGCTTGTGGAGGATGAGGCGGGCGGGGCAGGGGCGCCCCACGTAGGACTCCACCAGCCGCCAGGCCTTGAGCGCGAGGTTGGACTCGTCGACCGCCAGGCCCTCGGACGCGGGGCCTTCGATCCGCAGCTCCAGCCGGTGATGGGGCTCCCAGGCCAGGGTGTCGCTGAGCTCCGGCACGTGGGCCAGCACCGTCGTCACCAGTTCCACCTCATGGAATCCGTCGGGACGGCGCCCCAGGACGCCCAGGTAGCGGTTGAGCTTGGCGGGGGCGGAGACGGTGAAGGCCATGCTAACGCCGAGGACCGTTCACAATCCGTCTTCGAGCTCGAACTCGGGATCCGGGATGCTGAGGATCTCCGGACCTTCCTTGGTGATGTGGATATCGTGCTCGAACTGGGCGGAGAGGCTGCCGTCCTTGGTTCGCACGGTCCACCCGTCGGGTTCCACGATGCACTTGTGGTTGCCGATGTTGAGGATGGGCTCGATGGTGAGGGTCATGCCGGGCTCGAAGCGGAAGCCCGTGCCGGGCCGCTGCTCGGCGAAGACGACCTGGGGATCCTCGTGGAGGTCCCGCCCGATGCCGTGGCCGATGTATTCGCGGACGACGGAGTAGCCCCGCTCTTCGGCGAACTTCTGCACGGCCGTGCTCATGTCGCCGAGGCGGTTGCCGGGGCGGCTCTCCTCGATCCCCAGGTACATGGCGAGCTGCGCCGTTTGGATGAGCATTTTGGCGGGTTCGCTGATCTCTCCCACGCCGATCGTCAGGCAGGTGTCGCCGTGATAGCCGTCCAGCTTGGCGCCGCAGTCGATGGCGATGATGTCACCCTCCTGCAGCACGTATCGGCTGGGGATGCCATGCACTACCTTGTCGTTCACGGAGGTGCAGAGGGTGCCCGGGAAGCCGTGATATCCCTTGAAGTTGGGCGTGCCGCCGTTCTTCCGGATGTAGGTTTCGGCGATCTTGTCCAGCTCCAGCAGGCTGATGCCCGGCTTCACGGATTTGGCGGTGAGACGCAGGGCGTTCGCGGCGAGGCGTCCCGCCTCCCGCAGCTTTTCGACTTCCTTGCGGGACTTATATC
>CAYWDR010000194.1:0-6515 GCA_964457075.1 uncultured Solibacteraceae bacterium
CAAAGAAGGTCAGCGGGTTCATGGTGCCCGCGCCCTTCTCGAGGTCGTAGGGCTGGCCGATAAGGCAGCCCCGATCGGCCCAGAATCGTTGCAGCCGGAGGATCAATTCCTGGATATGCATTGTGACCTGCGGAAAAGGCCTATGTTATCGCGGTTCAAGGGCCTTCGCGAGGCTATTCAGGGGCCGGAGGAGCTTCCTCCTCAATGGGATGCTCACCATTCGGCGGGGTCAGTTCCCCAAGCAACCTGACGGAGTCCGTATTGCCTTGCGCCGCTGCCTTTTCTAACCAACGACGACCCTCATCCCGATCCACCTCGCCTCCGACCCCACGGAGCAAGAATTCGCCAGCCTTATGCTGGCACTCCGCCTTTCCGAGCAAGGCCCCCTTTAAATAAGCGTCGCGCGCCCTCACCGGATCCGCGTCAATCCCCTGACCGTACTCATAGATCAGCCCCGTGTTCCACCAGGACATTGAGAAACCCTTGGCTCCAGATTTGCGATACCACTCCAGGGCCAGCAACGCGTTTTTCGGAGTACCCAATCCTCGTTCCTGGATCCAACCTAGCTGATGGATGGCGGTTGGATGCCCCTTCTCGGCGCCAAGTTCATACCACTTACGCGCTTCAGTGAAATCCTTCGGAATGCCCTGCCCGTCTAGGTATAGGCGGCCCAGGTGGGACATTGCGCTGGCATCCCCTTTCTCGGCACCTTGCCGAAAGTAGGTCACGGCATCCTCGATCCGTTTCTCTCGCCCCAGGCCCTCCAAGGCTGCTACCCCTAAGCGGTATGGCGCCCACGGAAAGCCCGCGGCAGCGGAGCGCTCAAGATACTCAAGGCCCTGGGGGAGATCCTTCTCCACCCCTTTCCCCTCCTGGCAGCAAATGCCAAGCATGAACATCGACGAAGGGTCCCCCTTCTGTTCGCCTTGCCTTAGATAGGCCACAGCGCGATCCGCATCAGGTTTCGTACCCATGCCCCTTAGATGAAACAATCCGAGTTTGCCAAACGCGAACGTCATCCCCATTCGCGCGGACTTCTCATACCACCCAAGGGCTTGCGCCAGGTCCTTTTCTACACCCATGCCGCGTTCGTAACACCACCCGATTAGCAGCGCCGCCCCTTCATTCCCGTTTCTAAAGGCATCCCGATAGAGCATGACGGCCTTTTTGGGATCCTCCGGAAGGCCTTCTCCTCGTTCCAGCATCATGCCCAATTCAACCAAGGCTGGTGCGTAGGACATGGCTTCGGGCCGAGTGAGCAGTTCGAGAGCCCGCCCGGCATCCTTGGGAACCACGATGCCCTGACGGTAGTAGCGAGCTACTCGATGGGCCCCTGAAACGTAGCCATCGGCCAGCGCCTTGTCCGCCCAGCTCTTCCCTTTGTGGGAGTCCTTTGGAAAACCGAAGCCGTTGGAATGCATCCACTCAAGAGTGTCGGGATAGAACCTGCTCTCAGGCTCCGCGGCGGCCTTGGCGAACCAGCGGTTGGCCTCCTCCGGATCATGGGGCGCTCCCGAACCGAACTTATAGCACTGTCCCACTTCCGCCATGGCATCAGGCTGCCCAAGGGCCGCGGCTCGTTGCAGATACATGAAGTAGCGCCCCTGATCATGCGGCACTCCAAAGCCAATCTGATAGAGCTCAGCGAGGTGATAGAGGCCCCGTGGATTACCCTTCGATGCACTTGCTTCCAACCATCGCCTTGCCTCGGCGGCATCCTTCTCTATGCCCTCTCCACGAAAGAGCATCCGACCGAGATGAGCCATGGCTTCGGCGTGCCCCAGTTCCGCGGCGCTTTGAAACGAAGTGCGGGCTGCCTTGCGGTCCCTGGGCATCCCTACCCCGCCAGTCCACTGGCCCATCCCATTTTTAAAATGGGCCTCCGCGCCCATCGGATTGGCCTGGGGCAATGCGGCGCAACCCGCAACGATGCAAATGATGGGAATCATGAGAGGAGCCTAGCATTGGTGTCATAAAGAATACAGACTCCCGGGCGCTCAGCTCGGGGCCACGACTTCCTTCGATAAGGTGGGGTTAGGGTAGACTCTTCGTTTTTCCAAAGGCTCCCCATGCCCCGCAAGATCGCCCTCCTCGCCATCGGCGGCAACGCGCTCCTTAAAGAGAAGGAGCGGGGCCTGCAGGAGGAGCAGATGGAGAACGCGCGGGATTGCGCGGAGATGCTGGCCCACGTGGTGCAGGCGGGCTATTCGCTGTGCGTGGTGCATGGGAACGGGCCCCAGGTGGGGAACATCCTCATCCAGCAGGAGAGCGCCTCGAACCAGATCCCGCCCTACACGTTGGACGTGTGCGGTGCCATGACCCAGGGCTCCATGGGCTACATGCTGGAGCGCATGCTGCTCAACCGCCTGCGCTTCTTGAAGCTGGACGCGCCGGTGGCGAGCCTCCTCACGGAAGTGGTGGTGGACAAGGACGACCCTGGCTTCGAGCACCCCACCAAGCCCGTGGGCCCCTTCTACGCCGAGTTCCGCGCCATGGAGCTCATGCGCACGAAGAAGTGGAAGATGAAGGAGGATAGCGGGCGCGGCTGGCGCAAGGTCGTGCCTTCCCCCAAGCCCCTGGAGATCGTGCAGCTGGCCGCCATCAAATCCCTGCTGGAGCAGGGCCAATGCGTCATCGCGGGTGGCGGCGGCGGCATCCCCGTGATCCGCGACGCCTCGGGCTACCTCGTGGGCGTGGAGGCCGTCATCGATAAGGACCGCCTCTCGGCGCTGCTGGCCGCCCAGCTGGGCGCCGAGCTCTACATCATCCTCACGGGCGTGGAGAAGGTGGCCGTGGACTTCGGCAAGCCCACGCAAAAGAACCTCGACCGCATGACCGCCTCCGAGGCCCGGAAGCACCTCGCCGATGGCCAGTTCCCCGCCGGATCCATGGGCCCCAAGATCGAATCGGCCCTCGCCTTCATCGAGGGCGGCGGCCACGAGGTGCTCATCACCACCGCCGAGGCCCTGAAGCACCAGGATCCAGCCACCGTGGGCACGCGGATCGTAAGGGACTGATCCCGCGTCACACCAGAGGGAACTCCACCCGGAATGTGCTCCCCCGCCCCGGACTGCTATCCACCGAGATCCGGCCGCCGTGGCTCTCCACGAGGCTTTGCACGATGCTGAGGCCCAGCCCCCAGCCCTGGGCGGCATCGCGCACCTCCCCCTGCTTGAAGGGGTGGAAAAGGTGCTCGAGCTGGGATTCGGACATGCCCCGGCCCGTGTCCGCCAGCTCAAGAACCCACTCCCGGCCCTCCACGGCGGATCGCAAGATCACCCGCCCGCCGCTGGGCGTGAACTTGAAGGCGTTGCCCGCGAGGTTGAGCACCACCTGTTGGATGCCCAGGGGATCCACCTCCACTTCGGCCGTATCGCAGCCGTTCCCATCCTCGAAGTTGAACTCGAGCCCCCGCCCCCGGGCTTTTAAACGCAGCACCTCGGGCAGCCCCTCCAACACCTGGCGGGGCGCCATCCGCTTGCGGTAGACGGTTTGGAGGAAGCTCTCCGCCTTGGCCTGGTCGAGGAGCCGCTGAAGCAGGGCCTCGATGCGCCCGGCCTCCTGATGAAGCAGGTCCAGCTGGGAGGCGCGGGGAGTCTGTCCCTCCGACACCTCCAGAGTCAATTGATCCGCCAAGAGCATGAGCGTGGTGAGGGGGCTGCGCAGGTCATGCGCCACCATCCGCGTGAAGGCGGCCTTGGCTTCGAGGCCCTCTTGGAGCAGCGCGTGGGCCCGTTCCAGATCCTCGTTCCGCTGAAGGAGGGCCCCTGTACGCTCGTCCACCTTGGCCTCCAGCAGCACCGCCCGGCCTTTCAGCCGCCGGGTGCGGCCGCGGACGAGCCCCAGGATGCCGCCGATCAGAACCAACACGCCGAAAAGCCGGGCCGTGAGGGTCTCGTGCCAGGCGGAATCCACCTGGATCTCCAAGGGCGGCCCAGCCACCCATTTGGCGCCATCCACCGAGGCGCGAATCCGGAACTGGTACGTGCCCGCCGCCAGGCGCCCGAAGCGCATGAGGTGATCCTGGCCCACCCGCTGCCATCCCGGCGCCAAGCCATCCATGGCGATCTCGTAGATGGGCGGCTGGGCGCAAAGGGGCTGCGCCACTTGGAACTCCAGCTGCAGGCCGCTGCTCCCCGAGGGCAAGCGCAAACGCGTGGGTTGATGGGCCACCCCCTCGGGCCATCGGGCCTCCACGATCACGGGCGGATTGAGGCCCGGAAGGATTTTCTCCTCCGCCAGATCCAGGCGGCAGAACCCGTTCACGAGGCCGAACCAGAGCAGGCCTCGGGAATCTAGGAGCACGCCGCCTTGATTCGTCTCGTCGGAATAGAGGCCCAGATTTTGATTGAGGTGCTCCATGGGCTTTCCCGGGCGGATGAGGGTGACACCCTTGCCGTGGCCCGCCGCCAAGGCACCTCCAGGCAAGTGCTGGAGAAAGTAGAGGTGAGCATCCGGCAGGCCCTGCTCGATGCCCATGGGCGACCACCCGGCCGCGTCCTTCCGGAACAGCCCTCGCACCGTGCCGACCCAGGAGACGCCCGAAGCATCCACGGTGAGGTGGATCACCCGAAGGCCCGCGAAGGGCGCATCCCCGAAGATCCGCTCCAGCCGGCCCTCCGCGTAGGTGAAGAGGCCCCGCTGAGACCCCACGAGCACGCGATCGCCCAGGGGAGCCACCACGGAGGCCTCGGGCCCGCCCGCCTCCACCGGCAGTTCCGTCCGCCGGACCACCCGCCCCGCCAAGTCGAGCTCCGCGATGCCTCCCCTGTAGGCCACGAGGAAACCCTGCCGCCAAGGGAGCACCTGATAGATCCGCGTTCCGGGCAGGATCACCGGGCCCGCGACCCGATCCCCCCGCCACCGGACGAGGCCCTTGGCCGTACCCACCCAGATTCCGCCCGCGCCATCACCCAACAGATTCCACACCTCGGAACTGGGCAAGCCATGGGCGCGGGTCCACCGGCCGGTCACGCCCCGTCCCTCCTGCACCCGGAAGAGGCCCCGGGTCGAGCCCAGGAGGATCCGTCCCGGGGCCTCCTCCAGGAAGCCCAAGACCGCGCCTATGGGCTCGGCCCCCATGCGCTGGAGGCCCGTGAGGCCCCGGATCGCCCGCGCGTGCAGCCCTTCGCCATCCGTGCCGATCCAAAGGGTGCCCTGGCGATCCAGGAAGCCCAGGTTGATCTGTTCCTCCGGCAACCCGTCCCGGGAAGTCCACATCTGGATTCCGCCCATGGGATCCCGCGTCCAAAGCCCATCCTCCCCCAGCCCCACGAGGAAGGTGCCATGAGCATCCATGGTGAAGCTCTTGAGCCGGGCCCCGGGCGGGGCCCCCTTCAGCGGCACGGGCTCCCAATGGCCCGCGTCCTGCCGGGAGAGGAGGCCGCGGGCCGTCGCTAGATGCACGACCCCGAAGGGATCCAGGCGGAAGGCGACCACCTCCTCTCCCCGGAAGTCCTCCGGGATGAGTTCCTCGACGACATCCCTTCCAGGAACCCAATGGCCCACCCGGCCCCGGGGCCCACCCACCCAGAACCCGCCCGTGCGATCCGGCTCCAGGGCGAAGATGGGAAGCCTGGACCAAGCCCCGCCCAGGGGCATCGCCGAAAACCGCCCCCCCTCGAATCGCCAGATCCCCATCCGGGTGCCGACGAGGACGCGCCCTTGCGCGTCGAGGGCCAACGAGAGGCAATCCGGATCGCCCAGGCCCTCGGCCAAGCCGAAGACTTGGATCTTGGATCCCCGGATCAGGGCCAGATTCGCATCTTCCTGCGCGGCCCAGATCCCTCCTTCGCGATCCTCCAAGAGAGCCCTCACGCGCCCCACGCCGAGGCCCTCGGCCAGACCGTAGGATTGGATTCCCGAGGCTCCCATGCGCGCCACGCCGCCGTGGGTGCCCACCCACAGGAAACCCAGCCGATCCTCCAGCAAAGACACCACCTGGCTCTGAGGCAGGCCATCCCGCCCATCGAAGCGGCGGAAGACCGGCGCCTGGGCCGTCAACGGGAGGGCCAGGAACAGGGGAAGGATGCGGCGGAGGAGAGAGGACATGGCGTGCATGGCCCATCGGCGCCCAGGCGATCCAGCGTGAAGGTGCGACAATCTCAGCATGTACGCACTCGCCATCCTCCGCTACCGCAAGCCCCTCGAAGAGGTCCTCAAGGTCATCGAAGACCACCGCGCCTACCTCCGCGGCTTGAAGGCCCAAGGCCTCCTCCTCGCCTCCGGCCCCTTCGAGCCCCGCAGCGGCGGCGGCCTCCTGCTCCGCGTGCCCGACGATGCCGCCGCCGCCACCCTCGACCGCATCCGCGACGAGGACCCCTTCACCCTTACCGGCTGCGCCCAGTACGAGCTGCTGCCGTGGAACCCGGTGATCGGAAAGGAAGGGCTGGACGGGATTCAGGGCTGAAGGCCAGTTTCGCCATTCACCGGCCCTCACTGGCCCTCACCGGCTGTTTGTTTTTCTGGCCGGTGAGGTTGTCAGTTCCCAGTCAAGCCCAGCGTGGTTCTTTTTC
>CAYWDR010000195.1:0-6499 GCA_964457075.1 uncultured Solibacteraceae bacterium
TCTGATTAGCTCATCCTTCCCCCCCGCCCAGGCTTGGCCTGGCGCACTCAGCGTCAATCAGCGTTCATCAAAGCCAAGCTTTTCAAAGTGAATTCGAACTGAAATTGGCAATGATAAACGCTGATGAGCGCTGATAAAAGCTGACAAACAGAACCATCCTTGATCAGTACCCATTCACCTGGAAATCATCAAAGTTCACCCGCCGCGTGGATCCGTCCGTCTTCCGGATCTCGAAGCGGATGGCCCCCGTGACGTTCACCGTGAAGGTGGCCGTCTGGAGCGTGCTTGAGCTCGTGGTCACGGTACCGCCCGAGCGGGTCCAGGTGCCGCCGCCGTTGGTGGAGTACCAGAGGCCCCAGGTCGTGCTGGCATCGCTGCCGTAGCGGGCGTGCTTGACGGTGACCGACTTCGCGCCCTTGGCCCAGTTGAACAGCATGGTGAGTTTGCCGCTGTTCCGCATGCGCACGCTCTGGGTGCCGGCCTTGGGATCGCTGGACGAGCTGCCCAGCAGCGCGTCGTTCAAGGTCCAGGTTCCAGAAGCGAAGGTGACATTGCCCGTGGCGTAGGCCGTCTTGGTGCCCGCCTCGAAACCCTCCTTGAGGGTGCTGCCGGCGCTCACCGTGAAGGTCCCGGAGATGGTGTGAGCCGCCGTGACATTGGTGAAGGTGTAGGTGGTGATCGCGCCCTTGTTCACACCATCCACCGTCACCACGCCCACGGCATAGCCCGCGTTGGGCGTGAGGGTGAAGGTCTGATCCGCGCCGCTCGCCACGGTTACCGTCCCCGACGGCGAGATGCTCCCGTTGGCCCCCGCGGTGGCGGTGATCGTGTAGGTCGCGTCGGGCAGCACCGTGCCCGCATTGTAGGAGCCTGCCTTAAAGGTGGTGGGGTCGTACCACTTGTATCCGGCGGCGGGAGCCGCCCAAGGTTCCGCGACCGGCTCGGTGGACGAGGCGGGGTCTTCCATGGCCAGCAGGCTCGTGGCCGTGTCCAGCTGGAGGCCGCCCACTTGGTTCAGGGCCGTGTAGGATTCCTGCGAGGCCAGCCAGTCGATGAGATTGGGTATGAGCACCGCGTCGTTCTGCTCCTGCCATCCGCTGTAGGTGGTCTTGGCGGCGCCCGTCTCCTCCCTCAGGTACTTGGGCGTCGCGTCCTCCACGGGGGATGAATCGCCGATGAAGGCCGCCTTGCCCAGGCCGACTTTGGCGATGGGTAGGAGGCCGCTTCCTCGGCCGTCATGCCCTTCGCCGCGTTGCCGAAGGCCCCCCGCCGGTAGCCATTGAACACCTCGGAACCGTCCCACCGGTTCTTGTTGCGGTCGGCGTTGTAGTGGTCGCCGATGAGGAAGAGGGCGCCGCCATTTTGCACGTACTGCATGAGCGCCGCCTGCTCCGAGGCCTTGAAGGGGATGTTGCACTCGGCCATCACCACCACGTCCCAGCCGCTCAAATCGGAGAGGGTGATGGGCAACACCTTGCGCAGCTCCTGCACGTAGTAGCCGCGATCCGCCAGGGCGTTGGCGAAGTCGGAGAAGGCGCCGTCGATCACCCAATCCGCGGCGCCCGCCGTGGAGCCGTGGGTGTTATCGAAGAGCACCTTCTTCCCGTTGACCGCGCCCCGGGCCTGGATGAAGGGCGCGGGGTCGTTGGCGCCCTGGGCCTGGAGGGCCGGTAGCCCGCCGCAGAGCAGGATGGATACAAGGGCGGGTCGAAGGTACGACCGCAGGCTTGCGCGAAGCGTAGGCGTCATCGGAATCCTCAGGGTTGATGGGCGCCCAGTCTACCCATCGGAGACGCGGCCGCGAGCTCCAGAGGTGTGAATTGATGTGAAGTTTTGTGTACTCCGGACGTAGGAATGACCGGATGCCGGAGATCGGCTTCAATCCCAGCGCGGCGCCGGCTTCCCTTTCCACAACCAGATGATGAAATCCACGTTCTTGGCATCCCCGCCGAGTTGCTTGAGGCGGGTCATCGTCTGGCCGCGATGGTGCTGGCTGTGCAGGATGGCCTGCAGCAGCGCCTCCCGGCCGGGGATGTGAAGGGGCGGATCCGGGAACCACGTGATGTGGAAGGGGCGTTCCAGCTCCGCTTCGGTGGCCCCGTCGACCCAGGCCTGCAGGGCCTCCCCTGCGGTTCGCGTGAGTTGCTTCAACTCCCCGAAGGGCGGCACGTCCTTCGGGGGGAAGGCCCCCACGCCGCCGTTGAGAATCCCCGCGAAGGCCTGGGCCACCCAGGCCGTGTGGAAGAGCCGCTCCAGCACGTCCGCCTCCGCCCGGGCGGCGGGGCACTTGCCCAGGGCGTGGAAGGCGATGGCGTCGGCCCAGCGGAGGTGGGCCACGAGATCCTGCAGTTGATGCCTCATCGGACCACCTCCGGCCACTGGGGGGTGGGCCGGCCCCGGCGAGTCCAAAGGGCCCAGTCCGTCCCCGGCATGGCGCTGCCCAGGGCCCGCATGCGGGTGGCGTTCTGGCCCCGGTGGTACTGGCTGTGCAGGGGCACCTGGAGCAGTGAATCGCCGAGCGCCTGCGTGACGGCATCGCCCGCCAGGGTGTGGAAGGCGAGCTCCCGGGCCAAGTCCCCTTCCTTCAGCGACGGCAGAAAGGCACGCAGGGCCACGTGGCAGGAGGCGGCGTAGTGGCGCAAGTCTGCAATCTCGGGATAGTCCTCCACCGTGGGCCAGCGCACGGGGAGATCCAGGCCCTGGAAGCGCCCCAGCCAGACCTCCTGAGCCCCATGCAGGTGCAGCATCCGCTCCCGGAGGTCCGGATCCTCCCGGGCGGGGCCGTAGGCGAGGAGGGCCCCCCAGTGCCCGGCGTCGGCCCATTCCATGTGGCTGTAGAGGTCGAGGATGACGTCCAGCATGAGTCGCTCCAGGTGCAGAATGGAACCAGCATAGCGAGGCAGCCATGGACATCCAGCGAATCGGCATCGTGGGCTGCGGCCTCATGGGGGCGGGCATCGCGCAAGTATCAGCGGAGGCGGGCTACGCCGTCGTCGCCAAGGAGGTGGATGAAGCCCTCCTCGCCAAGGGCCTCGCCCGCGTCACGGCCCAGTGGGACAAGGCCGTCGCCAAGGGCAAGCGCACGGCGGAGGACGTGGCCGCCTTCAAGGGCCGCCTCACGGGCACCACCACCTGGGCCGACCTCGCCAATTGCGACCTGCTCATCGAGGCCGTGCCCGAGCGCCTCGACCTCAAGCTCGCCACCTTCGCCGAGCTGGAGAAGGTCGCCAGGCCCGGCGCCCTCCTCTGCTCCAACACCTCCAGCCTGCCCATCACCCAGCTGGGCGCCGTCCTTTCCCCGGCCCGCCACGGGGGCCTTGCGGGCCTCCACTTCTTCAATCCCGTGCCCGCCATGCCCCTCGTGGAAATCATCCGCACCCTTGCGACTTCGGCGGCAACCGTCCAACATCTTCGCGATTTCATCGCGAAGATCAATAAAACGCCCGTGTTGGCGCCGGATGCGCCGGGCTTCATCGTGAATCGGTTGCTGGTGCCGTTCCTGTTGGATGCGGCGAGGTGCGCGGAGCAGCGCTTGGCCTCCGTGGAGGACATCGACCACGGCATGAAGCTGGGCTGCGGGCACCCCATGGGGCCCCTGCACCTCTGCGACTTCATCGGCCTAGACACCATGGCCAACGTGGCGGACGTGATGTTCGCCGCCTACGGCGAGCCCCGCTTCACCTGCCCTTCCCTCGTGCGCCAGATGGTGGCGGCGGGCCGCCTGGGCCGGAAGTCCGGCATGGGCTTCTACCGCTGGGAGGGTGAGCGGCGCCTGGAGGCCCAGGCCCTGTGACGCCCTTGCACCCTTGGTTGTCCGAGCCCGGCTTCTTCGGCACCGGGGCCGCCCGGGGCTCCGACCTCCTCCTGGTGGGCCTCCTCGTGCTCGCCGCCCTCGTGGGCCTCGGCCTTCGGGAGGCCCGGCGGGGCCACTTCCGCCGCCACGCGGCCTGCATGGGCGGCGCCTCCCTCATCCTGCCCCTCGTCGTCTGGATCTTCACGGGGTGGACGAAGGCGGGGGGCCCCCGCGGCGGCCGGCCCACGGCGCCGGATCTCATGGGCGTCCACCTCACCCTGGCCACCCTGGGACTCGCCATCATGCCCCTCGCCGTAGCCTTGGGCGTCGCCGCCCTCCGGTTCCGGGAAGGTCGCCACCGGGACGCGCGGTGGCCCCGGTGGCACCGGGCCGTGGGCTACGGCGTGGCGACCCTCCTCGGGGCCACGGCCCTCACGGGGATCCTCGTTTACGTCTGGCGCTATCTGATCCCCTAAGGCTTGAACGTCATGCTCCGCCCCTCGGGCTGGAAGAGCCGCGTGCGCCGTCCCTCGGGATCGCCCTTCTGCCAATCCTGGAACTGATCGAAGCGGTTCGGGCTGCCCAGGTGGCCGCTGGCGCCGAGGGGCAGCACGAGCGTGGTGGCCTCGGGCTCGCTCCAATCCACCACCATGCGCATGCTCTGGCCGAAGGCGGGCGCGGTGACGCGCACGCTTCGGGTGGAGCCGCCGAGGGGTGCCTTGGGCGGATCGAAGATCCAGGCGAGCACGGCGCCGCCCCGGCCGAGGGGGTGGCGCATGCGAACTTGGTTCACCTCCCCCCATGGTTTCGCCGGAGTCTTGCGGGCCTCCTCCACCACCGCCGCGAGGAAGGTGGTTTTGTCGCCGAGCCCGGCCCGCTTCCAGGATTCGGGGTGGGCCTTGAGCGCCGCCATGAGCATGGCCTCGCCATTGAACCAGGCGAAGTGGCCCACCTCCACGCCGGTGCCCGCCAGCAGCTTCTGAAGCAGGGCCGCCCGAAGGGCTTGATTGAGGGCCAGGGCCTCGGGGAATAGCGTGCCCTCGGCGCTGGCGGCGCCGTCCCAGGCCAGGAACCTGGATTTCCAATCCTCAGGCAGGAAGGGATGCCAGGCTTCCATGAGCTCCCGGTGGGAGACGCTCACTTCGTCCCGTTGGAGCAGCTCCATGGCGGCGCGATCCAGCTCCTTCGTCCGCTCCAACTGCTCGCGGATGCGGCGCACGCGCGAAGGCGAGGCCCATTGCGTCGCCACGGGATGGGGAAAGGAGCTGCCCACCG
The DNA here is from genome assembly GCA_964457075.1 of uncultured Solibacteraceae bacterium. Taxonomy (GTDB): domain Bacteria; phylum Acidobacteriota; class Holophagae; order Holophagales; family Holophagaceae; genus JAFDVN01. The sequence continues at coordinate 5,069 of CAYWDR010000195.1, forward strand.
TGCGGTTGTTGGCCGTCACCACGAAGCCCGCGGAAGGATCCAGCACCCGGGGCATCTGCGCCATGGGCACGTAGCCCTTCCAATCGTTGGCGGGATCATCCCCCCGCCGGGGAAGGCTGCCGTCGTCCCCCGCGCGGCGGATGGGAACGAGGCCCGTGGCGCGCCATCCCACGTGGCCCTCCCGATCCGCATAGACGATGTTTTGACCGGGACCGGGAAAGCGATCCAGGGCGGCGTTGAAGCCGGCCCAATCCGACGCGAAGAGGTGGTGGGTGGGCATGCTCAGATTGGCGGGTTCAAGGGCGGCCCACCGCAGGCTGTGGCCTTCCTCGACCTGGGGACCGTGGGCGCCCTCACGCACCTCGAACAGTTCCCCGGCGCCGCCCTTCACCTGGATGCGCTCCCGGCGGAGGCTGATGGGCTTCTCCACGTAGAGGTCCTGCACATCCGTGCCCAGGTTCGTGAAGCCCCAAGCGATGCGGTCGTTGTGGCCGATGATGATGCCCGGCAGGCCCGGAAGGGCGGCGCCTTGAACGTAGCGGCCCGCGAGCTGGATCCGCATGGGGTACCAAAGGTTCGGCGCCTGGAGGCCCAGGTGGGGATCGTTGGCGAGGAGGGCCTTGCCCGTGGTGGTGCGCCGGCCCGAAACGGCCCAGGCGTTGCTGCCGGCACCCTCGGCCCGGAATCCGAGGCCCTTCCCCATGGGAAGGTCGAAGGGCAGCCCTTCGAGAGAGGCCTTTGGGCGGCGGCGGAGTTCGGGCGAATCGGAACCCGCCGGAGGCGGAACGGCGAAGAATTCCTCCGTGCTGGGCCGGGGTTCGGGCTTCGCGTCGGGCCAGAGGGGGCCGTCCCCCTCCACCACGCGGGGCATGAGGAAGTCCCGGGTCGGGGCGGGCAGCTTCGCGAGGCGTCCCGCCATCAGCTCCACCTTCCAGGAGGTGGAGAGGTCCTCGTGCATGAGCAGGAGGGTGCGAAGCGAATCCGCCGTCGTCCACGGCCGGGGCTTGAACCCCATGAGGCGGAACTCAAGCCCCCACCGCCCCTCATGGGAGGTGATGAAGGCGTTCACGCCATCGCTGAGGGCGGTGAAGGCCTCGGCGTCATCCTTGGATAACTTCGCCACCGCGGCCTCCGCCACCTGGGCGAAGCCATAGGTGCGGTGCATGCGGTCCAGGGGCAGGGCCGCCTCCCCGGCGATCTCCGCCAGCTCCCCGCCGGCGGCGCGGCGCTGCAGCTCCATCTGGAACATCCGTTCCCGGGCCATGAGATACCCCTGCACGCGGAGGGCATCGAGCAGCTCCTGGGCCATCACGGTGGGCACGCCCCGGGCATCCACCCTCACCTCCACGACGCCCTTCAGCCCCGGGATGCGCGGCGCCTCGAAATCCGGCACCTGGCGGCGCACCTGCCACCACGCCCAGAGGGGGATCA
>CAYWDR010000196.1:0-6498 GCA_964457075.1 uncultured Solibacteraceae bacterium
GCCCAGCCCTTCCAGTGCCCGCTTCGAACGAGGGCCTCCCCCTCGGCGATCCGGCGGGTAAGGGCGAGCAGCAACGCGAGGGCGAGGTCCGCCGTGGCGTCGGTGAGGGTGCCCGGCGTGTTGATCACGCGGATGCCTCGGGCCTCGCACGCCGCCACGGGCAGATGGTTCACGCCCACGGAATAGGTGGCTAGGGCACGCAACTCCGGCGCGCGATCCAGATCTTCCACGGTGAGGGGTTCCGAGAGCAGCACCAGCAGGGCCCGCGCCTGGGGCAGGGCGGCGTTCCAAGCCTCGGAGCGGAAGGGGAGGATGCGGACCGCGTGATGGGCCGCCAAGGCTTCCAAGGCGGGACCCACCATGGGGGAGGTCGCGAGGATCATCGCTGCAAAGCCTTGAGGGCCTGGCGGATGGCCTCGGGGAGGGCGGGCTTCTCCGATCTCATCTTCTCGATGACGGGGAGCACCGAATCCTCCTTGAATCCGAGGTTGGTGAGGGCCGATCGCAGATCCGATTCCCAGCGATCCGCCGGGGTCGCGGAGACCCCGAGGCCCTCCAGGCCCGAGAGGCCGCCCATCTTTTCGCTGAGTTCGAAGCAGAGTTTCTCGGCCGTCTTCTTGCCCACGCCGGGAATGCGCGTGAGGCGGGTGACATCCCTTCCCCGGAGGGCGGCGATGAGTTCGTCGGCGGGCATGGATCCCAAGGCTGCCAGGGCGAGCTTGGGGCCCACGCCATCCACCTTCACGAGCAGCCGGTAGAGCTCCCGTTCCTGGGCGCCGCTGAAGCCGATGAGGCTGAGGTCGTTCTCCCGAAGGATCGTTTCCGTGTGGAGCACCACCTCGTGGCCCACTTCAGGCAGGAGCCCGTAGGTGCTGAGGCTGATGGCGCAGGCGTACCCCACGCCGCCGCACTCGACCACCGCCTGGTGGGGAAGCTTTTGAATCAGTTCGCCGCGGAGCCTGGAGATCATGGGACCAGGGTACCGGACAAAGGGCCTCGCCCCGGCCCTCGGGCCCCTCGCCCCCCGGGGTTAGCATCCCCGCGGGTTTACCCCACAATCAATCCATGTTCGAGGATCGGCGGCAGTGGTGGTGGTACTGGGGGGGCTGGAGCCTCCTGGCCGTCTACAACACCACCTGGGATTTGGCGCTAAGGAGCACCAAGACGAGCTGGCTGATGGACTGGTTCATGCTCCTGCAGATGAACCTCGCCCAAATCCTCGTTTGGGCGCTTCTGGGCTTCGGCCTCTTGGCCGTCGCCAGGCGCTTTCCCATCGAGGGCTTCCAGTGGGCCGACTGGCGGAGCTGGCGCGTGCTCAGCCTCCATCTCGGCGCCAGCTTCGTGGCCACCCTGGCGGGCTTGTTCGGCACCTTTCTGGTGGCCATCGCCTTTTCGCGCTTGGAACGGGGCACCTTGCTGGACTGGAACCTTTTCGAGTCCTTGCGGCATCCCCGGTTCTGGCTGGGGTTCGAGGATTTCCTGAAACGCTACTTCCACACCAATTTCCTCGTGATGCTGGCGCTGCTCAGCGCCTATCACATGGTCATGGCGCACCGCCGCTTCAAGAAACGGGAGGTGGAGGCCGCCCAGCTGGAGAAGGCCTTCATGCAGGCCCAGAACCAGGCGCTCCGCATGCAGTTGCAGCCGCACTTCCTCTTCAACACCCTCAACTCCATTTCGGCCCTCATCCACATCGATCCCGAACTGGCGGACCGCATGATCGCCCGGCTGGGGGATCTGCTCCGGTTGAGCTTGGATCAGAGCGGTCAGCAGGAGGTCACCCTGGCCCAGGAGGCCCAGTTCCTGGAGCGCTACCTGGCCATCGAGCGGCTCCGGTTCCAGGACCGGCTCACCATCGGCATCGAGATACCCGAGGAGCTGTCCCCCGCCCGCGTGCCGAGCTTCGTGCTGCAACCCCTCGTGGAAAACGCCATCAAGCACGGCGTGGGCGCCAGCGCCACCGGCGGACACATCGGCGTCCGGGCCCGCACCGAGGAGGGGATGCTCTGCCTCGAGGTGGAGGATGACGGCCCCGGCTTCGTGACGAGCCCCCGTCCCGGCCACGGCATCGGCACCGGCAATACCCGCCAGCGGTTGCAGTTGCTCTATGGCGAGACGCAGAGCTTCGAGCTCCTCAGCATCCCTGGGAAAGGGACCCTCGCCCGGGTCCGGCTCCCGCTATCCTTCTCCACGCCCGATTCGGGCGAGATCGAGGTGGTCGCATGAGTCTACGTGCCCTGATCGTGGACGACGAACTTCTGGCCCGCCAGCGCATCCGCCAGATGCTGCAGGGGGAGGACGATATCGAGGTGCTGCAGGAGTGCAGCAACGGCCTTGAGGCCGTGGAGACCATCGAGAAGCTCAACCCCGACCTCGTGTTCCTCGATATCCAGATGCCCGAGCTGGATGGTTTCGGCGTGCTCGAAGCCGTGGGCCCCGATCGCATGCCCGCCACCATCTTCATCACCGCCTACGATCAGTACGCCGTGCATGCCTTCGACGTGAACGCCGTGGACTACCTCCTCAAGCCCTTCGACAAGGAGCGCTTCCAGCGCACCCTCCAGCGCATCCGCGAAGGCAAGGGCAAGCAGAACGGCGACCCCCAGAAGATGGAGGATCTGCTCACGGAGGTCCGCAAGGATCAGCCCTTCCTGGAGCGCATCCTCGTCCGCGTGGGCGAGCGCCAGGCCCTGCTCAAGGTGAACCAGGTGCAATGGGTGGAGGCCGAGGACAACTACGTGCGGCTTCACGTCGAAGGCGGCAGCCACCTGCTCCGCCAGACCATGAACGCCATGTCCCAGAAGCTGGATCCCCATCAGTTCCGCCGCATCCACCGCAGCGCCATCGTGAACATGGACTACATCAAGGAGCTGCAGCCCTGGAGCAGCGGGGATTACCTCGTGATCATGCGCGACGGCACACGCCTAACACTGAGCCGGACCTACCGGCCGCAGTTCAGCGAACTCAAATAAGGGCAACAGCGAAAGATCACCACGAAGGCACGAAGGGCGCTACGCGCCTGCACGAAGGCCACGCAGCACTCCCCGGGCGAGTGTCACAAAGCCATCCGGGCCGCAGGCCCAAGGTCCAGCGAAGCTGGACCTTCCTTCGGGGGCGGCACTTGGCGGGCCCTTGAAGCCCCGCCAAGTGCCGCCCCAGAAGGGGATGGCAGGAATGGGTCGGCGCCCCTTCGTGCCCTTCGTGCGCCCGAAGGGCGGCTTCGTGCCTTCGTGGTGATCTTTCCCATGCGGCCCCTACCTTCTGGTTTACCGTGCCCGCGCCAGGTATTCCGCCAGCCCGTTCAGGAACATCTGCACGGACATGGTCACCAGGGTCATGCCCATGAGCCGCTCCAGGGCCACCAGCCCCCGCTCCCGCAGCAGCCGGTGCAGGGCGGAGCTGGAAAGCAGGATCACCACGGAGACCCCCCACGCCGCCGTCATGGCCCCCCACCACTCCAACATCCGGTGCGGCTCCCGCGACACGAGCAGCAGCAGCGCGGCCAAGAGCGAAGGCCCCGCCACCAGCGGGATCGCCAGCGGCACGATGAAGGGTTCCGCCTCCACGGCCTCCTCAGGCTTCTCCCCCACGGGCGGGAAGATCATCTTCAAGGCGATCAGGAACAGGATGATTCCCCCCGCGATGCTAATGGACTCCTGCTTCAACTGCAGCGCGTCCAGCATCCCTTGCCCGAAGAACAGGAACAGCATCATCACCCCGTAAGCGATCACCAGCTCCCGCACGATGATCATCCGCCGCCGCTTCACAGGCAGGTGCCTCAGGGTCGACAGGAACAGCGGGACGTTGCCCAGCGGGTCCATGATCAGGAACAGCATGATGGCCGCGGAGTAGAGCTTCACGGGGGCCCCCTGGAGTGCCTAACGGCCCCCCAGCACGAAGGCACAAGGAAAAGCTCTTAACAGGACGACACCACGACCCGATGGAAGAAACCGGTTCATCGTGAAGTTCCGGGGAAGAAAAGGGGCTCGGGGCGCGTATCGGTCCCTTTCGATGGTGCAGGGGTAAAAAGCGGAACGCAGAGGGCGCTACGCGCCACGCAGAGAGCGCAGAGGCCCGCCGACCCATCCGAGCGGCCAGACCCCAATCCGGGGCGGGGCCCCGGCGGCCCTTCGAGGGGCCGACAGGACCCCACCCCGGATCTTGGGCCGCTCGCGGCCCAAGGGCGCGTAGCGCCTGGGTCTTGCCGCAGAGGCGTCCACAAAATGTGGCCCATCAAATAACGGCAGCCGAAGCCGCCGCACAGAAAACCTTGGTGGAGCTGATCGGGATTGGAGGCTCCGCCTCCCAGAGCGCAGGACCGCGAGGTCCAAGCGAGGGGGAGCACCCTGCGGGGCAGGGTGCGATATGTGGAGGGACGACCTCGAACCTAGAAAAGGTGAGGTCGTCGGGCTTAAACGAAGTACGGCAGCCGAAGCCGCCGTACAGAAGACCTTGGTGGAGCTGATCGGGATCGAACCGACGACCTCGTCATTGCGAACGACGCGCTCTCCCAACTGAGCTACAGCCCCAAGGGAATCCTAAGTCTACACCAACCCAAGCCAATGGCCCACCCCTCCCCATCCCTCCCAACCCCTAAAGAAAACGCGGGCCGAAACGGCCCGCGTTTTCTTTAGGGAGTGAAAACCCTCTACTTCAAACTCTCCATGATCTCGTCGAGCACGGCCTTGGAGGGGCGGAGGCTCTCGAGATCCTGGTGGACGAGGGGGGTTTCCACGGTGTTCAGGAGGGTATTGAAATCGGGCTTCTCGGGGTTGATGTAGAGCAGACCCGTGAGGAATTCACCACTCGCGTGGCTTTCCTTGATGGCGCGCATGGCGGAGAGGGCGTCCGTGGCATCGTACCCCTCGTGCACGTTCCGGAAGGCCACTTTGGAGCCATCGGGGAAGGTGACGGTCTCGGCGGTGCCGGGCTCGATATCCACCTGCTCCAATTCCGCGAATTGAACGAAGTTCAATTCGTGGAGCGGCATCTCGTGGTCCTTGACGTTCTTGTAGGACCGCGTGGAGCTGTCGTGGTTGTTGAAGGTGACGCAGGGGCTGATGATGTCGACGATGGCCGTGCCCTTGTAGGCCATGGCGGCCTTCAAGATGGCGTTCATCTGCTTGGGGTTGCCGCTGAAGGAGCGGGCCACGAAACCGCAACCCAGCTCGATGGCGAGGGTGACGGGGTCGATGGGCTCCAGGCGGTTCACGGCGCCGTGCTTGAGCACGGAACCCTTGTCGGCGGTGGCGGAGAACTGCCCCTTGGTGAGGCCGTACACGCCATTGTCTTCGATGATGTAGAGCATCGGGACGTTGCGGCGGATCATGTGGCAGAGCTGGCCCAGGCCGATACTCATGGAATCGCCGTCGCCGGAGACGCCGATGTTGATCAGGCCCTTGTTGGCCATGGCGGCGCCGGTGGCCACGGCGGGCATGCGGCCGTGGACGCTGTTGAAGCCCCAGGCCTGGTTGAGGAAGTAGGCGGGCGTCTTGGAGGAGCAGCCGATGCCGGAGTACTTGCCGACTTTGTAGGCCTCGATGTTCATCTCCCACGCGGCGTTCACGAGCTGCGCGGTGATGCTGTCGTGGCCGCAGCCGGCGCACAGGGTGGACTTGCCACCCACGTACTCCTGCTTGGTGAGGCCGATCTTGTTGATGGGAGCGGTAGGGGCGGGGGTCGCGGTCGTCATCTCAAACTCCTCGCTTACTTGCCAGACTTTTCGAAGGCGTTGATCTGATCCACCACGGTCTTGGCATCGAGGGCCAAGCCGTCGTAGTGGAGGACGGATTTGAACTTGGTGGCGGCTTCGGGGTAGAACTCCTTCAGCAGCGCGGCCATCTGGGCGTCGCGGTTCTGCTCCACCACGTAGATGACCTTCTTCTCCTTGATGAAGGCGTCCACCTCGGCGGTGAAGGGCAGGGCGCGCAGGCGCAAGTAATCGAGCTTCAGACCACCCTGGGCCAGGATGTCCTGGGCCTCGATGACGGCGGGATCGCTGGAACCGAAGGCGAGGACGCCCTTCTCGGAACCGAGGTCGCGGAAGACGGGCTTGGGCACGTAGGACTTGGCCGTCTCGTACTTCTTGCGGAGGCGATCGACGAGCGCGAGGTAATCCTCGGGCTTTTCGGAGTACTGGGCGTAGCCGTTGTGTCCGGACCCGCGGGTGAAGTAGGCGCCCTTGCCGCCGGGGGTGCCGGGCAGGGTGCGGTAGGGGATCCCATCGCCGTCCACGTCCTTGTAGCGGCCCCAGTCCTTGACTTCATTCAGTTCCTTCTCGCCCAGCACCTTGCCGCGATCGTAGGGCTTGGTGGGGTAGGGGAAGGGATCGCTGGCCCAGTTCTGCATGCCGAGATCCAGATCGGTCACGACGAAGATGGGTGTCTGGAAACGCTCCGCCAGATCGAAAGCCTGGCCGGAGAACTCGAAACACTCCTGCATATTGCCGGGGTAGAGGTTGATGTGGAGGGTGTCACCGTGGCTGCACTTGGCGCAGAT